>JBDUBA010000457.1:0-7608 GCA_040004335.1 Gemmatimonas sp.
GGACGATGCAACGTTACGAGTACGCGCCCCATCTCGTGCCACACATCCGCGTGCGTGGAGTGAAACGTTGACAGTTCGCGGAGCAAAGATAGTGCGCCGAGTGGGTCTCGCTGCTCTGCGAACAATCGGGCCAGATTCAATCGGGCGCGCACCAGCGTTGGATCAATGGACGCCGCTTGCTGCAGTGCTTCCCGCGCCGCCGCTGCTTCGTGCATATCGGCGAGTGCGACGCCGAGGTTCTGGTACGCCAATGCGTAGCGCGGATCACATCGCAGCGCTCGACGATAGCTATCGGCCGCCCTTTCAACAGCGCCGCTCTGATGCATCGCGACGCCGTGCTCGTTCCACCAGCGCGCATTTTCCCCAAACGTCTGTAGCAGCAACTCGTATGCGGTTGCAGCCATGGCGAAGTTGCCGGCAATCAGATCAAGTTCTGCAATCGCGTGACGGACGAGACGTTCGTCTTCCTTGAGCTCGATGGCGCGATCGAACTCACGCCGCGCTTCGGAAAAATATCCGCGCTGACGAAATGCCATTCCCAAACTGTACCGCGCCATTTCACCGGTGGGCACAACACTCATTGCCGGAGCGACATTGGGATTGATGACCGGATGCGCTCCGCTCGACAACACCTTCTCGAGCGAAAGGTTTGCCTGCGCTGCCGACACCGACGGGTTGAGCGCCGATGCACGGCGCGCCGCTTCCATGCCGGCTTCGTGTCGCCCCATGTCACCCAAAACGAATCCGCGCAGCAAGTGTGCGTCCGCGACTTCGTCATCCAATAACAACAACAGATCCAGTGCTTCCAACGCCTGTTCGTTTTGCCCGCGCTGATACAGCACTTCAGCGAGATGGAGACGAGACAATACGTTCATTTCGTCGGCGTTGGTCGCACGTTCGAACCAACGTTGCGCTTTCCGCAAATCTCCCACGCGCTGCTCCAACAGTCCGCGCTCGAGTAATGAGGGTGCATCGTCGGGATCGTCTGCAATCAACGAATCCAACTTTTGTTTGGCTTCCACATGACGCCCAATCAAGCGCAACAGGCGACCCTGCTCGCGCGCGGCGTCACGATCGTCTGGGTCTCGCGCGATGCGTTCAGCCAAGCCGGCCAGTCGCGTGTCGCAAGCGCCGTCCACCGCCGCCGCTACTTCGAGATTGCGTACCGCCGTTTGCATGCGCGGATCGAGCGTAATCGCGCGGAGAAACGCGTCGACCGCCTCGCTGTGCATTCCCTTGCTGTGGTACAACACGCCCAGATTGTTGAACGCGCGCGGATCGGTTTGATCAACACGTTCAACAAACGCTCGCAGAACATCAGCGTCGCGGGACACCACCGGTACGGACATGTTGCAGCGAATACCTGGTCGCTTAGGCTAAACGCAGCGCGCGCAGCATCACCTGGAGTGACGCCGTGTCGGGCAAGAGCAAAAAGAACCCTCGCAACGATTGGTTGATGTCCGTCAGAATGAACTCACTCTCCACGCACAGAATGCTGTCCGCATCGGTGGCGAATTCACCAAACGCGCTGGTCAACACGGCCGCGGACATATCAATCACGAGCGACGGTGGCGATGGCAGCAGCAACATTCCCAGGAAATCGCTGAGCGCATTCATGTACGCGCCGCTCAGAATATTTCCCGCTTCCTTGATGGCCGACGTTTCCATTTCGCCCAGCGCTACCGACGAACCAATCGGGCGACGCAACATCAGCTCGGCCAACCGCATCACGGTGGGTTTCGGAAATACCAGCAACGTGCGTCCGCTGAGGTCACCCAGCATGTGCATCATCACCGCGGCCACCGGCTCCTCGTCCGGAATGAATTGCGGCGGAATATCTTCCATGCTCGACACATTGATCGCGGGCACTTTGATCATGATGGTCGTGCCAGTCATCTGCGACAGTGCCGTCGCCGCGTGTCCGGCGCCGATGTTCGCGCATTCGCGCAGCGCATCCAGCTGAATGGTCTTGAGTGACCTGATCGCCTCCATTGTTGCTCCAAATTAGTGCGTAGCGAGGAGGCCCGTGTTTGCCGTGTTAACCGCCGGAATTCCTTCCGCCCGAAGTCACACTGCCGGCAACTTTCTTCATCACGTGAGCCCGCCTAGATCGACGATGAGCGCTGGCGTCCCGTCACCGAGAATTGTCGCGCCTGTGAAGAGAGTTTCGGCACCATTTACGCCATCGTAAGGCTTGACGACCACATCCTGTTGGCCAATAAGTGAATCCACTTGCAGTGCTGTGAGATGACCGCCTGCCTCGACCATCACGATGTGGGTTCCATCGTCACAATTGTGGTCCATTCCGAAACGCGACCGAAGCCGTAACAATGGCACAACCTCATCCCGGAGCGTGACAGTTTCCTGGCCTCGCAGCGTGACAACGGCACCGGCATCGTACTCGAGCGCTTCCATCACGTGAGCCGCGGGCAACGCGTACGTTTCGGCTCCCACGCGAACCAATAGGGCGCGTACAATCGCCAACGTTACGGGCAAACGTAGCGTGAACATCGTTCCGCGTCCCAACACACTCTTCAATTCAAGAGCGCCACCCAACGTGCGCACTCGGCTCGCAACTACATCAATACCAACGCCGCGACCCGAAATGGACGTGACGGCGACCGCCGTGGAAAATCCCGATTTCGACAGCACCTTGAGCAAGGCGTCGTCGCTCAAAATTGTAATGTCCGGGTCAACCAGTCCTTGCGATTGCGCACGTTTCAGCACCGCGTCGCGATTGATGCCGCCGCCGTCGTCCTCCACCTGCACCACAACGGCCGCACGATCGCGCGCCGCCCGCAATATCAGTCGGCCTTTCGGATTCTTGCCCGCGCGACGACGCGTTTCGGGTGATTCCACACCGTGATCAATGGCGTTTCGGAGCAGATGCACAATCGGATCACCAATTGCATCAAGCAACGAACGATCAAGTTCGATTTCCCGCCCCTCGGTAATCAGCGTGATGTCTTTGCCCAGTTCGCGCGCAACATCGCGCACCAGTCGTGGGAAGCGATCGAACACTTGTCCGACCGGCACCATCCGTGTGCGAAGCACTTCTTCCTGCAGGGCGCTCACCAATCGCGACGTATCGTGCACGACACCAGCCAGCACGCGGTCGGCGCCGTTTTCCGACATTGCATCGGAAGTGCGCACCAGTCGGTCGCGCGTAATGACCAACTCACCCACGAGATCGAGCAGTGTGTCGAGCCGACGCAGATCGATGCGCACATGTCGCAACGTTTCCCGTTCACCGCGACCAACCGTGGCGGCGCGAATCGTTACCCGGGACACATCACCAGCGCCGCGAATGGATGCTTCAATCGTGTCGTCGGCCCTGGACGTCCCAACAGCAATTGTGAACGTGCCGTCAAACGTGTCGTCGTTCCAGCTGTGCTGCGCCGGAACGATCGAGCGCACCGTACCAATTGCCTCAATGCGTGCAAGCACCATCAATGCGCGCACACCCTTCAACGAAGCATCCGGCGACAGTCGTACTTCAATTGTTTTTTCGGCAATCGTTGGTTTGACGGGCGCAACCGCATCGCTCAGTTCGAGGCCGCCTAAATCCTGCGGCAACAGCGACGCACCGAAAATATGATCGCTTTGCGGAACGGCCGGGAAAGCGTTGGGCGTCGCAGACGAGTCTTGATCGTATGTTGCGGAATTGTGCGTCGAGTTTGTCTGCGAGAGTGCACTCACCGGAGCATTTGCATCCACGGCACTTGCGAGTCGCTCGAGCAACGCGACAACCGCGTGCGACACCAGATGGCCGCGGCCTTCCACGGCATCATTCACTGACTGCGAAAGTGCGTCACTGCCATCGAACAGAAGCGCAATCGCGACCTGATCGAGCGCACATTTTCCGCACCGCATGGCATCAAGCAGTGTTTCCAATGCGTGCGACAACTGCTCAACCGCACTATATCCCATCGACGCGGCCATTCCCTTGATGGTGTGCGTCGAACGAAACAGTACAGCGATATGCGAAGCGTCACCGTCGCGCTCGAGCGACAGCAACGCCGTGTCGATCTCGGCCAGGTGTTCACGCGATTCGGTGCGGAACAACTCCGCATATTTCGCGAGATCCATTGTGCCTTCTTACATGATCAGTTCGGCCAATTCACCGAACTGATCACGCGATTGCTACGCAGCCAATACGCGATTCACTGCTTCAAGCACGCGACTGGGCTGGAAGGGTTTCACCACGAAATCCTTCGCGCCGGCCTGAATGGCTTCCACCACCAATGCCTGCTGTCCCATTGCGCTGCACATGAGGATGCGTGCCGCCGGATCCTGCTTGGTGATTTCACGAACGGCATCAATGCCACCCATATCGGGCATCACAATGTCCATCGTCACCAGGTCTGGACGCAGTTGCAGATACCGCTCCACTGCCTGCACTCCCGTTTCCGCTTCGCCTACAATTTCAAAACCCGCCGACTGGAGAATGTCCCCCACCATCGTGCGCATGAAAATCGCGTCGTCGCAGATCAATACAGTCCGGCTACCCATCACGTCTCCCCCGAAGAGATCAAATGCCGCGCCAACAACGCGGCTACATCCAACAACGTCACCAGTTCCCCGCCCGCACTCGCCAATCCTCGCACGAACACGTCTTCGTCCCGGAAGGCACTCCCTTCGCGAACGAGACCAACATCATCGAGCGGCCTGACATCGCGCACGCTATCCACCGCGAGACCAACCAAGCGCCCACTTTGCTCAAGCAGGACGATTGAACCTGGCATTTGGGCACGCGTCGCTGTTTCATGGCCGGAACTGGGTCCCTTCGCGGGCGTGATGTCGTGGGACGGAGGATCGGCCTGCCCCAGGCACCGTGCCAAATCCAGAACCGTGACCACCATGCCTCGCACATTCACGAGCCCGCGCATTACGGCGGGTGTGCCGGGCACTCGCGTCACAGCCCGGGCACCAATCACTTCACGCACGAGCGACACGTTCATCGCGTAACTCATCATTTCAAGGCCATCCCGCCCCCGCGCCACCACCAGCAACACCCGCTCGCGCTCGTCCTCCTCTTCGACGAGAACGTGCGCATTTCGGTCAGTCGGTACTGGGGGTTGCAGGTTCGCCATCGTCTTCCACTGGAGGTTGCACGTCAAGCACGCCCTCGGTTCGGTAGAAGCCGAGGTATTCAAGCGGCGCCGGATGATGTTCGAGCTCCGGCATCCCACTCATTGCAAACAGTGACGCGCCAAGGTCTGCTGGCAGGTCGGATCGCAAATCGATGGTGTCCCCGGTAATGGGGTGGCGAAACCTGAGCCACGCCGCATGCAGGAACTGACGCTTGGGTGGCAGCGCGGCCAATCGCCGCCCACCGCCCCCTCCATAGGTATCGTCACCAACCACCGGATGCCCAATAGATGAGAGGTGAACGCGAATCTGATGCGTCCGGCCCGTGTGCAGGTGCGCTCGGAGCAGTTCGCACGAATCGAAGCGCGCGAGCCGGAAGAAATCGGTGCGGGCCGGCTTGCCACTCGCCACAATTGCCATGCGGGTGCGGTCTTTCGGATCGCGTGCGATCGGTTTGTCCACGCGCTCGGTGGGACTGTTGAGGTGCCCCCACGATAAGGCCGCGTACCGCCGCGAGACTTTGCGCGCGGCCAGCGCGGCGCTCAATAGACGATGCGCGCGATCGGACTTCGCCACGAGCAACAATCCACTCGTTTCCTTATCCAGCCGATGCACAAGTCCCGCTCGATCGGGGTCGCCGGTTTCGGCCAACTCTTCGCCGCGGCCTTTGAGTGCGTTGACCAGTGTTCCACTCCAGTTGCCCGGCGCCGGATGGACCACCATACCCGCCGGCTTGTCGACGACGAGTAAGTGTTCGTCTTCGAACGCGATGCTGAGCGGAATATTCTCGGGCTCGATGTCGCGCCCAACCGGTGCCGGCACCATCACCACTACCGTTGCCACACGTTCCGCGCGAAATGATGCTTTCTCGCGCTTGCCGTCGACCACCACGCAACCGTTCGCAATTAATGTCGCCGCCTGCGTGCGCGACGTATCCAATTCGCGTGCAACCAGCAGATCGAGGCGTTCGGCGCCCCCGTCTTCAATCGTGAACTCAAAACGCGTTGGTTCGTTCATGACCGCTCGTGCGATTCGTCGTGCCGCCACAACGCAATCACCAGACAAATGGCGCCAACAGTCACGGCCGAATCGGCCACGTTGAATGTCCAGAACCGCACGTTGCCCACACCAACGTCAATAAAATCAACCACGCCTTCGCGAAAACGAACGCGGTCGAGCAGGTTGCCAATGGCGCCACCAATGACGATGGGTACAGCAATCGCCGCGAGACGGGACTGCATGACCAACTGACGCGTTGAGCGGAGCAACACCACCACAATGGCCACACTCAAGCCTGCAAAAATCCAGCGTGACGCCGGACCCAGATTGAACCCGAACGCCGCACCTGGATTGTACGCAAGCGTGAAACGGACGACGTCGCCCAAAATCGGGTGCGGTATGTGGCGAGGCATCAGACGTTGAACCGCCAGCCACTTGGTGAAGATGTCGCACACAATCACCAGCAACGCCACCAGCCAGTACGCCGGGCTTGGCGCAACACCAAGGCTGGTGGTGACCGGCGCTGGAGCATGACTCAGTTGCTCATGTGTTGTTGACGCAGATGCACTCACGAAGGATCACTTGCCTCACCCGTCGTAAACGACGCGGCGGTTGAAGATGGAACGTCAGAAATACTGCTGGCGCCGTTTGAAGGCGTGTTGGCCGATGCAGCGGCGGCGCGTTTGTCTTCGCCCCATAACACAACCGCGAGCAACAGCGCGCCTCCACTGACCGCGATGTCGGCCACATTGAACGTTGGCCACCGATGCCTGCCAAAACCGATGTCAATGAAGTCCACCACACCGAGCTCAGTGCGAATACGATCCAGCAAGTTGCCAATGGCACCGGCTGAAACAAGCGCGACCGCGACGGTGCGTGGCACGTTACCGACCGCCGTGTTTTTGTACAAACGCCACAAAATCACGAGCGCGCCCAACGTGAGCGCCATGAAAATCCAGCGGGAATATTCGCCCAGGTAAAATCCGAACGCCGCGCCCGGATTGTAAACCAGTACCAAACGTATGGTTTCACCGATAACGGTATGCGGTACGCCTCCGAGCAGTGAGACTGCCAGATACTTCGTGAAGAAGTCCAGCAACACCACCGCCAGCAGGATGGGCCAGAACAGCGCTGCTTTCACGATCAGCCCTTCTTGGCGTCTTCTTCGCGCTGTTTACACGCATAGCAATACCGTGCGTGCGGCAGCGCATCCAGACGCTCGAACGCAATGTCCTCACCACACTGGTGGCACTTGCCAAACGTTTCGGGCGTGCGATATAAGCGGCGAAGCGCCTGATCGATGTGCCACAAAAATCGACCCTCCTGCGACGCAAACAGGAACGCCTTTTCACGCTCCATGGCATCGGTGCCCTGATCGGCCATGTGGAACGAATACGCACTGGTGTCGCTCTCGGTCTCTTCGGCGTTCGGGCCGAAGGTATCACCGTGATGACCCAGTTCCTTGATCACACGCCGACGTTCTTCCATCAGGCGCTTTTCAAAATGCGCCAGCTGCTT
>JBDUBA010000250.1:0-7603 GCA_040004335.1 Gemmatimonas sp.
CGACATGTGGAACGACTTCGAAGCCGGCCTTCGTGTAGAATGGCATGTTCCACCGCACGTTACGAAATGTCGTGAGCGTGACTGACCGAAAGCCCTCGATTTCGGCCAGCGCGCACACCGACTTCACCAAACGCATCCCAACGCCACGACGTCCATGTTCTGGGTGTACGTCGATTTCGTCGAGGTGAAGGATTCCCGGCGCGAGTACTTTGACGTGCGCAAACCCAACAGGTATGTCGTTCGCGCGAGCCACAAGGAGATGACCATCACGTTGCGAGCGTTCGAAATCGCCCGCGCTCGTTGTCTGCGCGAGAACCGATCCGGGTGCGTGTCCAACCAGCAATCGTGCCGCAGCGAGCTCGATGGCCGGCAACAGTGTGAGATCGTCCGGTCTTGCTTTGGTGATCTCGTACTGGGGGATTGGTAAACTCAAATGTTCGCCTTTAGAAATCGGACCGTCGGCAAGCCATGCCGTAAAGTGTGGTTCGGTCTTCGTCATGCACAAAGCATCGAATACAGTTGAAAGTTC
Organism: Gemmatimonas sp.; assembly: GCA_040004335.1. GTDB lineage: Bacteria > Gemmatimonadota > Gemmatimonadetes > Gemmatimonadales > Gemmatimonadaceae > Gemmatimonas. The sequence continues at coordinate 530 of JBDUBA010000250.1, forward strand.
CAAGACGAGGTTTGCGTCGGTCGGGAACGAGTGGAGCGCGTCGTGACCGTGCATGCCGTCATGGAATTGATCGCGCTACGGTGCGGACTTCGTGAGAAAAGTTTTCGCGTCTGCAAGTGTTGCGCACACGATGTCGGGGACCGCGTCCAGCTGTTCGGCTGGCGCCGTCGTGCGATTGGTCCAGACAGTGGGATATCCGTACCATTTGGCGCCGACCGCATCCCATCCTGCGAACGCGACGAACGCGATTTCGTCGCGGCTCAGGCCGAATGCGTCGACCGCCATTTGGTAGGCGACAGGACTTGGTTTTGCTGCACGCACGCGATCGGTGCTGAGCACGAACTCAAACGCATCGCGAATCCCCGCGCGACGCGCTCCCTCCACGAGCATCGCTTCGGTCATGTTGGACAACAAGGCGACACGAAGCCCGGCGGCGCGCAGTTCACGAATTGTCGTGACGGCATCGGGCCACGGCGCGAGTGTCAGTTGCGCGGTGAGCAACCGTTCGCGATCCGCCGCGCTTAGTGAAAATCCCAACGATTTCCCGGCGACGGTTAATGCGTCCGCGCCGGTTTGTCCGAAGTCTGCGTACCGACCGCCCATCGTTCGAAGCCACTGATACTCGAACTGGCGCGTTCGCCAGACAGCAACAAATTCTTTTCCTTTTCCGGGAATGACCGACTCCGCTACGGCGATTAGCGTCGAGGCATCGAAGATTGCATATCCGTCAAATGCGACGGCTGATATGCGCTGCGTGTTCGGGCGACCATCGGTACGCAGGGGCGTGGGCAACGCGTGCAGTGCCAACGCCGATATTCCCGAACCGACGAACGCTCGGCGCGTGATCCCGTCGTGGTCGAGGGAAGCGGCGCTCACGACTTCACGACCGCATGATTTCGCTGGCCGTCGAAGCCGTACGCGCTGATCGCGGCACGCCGAACGATGGGCGAAAACGATGGCGGCAGACGGTGTTTCATGGTCACCACTTTCCTCACGGAGTTTCACGCTGTCGCGGCGGGCGATTGAAGGTCGGCCCCACAGCGAAAAGACAGCAGCGGTCCGGAGAGTTCCATATATTTTCGCGAGGGTCTCGGCGCGCACGCCTAGGTGCACACATCCCTCGCGGCAGATCATCTCAGTTCTCTTCGGAACACAATGAATATCAACCGCCAAACCCCATAGATTCTTGCGACGGCAGGTCTTCTCCTTTTCACACGCACCGGCGTGGCGCAAAACGCGAAGGCCGATCCGCCAATGTTCCGAGCGACGGTTATCCAGGCGATCGACCAAGGGCAGGAAGAACTTCCCGAATACGAAATCGCCTCGTGAACGCAACGGGAAAACAGGTCGCGCTCATCAAACGCACGCTGCCGTCCATCCGGCTCTCGGCAAATGAAGTGCAGTCAATTGAAGCGCGAAGGGATGATCTCGCCAAATCAAATAACGTTCCAGCATCAAGTCTCAATCTGGATATTCCGAAAATCAAACTGCCAATCGAGTGGGTTGGGTTTGATATGGACGGACGTTTGTGGGTGTCGCGCAGTGTGGTCGACGGCCATCCGCACGAGGCGGATATCTATTCGCCCGATGGAAAGTGGATCGCAATCATGCAGTGGCCGGCGACCGTGCGTCTTACCTATCTCGCCGTCAAGGGAAACAGCGGATTCGGGGTCACGTACGATGACGACGGTGGTGTGCATATTGTGCGACTGACGTGGAATTAGCGGAGGTGGGGTCCACGACGACGTTCGGGAGATCGCTCTTGCAATCGATCCGCCGAAATTCCATAGCGCCGATGGTGCTCGCGTTGACGCACGTCGCCACGGCTCGTTTTCGATGTCATGGAGCGAGTGTAGTGTCGCAGAAGTCTCATGGCAGTCAGCGGCGCCTTTTGCCGCAGGGCTGCGTTCCACTCGCTCGCCTTGCCCCGCCGCAAAATTCGCGTGCTGGCTTAGCGCATGGAACTTCTGCGACACTACACTAGCGCCACCGCGTGCGCTCAACTCTCCACTGTCCGTCGGGTTCGCGATATCTGAGATACACTATGCCGTTCTTCCCGAAGCCGGCGATTGAGCGTTGTGCCGGAAGACGCACGCGCGTAACAAATTTCGCATTGTTGTCTATGACGTCGTACACGAGCCGACCATCGTTGCCGTTACTCGACGTTGCCGGCAGAATCCACAAATTGCCGTCCGCATCCGCATTCGCCGCACCCAAGGAGAGCGCCGGATAGTAGTCTGGCAATTGCGAAGCAATTACTACATCCAGGACAATTTCGTAGTCAGCGAAGGCCTCAATTTGCGCTTTCGTTGCTTCCGGCGGTAAGGGAATGCCGAGCGTGGCCGACGCCATGGTTTGAATGATACGCGTCTTTTTGTACCGCGCCGCTTTCTTGCCATCCCGATTCTCCACTTCCTGCACCTGCGTGTCGATCATCCGCCGTGTTGAGTCAACCAATCGTTGTTTTTCGGCCTGCGTGAGAAGTTTCCAGTCGAACGGAAGCTTTTCACCGGATTGCCACGTGCCGTCCGTGCGCCGCAAATCCACGTGGTAATCGTGACTGCGCACCACCGCCAGCGTGCCGTCTGACAACATTGCCCACACATCCTGATTTTGCAGTGGAATAACGGTGGCGTGTGATTTCACCATATCGCCGTCGCCATTTCTGACGATTTCGTTTCGCATGCCAGATGGGTACTGCACGCGCGCAATTGTATCGACCTTACGAGTATCGAAGTTGTCCCGAACGATGGCCGCCGAATCGGGCGTATTGTTGACGACGGTTGTGTATCCGGTTGATGGATCGGGTGCCGAGTTTTTTGGCTTCGTTGGTGGATTCGGGCGAAGCACGAGATTTCCATTGCCGTCAACTCCCGACGCGGAAATCCACAACTGCGACAAGTGATTGGTGTAAGGCAGCGCGACAGAACGCGCAATCTTGCCGTGTGGGTCGATGACGAGCAGGACTCGCGAGTCAAAGTCCGGGAAGAAGGTTGAATCGCCGAGGTAGGCGATGATTGGTGTGGCTCTGTTGCCGTATTTCGCGGTTGCCGTACTGGCCGAGTCCAACACAATGCTGCTCAGCTTGAGTTCTGCATCGAGCATTGAGAGTCGCATGCGTACGCCGTCATTGACCAGTACCTTGCCGTCACCGATCTGCCGCACGGCGAAAACATTCTGGAACTTCTCCGGAGAGAGTTTCTCAGCTGGAGGAAGCTCGCGCAGTGGTATGGTTGTTTGCGCAGTCGCGCTCGACGGAATGGTGATGAACACGGCGCTCAAAGCCGCGCACATCCAGCTGCAGGATGTCGGCCTTGAAGTTCTCGTCAGTGAGTGTCGAGTGTTGTTCATTCGAAATTCGTGTGGGGCGGGAACCACAACGGCCGGTCGGCAAAGGCGTCGCGGTCTCCTTTCCTCGGACGTTTGATTGCGGAGGGTGTTAAGATCGGGCAATTTTCGGTGGCTCGACTTTCCCAGAGCGGATTCGTTTCCGTTTGACCAGCCACCCGGTCCACATCACCGAACCACGCGTGTCCGTTGCAATTCCCACGTCTTCGCATCGGGATCGCGATTTAACAGAAAGACGACGCCACCCTTTCCGAAACCGGCAAGCACTGAATTGGCGGGAAGTCGCACGCGTTCGAACAGTTCGCCTTTTTTGTCGACGACGTCGTACAGCAGCCCCGCGCCCGCTTGTGATGAGGTCGTGGGAAGAATCCAAAGGTTGTTGTCGGCGTCTGCGCGGACCGCTCCGTTCCGAATTGGTGGGAAGTAGTCCGGCATTTGCGACAGCGGTACGTATTTTACGGTCGGGATGATGGTGTCGTAGCGGGTTCGGCCATCGTCGCCAGCGACACCACGGATAGTCCTGAACATGGGCTGCCCTGTCGCCGTTGTTACGGAGTCGATGATGCGTTGCACGGAATCAATGCGCGCGCGTTTCTCGTCGTCGGTAATGCGGCGCCAGTCGAACGGAAGTTTCGGGGTTGACCGCTTCTCCCCGTCGGGTGAAACCCAATCAACGTGGTAATCATATTCGCGTACAATCGCGAGCGTGCCATCCGCCAGCACCGCCCACTCGTCCGGAGCGCCGTGCATTGGGTTGATCGTGGTAATGCCGGTGGGCTTCCCGTTCGCGTTTACACCGAAGATCATGGGTGGATCGCCCCGCGCAATCGAGAACTGTGCGACCGTATCGAGTACACGCCGATTGAAATCGACGCGAACAATGGAGCCCGTGTCGCGCGTAGCCGTACTGGGAGGCGCGCCGTCCTTCGGAGCTGGTTGCGGTGGAGAAGTTGCCGTGTAATAGAGTCGGCCCTGCTGATCGCCAGCCGGATGGCCCACATAACCGTACGACGCATTTCTGAGATCCCGGCCAATGGGGTGCGCCATCGGATGCACGATACGTCCAGCACCGTCCACGACGAGAAACGCACTCGCTTCCGAATCGATGAGCAACGATGAGTCACCCGCGTACGCGATCAGCGGATAGAAGTACGTCGTTTTCGGAAACAAGTTGCCACCGGTTGACACACTGTCGGCACTGATGGTAAACGTGGCGAGTGTTGAATCGAACACCAGCAATCGCTTGTTCCGCTGGTCATGCACCAGCGCGTGCCCGCCGGGAATTCCGCGCACATCGGGGCGTTCTGTAAATGTTTCGCGCGAGGTCACGGGGCCGGAGACCTGACGCACGGGAATGGATTTGTTGGTCTGTGCGCGCGCATGCACCGCGAGTGAACACGTCGCGATTACCAGTGCGAGCAGTCGTCCGGTCTGCTGCATTGACGGTTTCATGAGAACTCCAGAACAAAGCAGCGGTGATATTCCCAACGGATTGTGCGCGGGAAGTTTTTTGAGGCCCGGCGCTTCACAACAGGAACTGGAAAATACGAATCAACTTGCCCACTATGCAACGCTGATGCCGTCTGTTTCAGGTCGGCGTTGTGAGCATCAAATCGTTGCTCGAACAAACCGACGTCTCTGACCCCCCGTCGCTACGGTGGCGCCATTCGCTGGAAGTCGTTCGTAACTCATACAAACTTGTTAGCGGCGAGCAATGGGTACGCCACACCCGGACACTAGAATCGCGACAAATCGTCAGCACCCCCGTACCAAATCGTTGCACTCGGTCATAATGACGCCTCTGACCCCAGTACCAAAACGACGCCTCTGACCCCAGTACCAAAATGACGCCTCTGACCCCAGTATCAAAAATGCGCCATCCCCAACACCAACAACCCCACCAAACACGCCAGGGCCAAACTGTGAAAGAACACGTAACGCAAAATATTTCCTTCCTGACCTTGCTGACCCGTCGCCACACTCGCCACAACAATGCTCTGCGCATCAATCATCTTGCCCATCACACCACCGCTGCTGTTCGCGGCCGCGGCAAGTAACGGCGAAATACCAACCTGCTGCGCCGAAATTTGCTGAAGGTTTCCAAACAACACATTCGACGCAGTATCGCTGCCCGTAACCGCCACACCCAACCAGCCAAGCAACGGCGAGAAAAACGGAAACAGCACGCCTGTTTGTGCAAAGGCGAGCCCCATCGTTGCATCCAGTCCGCCATACCGCGTGACGTAACCCAGCGCCATCATCGCCGCGATGGTGATCAGCGACAAGCGCACCTTAACAAGTGTCTGCCAATAGATACGCGCCAGTTTGACCGGGGTGAGCTTGAGCAGCAATCCCGAAATGATGCCCGTCAACAACAGTGCCGTACCGCTCGCCGACAACCAATTGAACACGAAAAACGCATCTTCGGCCTTTGCCACCGAAACAACGGGTGGCGTACGCTGCACGGCTTGATGCAAATACGGCACCGCCAACTTGAACTGACTCACCCCGTTGAGCCACGCCTTCACACTCGGTAGTCCCCAGATGAACAACAGCACCGACAGAATCACCCAGGGCATCCAGGCCACCATGATCTGCGCCGGTGTATGAATGTGCGCGCGCGAAACCGCAACATCGGCATCGGTTTCAACATCATTTGGAAACCGCCACAAGGTTTTCGGTTGCCAAAATCGCAGCAATATCAGCAGCGATACGATGGACGTGAGCGACGCCAGAATATCCACCAAGGTTGGCCCGAAATTGTGGCTGATGTAATACTGCATGATCGCAAAACTCAATCCCGCCACGAAACACGCTGGCCACACCTCCTTCATTGAACGCCAGCCGGCCATCACCCAGATCAGCCAGAACGGAATAATGAACGCAAACACGGGCAACTGATTGCCAACCATCGCGCTCAAGTCGTTGAGTGGCAATTGCGTGACGCCGGCCAGTGCAATGATGGGTGCACCCAATGCACCAAACGCAACCGGCGCCGTATTGCCAATGAGCGAAAGTCCCGCAGCGGGCAGGGGTTTGAATCCCAACCCAATCAGCATCGCTGCCGATATCGCAACCGGCGTTCCAAAACCGGCCGTGCCTTCGACAAACGCGCCAAAACAAAACGCAATCAGCAGCGCTTGTATTCGTCGATCGGCCGCGATGTTTACCACCGAATGTCGAATGATGTCGAACTTGCCCGTCTCCACCGTAATGCTGTACACGAAAATTGCGTTCAGCACGATCCATCCAATGGGAAACAACCCGTATAGCGCGCCATCACCTACGGACGCAATCGCAAGCGTCGTCGGCATGCTGAACACGAACACGGCAATACCAAACGCGGTTGCCAGTCCCGCGACCGCCGCAATGTGTGCCCGCACGTGCCAGACACCCAACAAGGCAAGCAGGACGACGACGGGAAGGGCGGCGACCAGTGCCGACAGGCCCAGTGAGCCGAGGGGGGTGTAGTGCTGCGACCAGGAAATTGACATGCGCAAAAAGGCAGCGCGGACGTTTGTGTGGCTAGTGTAGTGTCGCAGAAGTCTCATGGCAGTCAGCGGCGCCTTTTGCCGCAGGGCTGCGTTCCACTCGCTCGCCATAGCGCTGCTATGACTCGCTCGCGCGCCTTGCCCCGCCGCTAAATTCGCGTGCTGCCTTAGCGCATGGAACTTCTGCGACACTACACTAGTGGGACGGCCTCCACGACGTATCTTGAAACCTCGA
>JBDUBA010000361.1:0-7602 GCA_040004335.1 Gemmatimonas sp.
GCGAGTAGTCAGGCGCCGGTCGACCGTAGCGCAACTGTCCTTCGAAAATGGTGTCAATTCCGCGTCCAGTGCGTTCCACCAGTCCGACCCGTTTGAACGCATCGGCCAGCACCGGATTGCGAGGCTGTGGCCCCGTCACCAGCAGGTTGTCGATGTGTACATGGTCCGGAAACCCACCGGGGCTCACTACTTCGATCTCGTCCGCACGCCAGAACACGTGTACCGCACCCTTTCGCGCATAGTCGCGATGCACAAGCGCGTTGTGCACCGCTTCGCGATAACCGGCGCGGCTGTAATCGGGAATTCCCGCCCGCACGGCGCCAATCATGATTTCTTCTTCTTCATTGCGCGCGTCAAACCGGCTGGTGAGTTCGTCAGACACCTTGATGAGCGGCCAACGCAAGAAGTCGTTCACGTTCACGCGCGTGCCACTCATTGCCTGAAAAGCCACCTCGTGCGTGGGCAACAAACGACGCAACGACTCCTCTCGGCCCAACAACAACAGACCGGCCACGCGGATGCGATCGATTGTGTCGCTACCTTCTCCCAAACCCAGCGCCTTCACCAGCGACACATCACTCAGCGTGAGCAACGCAGCGTCCGCACGCGCACCGTTACGCGTGATCGTTTGCCGCATGCGCTCAAACTCCAGCGGATCGAGATCTTCCCATCGCGCATCAGCAACTACGATGGCCGAGTAGTCGAGAGCACCACGGCTGGATTCGCGTGACTGCATTTCGTGCGGGTAGAACGGCAAACACTGCGGTTTGCCATGTACGTCGAGCAACCGATGTTTGTACACGCCGCGATTAGTGGCCGTAATGGGGCGACCTGAGGGCACGTGTATCACAAGCACATCGTGCCCATCGACCGCAACCACTGCACACTCTACCGGACAGCTCGGCTGTGTCTGATTGCCAATCAACGCTTCCACGCGACGGATGTCGGTGTACGAACCATGGCGCGGTTGAGCACCAGTTATGGTACCATCGTCTTCCACACCAACGAGCAACACACCGCCACGCCCGTTCGCCATGCATGCAACGGCTTCGAGAAGATCATTGTCGTTCAGTCGCTCTCGCGATTCACCCTTGAACTCCACGGTGAGTGTCTCCCCGCCCGCAAGCCAGGCGCGCAGCTCCTCCGTCGTAACAATCACGCGTGCGCGGGCTCCGCGAGTGATTCAAGCAACGCACTCACGGCGGCTTCCAGTGGGGCCGAAAAGTCGGTTTCCATCGCGTAGACGTCGGTGAACTCGGCCACGGCCCAACGACCAAACGTGCCGTCGTTGTTGATGGCGGGCACCCAGTACTGACGCATCATGTTCGCTTTTTCCTTGCCGGCCGTGACGCGGTTGCACGCTTCGTCTGCGAGCTGCATGTACATCAACGCGCGGAGGATGGCGGACAGCGTTCGCGGTTGCACGCTTCGTCTGCGAGTTGCATGTACATCAACTGCGCGGAGGATGGCAAACAGCGTTCACCGTTTGCCACGCGATAAGCATCCCTCGTCGAGAACGAGCGCAATCTGCGCTCGGGTTTGTTTTTTCGCCTTCGGAATGGGCGTTACAAACGAGGCGAGCCGCCGACCCGGCGCGATTCGCTGCGTTGGTTGTCCGCCGCCATCCAATTCCCAGTGCCTGGTAGGAGCGTTGTACGGCGAATTGAGAATTGGGGCATTGAAGAACGCGGCGCTCATACCTCAGCAGAAACGGGGAAGAGTTCTGGCCTGGCGGAAGATACTACTCAGCGCCGCATTCGTTACCCCGAATAACTGTCCAACCTCGCTACCCCCGCGAAATCCCCTTCACATGTTCCGCGTGCGCCGTGGGTTTGTCGAACTTGGGCGCGAGGTTGTACGCAGCCGATTGCCCGGGTGGAATGGTCAGATACTTCCACTCGGCGCCACAGAAGTAGTGCGCAACGTACACGATTTGCCCTACGTGATAACTCACGTGCGCGAGTGAGCGATGCAGCGCTTCATGCACCGATAGCGGCTGCTGACGGATGGTAACGGTTTTGAACAGATCATCGTCCGTCAATGCATCAATGGCCGAGAGCACGGTGCGCCAACCAAGTGCCCACTTCTCCATTAACTCGCGGCGCGAAATGGAGCGCGCCGCAAATTCTTCTTCGCGATCGCGCCACGGCTTCTCGCCATCGCTGATCAGGAAATCAGAGAAGCGCGATTGAAAATTGCCCGCGATGTGCCAGCAAATGACGGCGAGTGAATTGCCGTTTCCCGGACCCGGTGTCGACAACAAATCCTCCGGCACCTGCGCCAGCGCGCCCTCGGCCATGTTTTTATAGCGGCGGTATTCGTCCGAAATCGATTTGATCAGCGGTGTCATGAATCGAGATAGAGTTTGGTTCAACAGTTTGCCGGAACGCGCACGCCCCTACTGCCGCACCCGCCCAATCGCATCCCAGATTAACGGCTGCGTGCTCATCGTCTGTCCTCTATACTGCGGACGAAAGCCGTACAACACGACATGACCCTTGCCCAGTGTGACATCAACCATGGCTGCTTTTCCGTTGAGTTTCGCTCCGCCCAACAACCAGCCGGACAGCAGCGGATCGCCGCTCGCCTGATAAGAAACAACTGCGGTCGCCCGTGACGGATCGGTGATGTCGAACGCCGGACTATCCTCAAACCAGATTGCCGGTACCGGCGCCGTAACGCCGCTTGCCATCGGATGCGACTTGTTGATTTCAACGGCAATCAACGAACCAGGCGCGTAGAAATCCGTGTTGCGTACGCCAGCTAATACGTTCTTGACTGGAAGTTTGAACGCGTCAATTGCAAATCCGGTAGCGGCATTGAATGCGAGTATCGTGCCGCCGTTTTGCACGAATGTGTTAAGCGCCGCTGTACCCGCGTCACCCAGACCGCCGCGCAGCGAATCGGGATAGTTCGCACCGACTCCGCGCGTGATTGCGCCAGCCGCCTGATCGGGAATGATGATGACATCAAATTGATCGTTGAGTTTTCCAGCGGCGACGTCTTTGTCAACCAGTGATGTGAATGGAATGCGATTCGCGTCAAACATCCAACGCGTCCATCCTTCATCCATCACATCGGCGTGGCTCTTGTAAATGCCAATCCGTCTTGCCTTGGTGTCACTCAGCCCCGCTACGGTGTAGTGCGGTTCTTTCACTGCCGGCACCACTGTGGCGCTCATGGCTACGGGAACCGTGGCCGACGCAACATCAACACCGAACAAAAGCGGCAACGTGTGCGCCGTTACATCGTACGGACGCTTTGGTGGACCGCCGGGATAGTCAAACAGACTTGGATAGTGCTGACGCTCCAACATTGTTTTCCCGTATCCACCAAACGGCTGAATGGGGTTTACCGCATAGGTGCCAATGGGGTACGTCACGTTGTCAATCGTGACGGGCGCAGTGGTGGTGCGCACTTCCACCTGGCCATGCTGCAACGTCCACAAAATGCGCTGCAATGCCTGCGAGTCGCGCTGCGCTTTCGGAATGAGGAACGCCGTTGGCACGGGCGTGGTTGTCCAAGGGTGTTCGGCCGACAACGCGCGACGGCCCATCGATGCGTAACTCTCCAACCACACGCGACGATTGTTGGCAGCTTCGACCAACATGGCCCACGACGCGCTCACCTGATACGACACGATGTCACCGTACGACCAATGCCCACCAGGCCACAGCGCCGGGAAATTCCACGTGGCAGTTTTTGCCTCGTACCCTCGACCTGCACCCAGTGATGCAAACGGAAGGTCGATGGCGGTTGCAATACGCGCACTTGCAGTTTCAGTGAGAATGCGAACACCGCGATGATACAATGAATATTGTCGCGCCGGCGACCACTGGTCATACGCCGCGTTACTCGCAATGCCGGTTTTCCCCTCGGCCGTCATCCGCCAACCCATCGCGAGGCCAAGAAAATTTGTTCCCGCGGTTAGAATCGGATCGATGTTGGGTTCGATTGGATCCATGTACGGCGGAATAAAAATACGTCCCGCATTTGAACCCTGCTGATGAATGTCGTTTACAATCTGCGGATCCCACGGCGTATACAGCGAATCGACCGTGTAGCGTGTTTCCGGCTGCGTAAACGCATACCAATCGCGATTGTTGTCGTGCCCGGTGTACTTGTGATACAACTCAGGTGGAGATGTTCCCTCCGATTTTGTGCCGAGCGTTTCGCGATACCAATCGCCAACAATATCCACGCCATCCGGATTCTGACTGGGCACCAGCATGATGATCGTGTTTGCCAGAATGCTGCGTGCTTCGGGTGTATCCGCCCGCGCGAGCCGATCGGCGAGCACCAATGGTGTGGTGAATCCGCCAACTTCGGTTGAGTGGATGGCCGAGGTGATGAGAATGACATTCTTGCCCGTGTTGAGCAGATTCTCCAACTCACCGTTGGCCTGCAAGCGCGGATCCATCAGCTTGCGCTGAATCTGCCGGTACTTCTCGAGATTCACGAGCGTTGACGAATCGGCAATGAACGCAACAAGAAACGGTCGACCCAGCACTGTTTTGCCCAACACGCGTGCTGAAACACGCGGACTCGCCTTGTCGAGCGCCGTGAAGTAGTCGGTGACTTGTTTCCACGTGGGAAGTTTGCGGTCGGCTCCGGGTTCGTAACCGAGGATGGACGCCGGCGATGGTACTTTACTCTGCGCCCTCGCACCTGGTGTGAAGGCAAACACGACGCCCAGTGTCAGCAGAAGGCCGAGGGCGAGTCGGGCAGGACGACGATTCATTGCGCGATTGTACCGGTAGGAGGGCGGATCTGGCTGGCGTGAATCCAGTCGGGCGGGCCGCACTCATACGATGGTGCCGCGTGATTCAGATGTAAAGTTGCATCCGGCACTACTGCGTCATGAGATCGGTCGCCTCTTTCACACGTCCGCTGGCAAACGCACCGCCGCGATACAGCCGCGCCAGCGTGTCGTCGGGGTACCACCTGTGAAGCGCCGCTTCCACGTCCTCAGCGTCAACCGGTGCCGGCGAAAATTGGAAACCAAAGCGGCGCGCGAGATCGGCGTGCGTCGCATCGTTGGCACCAGCAGACGCTACCGCATGCCAGACCTCGCAACCGATGTTGTCGGCACGAAGCGCCAATACGATCAAGCGCGCCAGATCGCTGCCACTCACCCAATTATTGGGTTCCGCATCCTGGGCGCGTTCCATCACGTGGCCAGGTCGTACAATTACGACGGACAAACCATGACGTTCATGGTAGAGTCGGGCCAGCGATTCGGCGTACAGTTTGGTAAGCGCGTAAAAACTATCCGGGCGCGGCACCGAATGGGGCGTCACCACCTCACCTCGGCGATATAGTCCCAGTACGTGCATGCTGCTCATGAGCACAACGCGACTAACGCCCTGCGCAACGGCCGCGTCAAGCAGATGTGTGACGCCATGTACATTCGGATCGGTCAAGTTTTCGATACGGGCATCACCGGAATATGCGCCAAGATGCACGATCTGCTGCACGCCACGCACGACTTCCAACACGCGATCAGCGTTTGCCAGATCGGCTAACAAGAAGTGTTCGCGCCCTTCGTCAATCGACACCGGCAGCGGCACACAATCGGTCAGTCGAACGTTGCCGAACTCGGTGCAAAGTTCATGGCGAATTGAAGTTGCAACGTATCCGGACGCTCCCGTAACGAGTACCGACGCCGGTGGTAACGTTGCAAGTGTCGACTGCGTAAGTCGCGACCACACAGATCGCAGTGGGCGCAGATTCACTTTGGTTCTATGGCGCTTTCCCAGGCGCGCCTTCGATCGATCATCTTCTTGAACACCAGCAACGCCGCAACTTCCTTGATCGTTTTGCCACGCGTCATGTTGTTCGCGTGACGCCGCACGTACAGCGATACTTCGGGCAGTCGCAGAATGTTGAGATGGCTTTCTCTCGCGCGCGTGAACCAGTCGCTGTCTTCGCCAAAGCGCAGCTCTGCATCGAACATTCCAACAACATCAAAGGCGCTGCGACGAAACAGCGAAGTTCCAATGGAGTGCGGAAAAGTCTCACTGGCCGAGCCGAGATATTCTTCGTCACCGGTGGTGTCCGTTGCGCGAACTACCTGCGAAGAACCTTGTACCACATGCAACGATGGTTGTTTCAGCAGCTGTTCGGCGAGCGATATCAGATTATTGGCTGGCCAGTAATCGTCGACATCCTGAAACGCGATGAACTCCCCCGAGGCTTCTCGCAAACCACGATTCCGCGCGCTGGCTGGACCACCGTTTGGTTGACGAAAGAAGCGCACATCTACGGGTAACGATCGAACGGCGGAGGCGATGTCGTCGGTCGATCCGTCGTCGACGATGAGGATCTCGAGCGGGGAATATTCCTGACTCAAGATGTTCTGCACGCAGCGTTCCAAAAACATCACGCCATTGAACACCGGCACGATAACCGAAATAAGTGGTCGCGGGAGAGGGGTGTCAGGAAGTGTACTGTCTGCCCGCAACGACTCGCTTGACCGTGCCAGCAACGACGAAATCGCAGTGGGAACACGCTCGCGGTCCTGCCCGAGTTGCATGGTGAAACCAGGCACCGACGCAATCAATTGATCAATGAATTCGTGAGTATTGCGTCCAGCGCCGGGCAGCTGCGATAACGTAGTAAACGACGCAGCTCGTTGCAATGCAACAGTGGTCACGGCACCAAATTGTGTGTCGACGCTACCATCGGTTGCGAACACCGGCGTTGCGATTGCGCGCAGCGGTAAACTCAGCGGAATTTGTGAACGGAACGCGGGCCACAGCTGCACCACAGCTTTTTCGCGAGCTGTTTCGTGGCTGTTGATGATGAGCGCCGCAATTTCAGGAAATCGGTGCAGCTGCTCCGCATCAAGTTTTGCGGAGCTGTAAAGCGCAAAGACGCGAGGTTCCGGGTGTATGCGCGCAATGATGTAATCGTCACCGATGTACTGTAGCCCCATTGCAAGACTGGCCAGCGCTGACGACGACTTACCAACGCCGCCGCGTCCGGTAATCAACAACGCACCATCGGCGGTACCGACGGCCGCCGCATGCAGGAGTTGTGCACCCGTTGCTTCGGCGACCCAATGCAACATCGTGCGAAGCGGCGACGCGCGCGTCCACGACGGGAGATGTTCGTCGGAACTCACCCAGAACACGCCGGTTTTGCGTTCCAGGTCCATAACATTCACTGAGAACTCATACCAGTGAAACGCGCTCTTGATACGCGGGCTGGTCATGCCCCAGAAGTCACCACGTTCAGTGAACTCATCTCGCGCGCATGGCGGTTCGACGATGGGCACTCCAGAACTTTGTGTATCCCAGCAGCACACGGTGAAGTCGGCGGTGCGGCCGGGCGTCGTGAGCAGATGTGAAAGCGCCGGCACCAGGTGCGGAATTAGTTGATCGCCCGCAAAAACGAGATCGACCAGGCAACCCGCGAGGTCAATCTGAATTGTTCGCGTTCCCGTGCGCGACGCGGCCTCGGTGTAACACGCCGCAACCCGATCGAAGAATGCGAGTTGCTCCTCTTCGCTTTGGCGCGGCGTGTCGGGTTTGTGAACGATGCGTGGTCGGTCAGTCATGGTACGGGTTCACGTCGCGGAAGAGTCATTGCCTGCTGCGT
>JBDUBA010000043.1:0-7571 GCA_040004335.1 Gemmatimonas sp.
TGGCAAGCGTGACAAAGTGAGTGCCGTCTTTTTCGTAGCGATCGGGCACCTTCACGGCGCCGTTGTTGTGGATCACAATCTGCAATGGCAACACAGGCACGCCCGAGAAATCCGGTCGCACCCACAGCGAGATGCGGTTGTACGCCGACCAGTCTTCGTTGGCGAACGCGCGCGCAATGTTAATCGACGAAAGTCGGCTGCGATTTGGCGCCGGCGCATCGCGAAACATCTGCATGTCAACGCGAAGTGTGTGCATATCACCCAGTCGTGGCTCCGTTGGGAATGTCATGGTGCCAGTGCCACCAAACTTCCAGATGGACGGCTGCGACATGTCGTCGATCACGCGACTGGCCTTTACCTCTTTCGCGAGCCACCCGTACTCCGCCGAGTTCACGAAGTCGATTGGCATCATTGCACGCTGTGCGCGCGCCGACTGCGCGGTGAGCACCAGGGCAACTGCGGCGGCGATTCTTTTCAAGTCGCGCATAGATGGAGTTAGTTCTGACCGGGCTTGTAGGACTGCACCGTGAACTTCCTGATATCAGCTTCCGTGAAACGCACCGTCTTCATCTGGCCCTTGGCGAACATCGCGGCCTGATCGGCATGATGCGGTGATGTTGAATCGGGACTTTGCCCATACGCCAACACCGACAACGCACGCGGTCCCGATTTGGCAAACTCGATTCCCAGAATCCAGCCATCACCGGTATTCGCAATCTGCTTGCCATCGGGCGCCGTTGCGTATGACAATACGCGGAAGCAGCCAAGTAGTCCGGTGCATCCGCCAACGGGTACGTCAACGTTGCCGCGACGAACGCGATGCACCTCGCCCCAGGTAACGTCAGTCGCCCCATAGCGCTTCTTCACATCGTCGACCGCCCACGCCAACGCAGTCACGGCCAATGCGGGTTTTCCTATGCCGCGCGGTGTGGTAGTGAGTTTGGCGGGCGTCCAACGCTCGGCATAGGTTGAATCTCGCGCTTGAGCCGTGTATCGACGAAACCACGACTCGAATAACGTTCCGCCACGACTGTCGATGGCGACCGTGTTGTCCCAACGTTCGAGAGTGCGGGCCGCGTTGAGCAGTGCCGTGTCAGTTGATGTGGCGCGCACCGCTTTGACGAGGTCGAGCTTCACGCGGTCGGCCAGCAACATCCGTTGGCTGTGTTTGAGTCGCAACACGTCTTCGAGTGACAGTTTGCGTTTGTTGTCAATTAACTGCAACGCCAATTGCGTGCGTAAGCTGAGGTTTGGGCGTTCGAAGTACGACGGATATTTGAGCGTGTCCAGAATGGCGTGCAGATTGGTGTAGTACGGCGGGTCGTTGGAGTTCTGGATGTATCCGCCAAGCGGGTTAAGCACCTGGGGTAGCGAATCCAGTGAAACCAGTGCAGTCCAGATGTCAGCGGAACCGTGTGCTGGCAATGCGACGCTATCGCCACCACTCGCACCTGGGCGTCGCGGAATACTCGCCATCCAGATCAGGAAGATGTTTCCCGCGCGATCGGCGTAGCTGAGATTTGACGTGGCGCGCGCACGCATGGCCAGCGCAGTTTTCCACTCAGCGAGATTTTTTGCGCGCATCATGCGAAGAAATTGTTCGCCGGCGCGGTACTCGCCGTTGGCACCGGCGCGCACTACGTACACCTTGTCTTTCGTGCGATGCACAACCGGACCCATTGGTGTGGTCAGGAACGGCCGAGTTTCCTGCTGCAGACCGCTTGATGTGTTGTAAGAAACGGTGTTGTTCATCGTACGGATGGCAATTGACACGCCGTCAAACAGGTAGTGATCGGGCGTGCCTGGGTCGATGTCCAACGCGTACACTTCATCGAGATCGGCCGCATTGTTGGTGGTTGCCCATCCGAGATTGGCGTTGAATCCCGCCACGACGGCAAACGGAGACCCAATACGGAAGTCGCCATAGAAATCCAGTTTGCCTGGTACGGTTACGTGCGCTTCCCAATAACCGGCCGTCCACGCGAGGTGCGGGTTGCGCAACAGGATCGCGTTGCCTGTTTTCGAGCGTGAGGGCGCGAATGCCCACGCATTCGATCCGTCATCGGAATACGCAGGAGTGTCGTCGTCTTCTTTTGGTGTTCCGGTTGCACGAACAGAATCGCGCGTCAATTGCCGTTGCACCAAACGTGTGGCGGCCGTGATTCCCGCGTCACCAATATCCATCGCCGCAATGTCGTAGCCGTTAAACACCGGCTTCGCCCACGTTGGCACTTTATCCGGGTGCGACCGAATGTAAATGTTGATGCCTTCAGCAAATCCTTCGTACACTCCGCGCGTTTCAGCATCGAGCAACGGGTACGTTTCCTGCACGCGGAGCGCATCAATCTGTGCGGCGAAATCTCCATTCATGCTGTCGCGTCCGAACGTGCGTCCCATCCATCCCTTCGCACGAACAGCGTCCAGAATCACGCGGTTACCGTAGTCTTCAACCTGCGTGTACGCCAGCCCAATGCCAATGCCGCGAAAGTTGTTCGCCGTGATGTGAGGAACACCGTACTCGGTGCGACGAATGGTGGGTAAACTGTCGTCGGGCTGCGCACCGAGACCAGGCGTAGATGCGGCGGCCGCGAGGAGAAGCGCAACTGCACATCCGCGAATTACGACGGTGGCGGCGTGTTGCCGAACGCTCATGGCGTTTTCCATTCGGCCGCGACGCTCAAGTTGCCCGCTTGATCAACCGCATTCAGCAATACACGCTCGGCAGTTGAGGCCAGGGTAAAACTGCGCGCATCACCAAACAGGATACGCGTGGTCCAGGCACCCGACGAACGTGAGCGAATGACCCACCAACGCGTGATTTCGCCCGAACCTGGACTCATCGACACAACTCTTGCTGACACACTGACTGCAGGAGTTGGCGGTGGCGTTGCATCGAGCCACGTGGCGGCCGGAACAAGTGCTGGCTCGGCATGCAACGTTGCCAGAGCGGCGGCAACTCCGTTCGCTTTTTTGAGCGTGGTGTTGGCGTTGTACAGCAAGTATCCAGACCCGGCGGCGCGCGAACGTGTCGCTGCAATCTGATTGGGAATTTCGCCGGACGAATACGCGCTGGGACTTCCGTCTCCCACTCGATACGTCGCGAGTCCGGGCCACACGGGCCGGCCTAGCGTGCTTTGCGAAATCCACCAATCCAACAGTGCCGGATAACTTTGTTGCGTTGCCGCAATGGACCAGTACAACTGTGGCGCGAGGTAATCCACCCAGCCTTGTTGCAGCCATTTGCGCGAATCCGCGTAAATGGTAGCGTACGCGTCGAGCCCGCTCACTCCCGCAGGAAATCCCGGGCGCCAAATACCAAAGGGCGAAATACCGACTTTGATATTCGGTTTAATCACATGTACTTCGCGGTACATACGTTCGATGAAGCGATCGACGTTGTTACGCCGCCAATCGGCGCGCGACAGCGTGCTGCCGCTCCGCGCATAACTCCCGCTATCGGGAAAGTCGATGAGTTTTCCGTTCGCGTCATTTTCCTGATACGGATAGAAATAGTCGTCCGCATGAATACCGTCGATCTCATATCGTCGCGCGATGTCGCTCACTACCTCCATCACGTGATCGTGAATGGCGGGTTCGCCAGGGTCCAGCCACAGTTGTGTGCCGTACACCCGCGTCAGGTCGCGCCGAGTTTTGAAGAGGTGAAGCGGAGACAGGAGGGCGGTGTCTTTCGAGTTGCCTGCACGGAACGGATTAATCCACCCGTGCAACTCGAGCCCGCGCGCGTGGGCGGCCAGAATTGCAAATTCGAGTGGATCGTATCCGGGATCGACGCCCTGAGCGCCTTGCAGCAGTGCGGCCCATGGTTCGATGGACGAACGGTAAACGGCGTCGGCCGCGGGGCGGATATGAAACATGACCGCGTTCAGTCCGGCGGCCTGCGCGCGATCGAGCAGATCGATCAGCTCCGCTTGCTGCTGCGGTGCGTTGAGGCCGGTGCGCGATGGCCAGTCGATATTGGCGACGGTTGCAATCCACACGCCGCGCATTTCTCGGCGGATGGTTGGCGCAGTCGTGTCGCCGCCGGTGGGTGTGGTCGGCGTTGTGGGAGTTGTTGGCGTTATCGGGGCCGTGATGTCGGAATTGCCCGAACACGCTGCAACCACTCCCGCAGTAAGGGCCGCGACAGCGCGGCGAAAATGACGAAGATGCATGACCACAACATGCACCTCCGTCGCTCCGGGGGGAACGAGTTATCCGCCGATCAACCGCAACACCGCGTTACTTGGGCTTGACCGTCAACTCGTTCACAATCGTGTAACCGGTGGCCTTGGCGGTCGCGATATCCCCCGCCAACTTTTTATGACTTTCTGCCGGAACCGTGCCCTTTAACGTCAAGGTCTTCTTGGCTTCGTCCGTATCGACGTTGATATTGCTGGCGTCCAGCTGATCATTGGCCAGCAACGCCGATTTTACTTGACCGGTTTCCGCCGCACCGCTTATGGCATCTCCCGCTTTCGCTGCAACCTCGGCGGCCTTGTCAGTCGCGCTTGATGCGGCCTGCGCGGTTTTGTCGGCCGCCTTGTCTGCGTCTTTTTTCGCGCCGTCAGCTGTATTTCCACAGGCGGTCATCATGGCCAACAGCGCCGCCGCTCCTACCGTTTGAATGATCTTCATGTGCGAACTCCCGAAGAGGATGTCCGCTTGATATTCCGCGACGACCGGCGACGTTCCATGTGAGCGTTGTCACTTGGTGCTTAACGACCGCTCGTTCGTTCTGCGCTACGTGGTTGAGCCGGAAACTGACAGCCGGCATTTTGGGCGATAGTGGCAGGAGTTCCTGCTCCCGCTTGTGGTTGTTACTTGGCTCAGTCTGCTCCCTCGCAGCATTCCCTATTCCAACGTTATGCCCGTCCTGCAAACAACGCACGTCAACATTCCCGAAGGCATGATCGATTTTGGCGTTGGTCAACCCACGTTGTCCGAATTGCCGTTGGATGCGTTGCGTACCGCGGCCGATCACGCGCTCTCGCAAGGCAACACCGCCATTCTGCAATACGGCGCCGATCACGGTGACGGCTACTTTCGACAAACACTCGCGCATTTCCTGAGCAATCGATACAACACGACCGTTCATCTCGACAGTTTGCTGATTACTGCTGGCGCGTCACAGGCGCTTGACCTGATCTGCACGCGGTTCACCAAACGCGGCGACACAATTTTTGTCGAAGAACCTACCTATTTTCTCGCGCTCCTCATTTTTCGGGATCATGGGCTGAATGTGGTTGGTATCCCGGTCGACAAAGACGGAATGCAAATGGACGCGCTCGAAGCGGCACTCGCGCAATATCGACCGGTGCTGCTGTACACGATTCCTACGTTTCAGAATCCGTCGGCCGTTACCATGACGGCCGAGCGGCGCGCGCAGATATTGGCCCTAAGTGAGCGACACGATTTTCTGATCGTGGCCGATGAGGTTTACCATCTGCTGGACTTTGGTGGCACGCTGCCGAGGCCGTTTGCGGCGCACGTTGAAAGTGATCGCGTGTTCTCACTCGGTTCCTTTTCAAAGATCACGGCACCGGGGCTCCGACTGGGTTGGGTGCAGGGTGGTCCGAAACTGATCGCGCAACTCGTTGCAGCGGGTCTGATTGAAAGTGGTGGTGGTCTCAACCCGTTCACATCCGCCGTCATGCGCAGTTTTATCGAACTTGGGTTGCAGGACGCGTGTCTCGATCACTTTCGCAGGTTGTATCACGAACGTTGCGCAGTACTGAGCGTCGCGTTGCGCGAACACATTCCGGCGGCACGTTTTACTGAACCACTTGGCGGGTTTTTTATCTGGCTACACTTGCCGCGTGGTCAAGTTGTTGGGGATATCCTGGATGCAGCACTACGGAGCGGCGTGAACTTTCAGGCGGGCACGAAGTTTGGTAAGAGCGACGCGATGGCGAACCACGTTCGTTTGAGTTTTGCGCACTACGAAACGGCCCAACTGGTCGAAGGCGCAAAGCGCTTGAGCGTTGCGTTGCGGCGGTAGCGATTTACTTGCGGCCCTTGCTCGCCAAATTGATGTCGGCTGCAACACGGCGCAGCGAACGAGGACGATCCGTTGCCACAACAAATTTCCGCGACTACTTCTGTTTCAGCGCCGCAGCAATTGCCTGCTCCACAATTGGTCCCATGATCTTGTACCCGGCGAGATTCGGATGCACACCGTCTGCGGCAAGTTCTTTCGGAAGTCCCTGTCGGGTGTCGGCCATCGCCGTGTGAAAATCGGCGTATTGCGCCTTGTGAGCTTTCGCATACGCGCGAATCCAGCTGTTGAGCGCAATAATTTTTGGCGCAGGTTCAATACCAGGTTTCCATGGATAGTCGAATACCGGCAACACGGAACACAGCACAACCCGAATTCCGTTCGCTTCGGCCAATTCACTCATTGACGCGAGATTGTCTTCAATCATCTCCAACGTTGACGGACCGGTGTTCCCTGCGATGTCATTCGTTCCGGCGAGAATCACAACAACTGCCGGTTTCAGCGCAATCACATCCTGACGAAACCGCACGAGCATTTGCGGTGTCGTTTGTCCGCTGATACCGCGTCCCACATAGGGTTTTCCCGGAAACAGCTGCACAAATAGCGGAGCCCACCCTTCGGTAATCGAATTGCCCATGAACACCACGCGCTTTTCATTGGCCGAGGATGGTGCGAGTTCGGTGTTGGCCTTGGCGAACTTTTGAAGGTTGGGCCAGTCGAGGTTTGCCTGCGCGCTGGCCAGCGGCGTCACCGATGCGAACCACGCCAGGGCGGCAAGTGTCAGGCAGTGTTTCCTCATGAACGTTTCCTCAGTGGATGATCGGGTTGCCAACTGTGTGACGCGTTGCACCCGTGACTATGTTGTAAACCGGCAATGCAGAAATCGCGTGCACCCTTGAATCAATAACATGCCACGATACGTCCCGCGGTACCTCGGCCGGTTGGTCGCGGGTATTTTCGCTTTCGGCTCGCCTTTTGTCAGTTCGGCGCAGGCAACCGCTGGTGCTCGTACGGCACGGACCGGTACTGACACAACCGCGACCGATTCACTTCACGGTCGCAACCCAATCTCGGGCGCTTCACTTGCGCCAATGTCGGCGCGCACGAATCCGTTTACCGTCGGGCAGCTGTCGGCCGAGAACATGCCCGTGCCGGGGCTGACGTCGCCGCTGCAGTCGTTGGATGGCAAGATTGCCGGCGTCACGGTGTCGCAACTAACTGGCGCACCCGGTGCCGATGTGAGTCTGGTGCTTCGCACCGCGTTCGGTCCATTCAACAGCGCGGCACCGCAAATCGTGGTCGATGGCGTTTGGCTCAACGCCGCGCACCCCATGACCGCGCAGGACATTGAATCACTCGGCGTGACGAATATCGAAGTGCTCAAGGGACCGGTGGCGGCGGCGCTGTACGGGTATCGCGGCATATCGGGGGTCGTCGTCGTCACGACCAATCGCGGACGGACACTGCCGCTTGGCGAAACCCGGCTCACGGTGCGTAGTGAAGTTGGCCCCGGGCTCGCGGGCGAGTTCCTTCAACCGCTGGAGGCGCACCCGTACCGCGTAAACTTGGCGGGCCA
>JBDUBA010000001.1:0-2276 GCA_040004335.1 Gemmatimonas sp.
ATCGATCTCGAGACTGAAGACTGAATTACAAGGTCCACCAATGCCCCTGCTAGCCTGAAGACTGAGCAGTCCATCGTCAGCGTTCCATTACAAAAGTCGTTGCGGAAGTACGACGCGACGAAGGCACTGTTCTAGATCATCAAGAATCAACCTGGCTACTGATGCCTGAACTGCCGCTACATCCCCACCAACGGATTCCGCACCCGCAATGCTGGAAAACGCCCGAAATCGCGATCGGCCGTCCACAACTCATCGACTCCGTGCCGCAGGCAAAGCGCCGCAATTCGTGCATCATGAATGCGCGGACCGGCAATTCGCGCCGCCTGCACCAACTCGCTTAGTGTCGACCAATACGATCCATCTTCGGCAAGCAGCGCCAGCGTAGGTGATTCAAGCCACGCGTTCTGTTGCGCAACTGCTTCACTGGTTGATGACGGCGGGTTGAAGATTCTCGGATGAGTGACCACGCTCAGGAATTCGTGGACGCAGGGCCACGGGATGGCCCAACGTCCACGCGATTCTGCGAGCCCCGTCAGCGCCGCTCGCGCTGGTGCGTGAAACTCCGAGTCTTGCCGGTGCGCCGCAACCAACACGTTGGTGTCGAGCGCAATCACGCGCCGCGCCCCTCGTAGATGAGTGCGAGCAACTGGTCGCGATTGCCGAGGTCGACGCCCGGTTGCAAGCCGTTCCCGGCCACGGTTGCATCGCGCAACCGAAAGGGAGCTCCCCCGCCCACTCGACTTTCAAGCACCGCGTGTAGCCCCTCCTCAACCAGCGCGCGAAACGTGACACGGTCGCGTTCGGCGATCGCTTTGGCGCGTTCAAAAAGCGCATCGGCAATATCTATGGTTGTCTTCATATGGGTAACCATACCGCGTGGGGCGCCTGTTGGCAACCCACCTGGTACGCACCCGGTTTCCGCTGAAATTGCGCTAGCTCGTGCCATGCCTCAGCATAGCCGCGTTGATTAAATCGGGTGGTATCAAAAAAAACCGGAGCGTGTCAAAACGTCTCCGGGCAATCGAACGCACGTTGAGCAAACGCGGTTGGCGCGTGGCCGAAGCTTATTCGTCTTCGCCTTCGAGCTCTTTGCCGGGGCCGTTCAACTTATTTCGAAGCGTGCGAACGCTAATCCCCAAAAGATCAGCTGCCTTCGTGCGGTTATTGTCCGCAGCCGTGAGCGCATGCTGAATCAGGACGCGCTCCGCATCGGCCACATTGAGCGATTCCAGGCTTATCGCGCCGGCCGAATGGCCCGTAGGAGGAGCTGACGGCGTGACGGCGATTGGCTGAATTCCGTTGGGCGTAGCGTGGGGCCGAGGGCGGATGTTGGTGATGGACGTGGTGAGCCCAAACCTGGAGCCGTCCAGGCAATGCTGCTGGATAACGTTTTCACCACTGAGAATCACGGCGCGCTCCATGACGTGCTGCAGCTCGCGGATGTTGCCAGGCCACGCGTACCGCTGCAGCGCTTCGACGGCGTCGGGCGCAATTCCTTCGACCTTCTTGCCCAATTCGGCCGCGGTACGCATCGCGAAGCGGAGCGCCAGCACCGGGATATCGTCGACGCGATCGCGCAGCGGTGGGATCTGGATCGGGATCGTGGAGAGTCTATAGTACAAATCCTGCCGGAACGCCCCGCGGTCGGCCTCACCCGCCAGCTCGCGGTTGGTCGTCGCGACAATACGCACGTCCACTTTGATGGGAGAGGTGCCGCCGACGCGCTCAAACTCCTGTTCCTGCAGCACGCGGAGGAGTTTCGCCTGCAAGTCGAGCCGCATTTCCGAGACTTCATCCAGCAGCAGCGTACCGCGATTGGCCCGTTCGAAGGCGCCTTCCACGCGTTTGATGGCGCCTGTGAATGCGCCCTTTTCGTGGCCAAACAGTGCGCTTTCGATCAGCCCTTCGGGCAGCGCCGCGCAATTCAACTTGATAAACGGCTTCTCTCGGCGATCGCTTTGGTCGTGGATGGCGCGCGCGAAGAGTTCCTTGCCGGTGCCCGACTCGCCCTGCAAGAGGACCGTTGCCCGGGTGGGCGCGGCCATTGCGACGGTTTGGAGAATCCGGCGAATGGTTGGGGAATCGCCGATGATTTGCTTCTCATTGCGATACTGCAGCACTTCCTTCCGCAGCGACTCGTTCTCGCGACGTAGTCGGACGAATTCGAGGGCCTGATCGACGGCCAGTTCGAGCTGTTGCGGGCGGACCGGCTTCGTGATGTAGTCGATGGCGCCCGCTTTGATGCTGGCCACCGCGTGTTCGATGCTCGCGTAGCC
>JBDUBA010000226.1:0-2275 GCA_040004335.1 Gemmatimonas sp.
CCGTTGACCCGGTCCGTTGACCCGGTCCGTTGACCCGGTCCGTTGACCCGACACCGCGGCGGTGGAGACGAACACCCGCCCTCGGGGTAGAATTATCCAGTCGCTCCCAGCCGCGTCGCGCGCCGTGGCCATCCGGACCAGAGCCGCATGCAGTTCACCTCCCGCGGTGCGCTGTGTTTCGCTGGCGGGCGTCCACCTTCTATAGACAGAGTTCCATGGAAACTTCGAATCCCGCTCTCCGCTCGAGAGCGTTAGAGCGTTTTGGTAAGGTCGCCACCGGCGAAGCCGCGATGACCGTCAACGGCACGGCGGTCAAGACGCTGGTCCTGTTGTTCGTGACCACGTTTGCCGCCGGTGTGGTGTGGGTCTCTGACCCGTCACAGTACCAGGGCGCGATGATGATCGGCGCAATCGGCGGCTTGGTGATGGCGCTCGCGACCACCTTCAAGCCCATGTGGGCGCCCATCACGGGGCCGCTCTACGCGGTGCTCGAAGGTATGGCGCTCGGCGGCGTGTCCGCCGTGTACAACGCCAGTTACAAAGGGCTGCCGGTTATGGCGGTTAGCGCAACGATGGTTACTGCGATTCTGATGTTCGCGCTGTATCGCACACGCATCATCAAAGTGACGGACCGCATGCGCAGCGTCGCGTCGATGGCGCTTCTGGGCCTCCTTGGCACGTATCTCCTGCAGTTCGTACTCGGCTTCTTCAACGTTCAAATACCCTTCATCAACGGCACCGGTATTTTCGGTATCGGTTTCAGTCTGTTGGCCACTGGGCTCGCGGCATTCTTCCTGTTGCTTGACATGGATCAGGTTGAGCGCATGGTCAGTGCCCGACTTCCACAGTCGATGGAATGGTATGGCGCGTTTTCGTTTCTCGTGACGTTGGTGTGGTTGTATCTCGAGATGTTGCGCCTGTTGAGTAAACTCAATCGCCGTTAGTCGCAGCGCGATTTGAAGCATGACACTGCGGAGTATCCGTTCATCCGTAGTCTCCGCGCAATCCGCTTTTGCTCAGTTGCAGTGCCGAGGTAGTTGATATGTTGAAACGCCGCTCTCCGTGTGGAGGGCGGCGTTTATGTTTGCAGCTGAATCTTTCTGGTTTTCCTGGAGTTGCAGGTGTAGTGCGATGCCACTGTACCGGTCACTCAACAACGATTTGCAACCGCGCGCGCAGCTCCCGCTCACCCGTTGCCGTCACACGCAATATTCGATCGTCGCCCTCCTGCACCACCCATTTTTTCGTGAGCGCGAGATGCAATACGGCCGCACCCAGCGAACCGCCTAAATGTGAACGACGCTCGCTCCAGTCGAGACACGCAAAGGCGAACCGTCGACGAAGTGCCCGAGCCGCATCAACATTGACGCCAAGCTTCAGAAAACCCGCCGAGCCTTTTGCGGTAACGTCGTATGCATCTTCGGCTTCGTGTGTGGGCACGATCCAACCGCGTGTCACAAACTGGTCGTGCAATTGTACACCAAGTGTACCCGCGATGTGATCGTAACAGGTACGTGCCTTGCGCAAGCGATCGGGAGTAGTGGGCCGAAACATCGGCTTCGTAGCACCCGCCAACACGCTGAGCTTCTCCAGCACGTCGGCGACGTCATTGCCGACCAGCGAATAGAAACGGTGTTTGCCCTGCACTACCTGGCGCAGCAAACCTTCGGTTTTGAGTCGTGCAAGATGTGCGCTGGCCGTTGAGGGATTTACTCCGGCCACGAGTGCCAGTTCGGTACTCGTACGCGCGCGGTTGTCGAGCAGGCAATACAACATGCTGGCCCGCGCGGGTTCGCCAATTGCGGCCGCGATGCGGGCAATGGTAGTCGTTTGATCAGACACTGCATCCATTATTTGAAATTGAACGAAGCGTGGCCGTAACGCAAGCCGGTATGTTTTCACTCCACCCTTTCAGATGGAGCCGCTGTGAAAACCGTGTGTGTGATTCGTTATCAGATCGACCCGTTCCAGCGCGAGGCGTTTCGGCAGTACGCAGAAGCGTGGGGACGCATCATTCCGCGTTGTGGTGGACACCTCATTGGATACTTTCTACCCAGCGAAGGCACCAATGACGTCGCGTGGGGATTGATTGGCTTCGAAAGTTTGGCGCTCTACGAAACATACCGTGCGCGTCTCAAAACCGACGCGGAAAGTTGCGAGAATTTCGAATTTGCACAGTCACGCCGATTCATCTTGCGCGAGGAGCGCAACTTTGTGGAAAGCGTAGCCGGAACGTTGGCGATTCCCGCGAGTTAATTCGCTCGAGTCAATTCGC
>JBDUBA010000195.1:0-7566 GCA_040004335.1 Gemmatimonas sp.
TTCTGAAAACGAAAGGCGCGTCGTCCCGTCCCGGTTTCTTCTTCCATCAATTCCGTGCCCGTGATATCACTGGGCATGAGATCGGGCGTGAACTGCACGCGCGAGAAATCGAGATCGAGCGCTTGCGCGACCGTTTGAATCAGCAATGTTTTGGCGAGACCAGGCACACCGATCAACACCACGTGACCGCCCGCAAGCAGCGCGGCCACCAGATCATCGACGACACTGGCCTGACCGACAATACGTTGTGCAATCTGCGCGCGGAGTTCATGGCGGGCCCGAGCGAGTCGCTCAAGCAATGCCAGATCGTCCGCATCGGCGGCACTATTCGAAGCAGCGTTGGAAGCAGCAGTCACGATGCAATGGAAAAAGTGAAATCACGCCGGTAGCGGGTTCCCAGTGCGGGAGCGCCGAGTGTCGGGGCGAAGGTGGAGCAACGACGGTGACGCGAGCGGTGCGCAAGGATACCTCACCAATACAAAGACCCGCCAGTGGGGCGGGTCGAGTCGCGGCTCCGCGTGACAAACCTCACGCGAAGATCGGAAGCAAGCGCGAGGTGCTACTGAACGGCGAAGTCGATGCGCTTCTCCATTGGGAAATTCTTGCTGTTGAGCACTGCAACGACGGTGAACTTGCCACCACCTGCGGGCGCATGCCATCGTTCGTCGTACACGACACTGTCGCGTGAGTCGAGCAGGCGATTCTGCACCGCTTGCGTAAACATGCGCGCTTCACTCCAGCGCCACACTTCGCGTCCCGCTTCATCGAGCACAAAAAAGTCGTGTGTGCGTCCATTGGGAAACGAGAGCTCCACTTGCTTGGCTGTGCCGTTCTGCACGGCGAGCGAGAAGCGCACGTCCTTCGCACTGGCGTCGACGTGTATCGTTGAAACGACACCAATGTTTTTGCGCGACGTTGCACGCGTATTCTCAACCGCACGCGAGTGCGGCCCGCATGCGAACATCATGACGGCGGCGGCCAACAGCGGAACAGTGATGCGTATCAGCATCAGGAATGCCTTGTTTGAACTGCGGTTGAGAAATGACTGCAAGAGGGTGCTGCTAACTGAGTATCGGCAATGACTTGCGAATTTTTGAGTCACATTTCAGCTAATGGATACGTTATCAACGGCCAGCTCGGCTGTCAAGAACGGAAATTACAGCTAAGTGACAGTGGCACCACACTTTCCGCGGCTTTCAGTCCCTGCCGGTCTTTGTGCGGTTTCACGATTTTCATTCGCTTGCGAAAAATTTCACAAGCTCGTAATTTCACCCTCGCATGACCAGCGAACCGAATCCACCAAAACCGCCTGACGGGGATCCCAGTCCGATGGGCGTTGCAGCCCTCGGATTTCAGTTTGCCGCCGCCCTCATCGCCTTTGGCTACGGAGGACAGTGGCTCGATCGCAGGTTCGACACCGCACCAATTTTTCTGATGGTTGGTGTGTTCTTTGGAGGAGGCGGCACATTTTACCTGAACTACAGACGCCTCATGGCCCCGCGGGCACCCCGATGATGACCTCGGGAAGTCCACCGGCCCCCGCCGGCATCGATGGGAAATCGCTCGTACGTGCGGTCGCCCGGTTCACGGTCGTGCAAGGCGCAGTCGTTGCACTGTTGGCGCTTATGTTGTCCCGTTTTGTCTGGCCGGATGCCACATCGCAGCACGCCATTACGGTGAGCGCGTGGGTCGCATTTTTCGTCCAGATTCTGACGTTCAGTATTTGCCGGCTGGTCGCGCAACAAAACCTGATTGCTGGTTGGGGCATCGGTACGCTGCTTCGTTTTGCTACAGTCGGTGTGTGGGCGTTTCTCGGTATCAAGGCACTCGGGCTCGCGCCCAGTCCTGCGCTCATTTCACTGGCGACGTTTTTTTTCATCTCGACGCTCATCGAGCCGTTTTTTCTGAATAGCTGATTCATTTTTCGCTCAAGCCCGCATATATCGTGATTCGTCTGTCCGCGCTCCGTCGACCGCTGTTCTACGCCGCGTTGTTCGTCGGCGTGATTGTTGCCAGTGCTGCCGCTGCTACTCCGCTTGCCGCGCAGGATCCGGCCACAGTCGCACCGGCGACTGTGACTCCGGCCACGGCGCCAGCAGCGATCGAAACGGCCCCGGCGCAGGAACAACCAGCCGCCAAAGCCAAAGTTGTCGATTTCATCACGCCGCACATCACGGACTCGCATTTCCTCGAACTTCCGTGGGTCGGTGAAGTTGCCTTGCCAAGGTTTGCGCCTTTTGAGGTGGGCCCGCTGGTCGTCGATATGTCGATCACGAAACACGTCGTCTTCATGATGCTGGCCGCACTGTTGGCGATGATCACCCTCATTGGCGCCGCAATGTCCAGCACGGCCGGTCACAAGATGATCGGACGTCCGAAGGGATTTGCGGCCGCAATCGAAGCGCTCGCGCTCAACCTGCGGAATGAAGTCATTCTGCCAAACGTCGGCGAACACGGAGAGAAGTATGTGCCGTTTACGCTGACGCTGTTTTTCTTCATTCTGTTCTGCAATCTGCTCGGACTCATTCCGTACGGCTCTACGCCAACGGGAAATATTTCGGTCACCCTACTGTTGGCCATCCTGACGTTCCTCGTGGTCGAGATCACCGGTATCCTGACGCTCAAAGGCGGCTATCTCGGCACGATCATCTATTGGAACAAGGATTTGCCGATGGCCGTGCGCATCCCGATGGCGGTGCTCATGACCCCCATCGAATTGCTCGGAAAACTTACAAAGCCGTTCGCGCTTACGATTCGTCTTTTCGCCAACATGACGGCCGGACACATCGTGTTGCTCGCCATCATCGGCCTGATCTTCACGTTTGGCAGTTACTGGATTGCCGCCGGGCCCGTGATCATGGCCGTGGCAATCAGCGTCCTGGAACTGTTTGTCGCATTCCTGCAGGCGTTCATTTTCACGTTGCTCGCGAGCGTGTTCATCGGGCAGATGCGCGTTTCGCACCACTAGTCATCGCTTGTGCAGCACCCGTCTGGATGCTTCTGCCAGATGGTGATGTAGCCGGATTCCTCGGTGAACCGGCCAAGCCTGTTGAACTCTCACGGGTTCGTTGACAGGTAACGCGTTAAACGCGAGAAGCGCAGTTTTTCTCACAGTTTGCATCCGGAGTTTGTCATGGTTCATGTCATGGGTCTTCTTCAGGCGGCCGCGCCTGACAGTCCGCTTGGTCTGATGGGTGTAGGTGCAGGTCTCGCCGCGGGCCTTTCCGTGATCGGCGCCGGTATCGGCATTGGTATGGTTGCAGGACGTGCCATGGATGGCATGGCGCGGCAGCCAGAAATGGCCGGCCGCATTGGTATCCAGGCGCTGATCTTCTCGGCCCTCATTGAAGGCGCCGCGCTGTTCGGCATCGTTATCGGCTTCATGCTGCAGAACAAGATCAATCTGTAGTTCGTGGCATTCGGTTGTTCCGGGAGCGTCAAACGCGCTCCCGGGGCATCCTCACCTTCGAGATTCCTCATGAATTCTCCCGTCAATTTCGCAGCGTCGTTGCGCGGACTGAGCAAGCTCTTCTTGAGCATTCGCTCTGTGTCTGCCGCCACGGTGTTGCTTGCAACACTCCCGTCGCTCGTATCTGCGCAGGAACATGCGCCCGATGGTCCGGTCAACCTGCTCAAGCCAGAATATGGTTTGATGGTATGGACGCTGATCATCTTCGCAATTTTGTTTGTAACGCTGTCGTTCACCGCCTACAAGCCACTGTTCGCCGCCGTCGAAGCGCGCGAAAAAGCGCTGGAAGATGCCGTGGAAGGCGCCAAGCGCGATCGTGAAGAAGCGGCCAAACATCTGGCCACGCAGCTCGCGAATCTCGAGACGGCGAAAGTTGAAGCGCAGAAAATCATTGCGGACAGCCGCTTGACCGCGGAAAAAGTTCGCACGGATTTGCTGGAGCAGACCAAGGCGCAGCAGGCCGAGATGCTCGACTCCGCACGTCGCATGATCGAGAGCGAGAAAGTTGCGGCCATCGCCGAGATGCGCATGCAGGCGATTGAGCTCGCCATCTCCGGCGCGTCCAAGGTTATCGAGAAGAATCTCGATTCGGCGGCCAATCGTCAGATCGTTGAAGGGTTCCTGGCGACACTCAACACGCAGCCGGCAAAGCGCTAATGGACGGTCCGGAAAGCAACCCGATGCACAGCAGCACGATTTCGCGGAACTACGCGGAAACGTTGCTGATTCTCGCACGACAAGCCAACGACACTGCAGGTTGGGGGGCGTTGCTTACCCAGCTCGCTGACGCGATTCAGAGCGACAAGACGTTGAAGTTGTTTCTTGAGTCACCACGCGTGGCCGTTTCAGTCAAGACCGATGTTATCAGGAAGGCACTCGGTGACAAAACACCGACGCTGTTTGTGCGCTTCTTGCAGCAACTGGTCATTAACCGTCGTCAGGCGATGATTCGCGATATTTCGGCCGAGTACAACAGCATGTTGAATGAGGCCGAGGGGCGCGTGGTGGCTCGGGTCACGTTGTCGCGCGAACCGTCGGCCGAGGAGCGTGAAACCATCGTGACGCGATTGTCTGCCAACCTTGGAAAAGTGGTCGAGCCCAGAATCGTCATCGATCCGTCGATTCTCGGCGGCATTATCGTGCGTATCGGTGATACGGTCATGGACGGTTCGGTGCGTCGCCGGCTGTCGCTGCTGCGTCGTCGCATGGTTGCCCGCCCCAGCTATTCGAACGCATAATTCGCTGGGCACAAGTTGGCTGAACTATCACTCGCGCGACCATGCGTGAGTGTACCAGTGTTCGAGGCCCGTCGCCCGGTGGCGTGCGGGCCTTTGTCTTTCGCGGATCCCGACAATGAACGATTCCCACTCACGCTGGTGTTCACGTGTTCGCGCCGCGATTTTGATCGCGCTGCCGTTAGCCACGAGCGCATTACGCGCGCAGGGTAGCACGTTGCCCAATCAAGGGCCGAGCGTCCCGGCGATACCAACGCGTCCGTCAACCACGCCGCCAGGCAACGACACGGTTGGTTACTGGCAGCAGCGCGCCGATTATCGCATTGTCGCGACGCTCGATGAGCGAGTGAACGCCATTCACGCGACCGCAACACTCACGTACGTGAATCACAGCCCCGATCGACTGAACGAACTGTGGATTCATCAGCATCTCAATGCGTTCCGTCCGGGATCGCGGTGGAGCGCGGTAGACGTAAAGGAAGGACGAACACGTTTTCAAAATTTGCAGGATCCCGAGTACGCATACGAGCGATTCACCTCGCAACCCAGCATCAATGGTGTGGCGGTGCGTGCGGAATATCCGATCAGCCCCGATAGCACGGTGGTGCGACTTGCGTTGGCTCGTCCGCTCGCACCCGGCGATTCTGTGATCGTGCAATTCGCGTGGGATGCTCGGCCGTCAACCACGGCGCGTCGTCAGGCGCGTCGTGGGCGGAGCTATGATTTTGCGCAGTGGTATCCGAAGGTTGCCGTGTACGATCGCATGGGCTGGCATCCAAACGCATTAGTTCCCGCGGGTGAGTTCTACGGCGAGTTTGGCACGTTCGATGTGACGTTGGTGTTGCCGGCCGATCAAATTGTCGGAGCCACCGGTGTTCCGGTGAGCGGTGATCCTGGGTGGGCCCGTGCAGCGCTGCCTGGCGGGCAGTTGGCACGTACTGCCGCGGAAGCATATCCCGGCGTCCCGGCGGTCGTTGCGCCGACGGTACCCGCAGGCTCGCGCGCCGTGCGTTTTTATGCACGCAATGTGCATGAATTTGCGTGGAGCGTTTCGCCCGGATTTCGGTATGAAAACGCGGAGTATGTACGCGACGTTCCGGCGGGTGCTGTGCGATTTCCGGTATGGCTCACGGTGCCCGTTCATGTGCTGTATCGAATCGATGCGCCCGACGATTGCGCGCGACTCGTGGCAGCACAACTACCCGACACTATTCCGGCGGCGCGCCGCGTTGAAACGTGCGTAAACAATTCTCTCACGCAGTGGCGCGACGGAAAATCGACTGCATATGGGTTAACGGCGCTCAAGTGGCTCGAGTCGATTTACGGCCCGTATGCGTATCCGCAAATGACCATCCTGAAACGCGCGGATACCGGAGGGACCGAGTTTCCCATGATGCAGCAGAACGGAAATGCATCGCAGGGGCTCACGTTGCATGAAGGCGGACACATTTTTTCATTCGGAATTCTGGGCAACAACGAATGGCAGTCGGGATGGATGGACGAAGGGCTTACGTCCTATCAAACGGCTTGGTTCGGGGGTACAACACGCGTGCCACTCGCTGCGAAACTTGCCGCGCTCAATCCACGCGACCCGTCGGTTCCTGGCGATTCGTCGTTGCAGAATGCGCGCACTCGACTGGATACGACCGCGGTGCGGTACAACCGACAGATTGCCGATGGAATTGCCGAACCAATCGGGACACGCGCCGATCTGTTCAAGAACTTTACGGTGTACAACGGTTCGGTGTATTCGCGGGCGCAGCAGATGTATCAGGCGCTGCACGATGTATTGGGCGATGGCAATTTTCGCGCGTTTCTGAAGGACTATTACATGCGCTGGGCGTTCCGGCATGTTGATCGCTGGGCGATGCAAGGGTCGGCCGAACGAGCGAGCGGACAGAAGCTGGAGTGGTTTTTTGATCAGTGGATCAACCACATTGGCGTGATTGATTACGCTTTGCGCGGCCCAAGCGTCCAGAAGACGGCGGCTGGTTGGACGGTTCGCGTTCAGCTGGAGAAGGCGGGTACGTATCGGCATCCGATGCCGGTGGGTGTCCGAACGGCGAAAGGCTGGGTTATGGCTCGTGGTGACGCCTCGCGAGACGCTCAGGAGCTCGAGATCAAGGTCACGTCGCAACCGGATGCCGTGTGGTTGGATCCGTTCGGATCAACCGACAGCCAGACGGCTCGTTTTTATCGATTGGCGTTGCGTTAACGCGTCGGCCATCTGCCGCGCAAGTCGCCGATGCCAACATCAAACTTGTATCGCTGCTTACCGGCGGCCGAACTGATGGAGCAACGCATGAGTGGTCGTGCTGAGGTACGTCGCGTGGACAAGCCATGGGGTTACGAGATTATCTGGGCCCACACGGATCGATACGTGGGCAAGATTCTGCACGTGAATTCTGGTGAACAATTGTCGGTGCAGTACCACGAGCGCAAAGACGAAACCGTCTATCTGCTTTCGGGCGAAATGAAGTATTGGGTACAGCTGCCAGGTGATTCAGAACTGAGAGATCAGCGTTTGGTAGCGGGGCAGTCGTTTCGTATTACGCCGCTCACCGTGCACTACATGGAAGCCATCACTGACTGTGATGTGCTCGAAGCGTCCACACCTGAGTTGGACGATGTGGTACGCATCAAGGATCGGTACGGCCGCGAGGGGACAAGCGCGCCATAATTGGTGCAACGTTTTTTGGACTGGGGTCAGACACCAGTGTTAAAACAGCGCAGGCGCGCCGCGTGATTTTGATACTGGGGTCAGACACCCGTGTCAAAAACCCGCGTACCAAAAACGCCGGGAGCCCAAAGCCCCGGCAGCTAAACAGTGCAGGCGCGTCGCGTGATTTTGATACTGGGGTC
>JBDUBA010000006.1:0-7527 GCA_040004335.1 Gemmatimonas sp.
TTCTGTTCGCACGCGCACCAAGAGACTTGCGAACACGAGTTCTGATTGCTTCGCGACTGCGTCTCGTGCGTGTGCCAGGCCACGATTTCGGTTGAAGATCGGGAGTGTCAATCCAATGCCGGGCGCGATCGACTGGTTGCCATTGGGCCCGCGCTGCAGCACGCCCCTCAACAGAAGATTGGGCAGTGCCTCGCGTCGTGCGAGCGCTGCCTCTGCTGCAGCTTGTTCTGTGGCCGCCGACCGCTCAGTGAGATCCCGGCGCTGCGTTAGTGCAAGGGTAACCAATGAATCGGAATTCAAGCGAGCCGCGCGAGCCGCGTGATCGTGGGCCGTGCGCCCTGTGGCTGTGGAATCCGGAATTCCTTCGTCCTGCATGTTCCCGATATTCGGGACAAGATGGGCGTTTCCGCGCAGGCCCAGCAGGCGTTGCAGTTCATACTCAACCTGTTCTCGCTCGCGTCGAGTCGCGAGCATGCGCGACCGCGAACGTCCGAGTTCCACCACCGCCAGGTTGTAGTCGAGCCGACTAATCTCACCTGCTGCCAGCTGCCGTTCGGCTACAGAGGCCAGTCGAGTGTTGAGCTCCAGTACCTCTTCGGCCAGCCTGGTGCGCTCACTCGCTGAAACCAGTTGGTAGAAGGTGCGATCGATCTCGCCAACAATCAGGCGCGCGGAGTTTTCCGTGCCGGCGCGTGCCCGATTGAAAGAGGCTTGGCCGGCGGCAACGCGTTTGCCGCGCTGCCCAAATATTTCCAACTCCTGACTCACCCCGAATTCAGCGTTGTTTCCGGCTACCGGGGCAACAACGTCAAACGCCGGATTGAACAGCAGCGTACCGGATTGTCGTAACTCTCCTCGCGCAATCGCGGTGTCGAGGCGAATCGCGATCAGATCGGTATTGTCGCGGAGCCCACGCAATCGAGCATCGGCAAGCGTGAGCTGCAGAGTGTCGGTCGGAGAAACAGGGCGTTGCGCATTCAAATCGGTCGGCGGGCTCACTGCCGCAGCCATTATGAATGCAAATACGGCCGACACCTTCCGGCGACGGCGAGTGCTTGTAGAACGCAATTCGATCTCCGCGGACGAGCAACTGCGCCCGAAATTGCGGGGCGCGGTGCTACGCGATGGCGCACGCGCTAGATAAGCGCGCGCTGATTAATAGGTTTGTGAATGAGTTTTGGCCGGAATACGCGAAGCATTACGCGTGAACAACACAGCCACTTCACGAAACGCGCTGCGCGCGCTCCGTTCTGAATTCAGCCTATCGGAGGCCGTTGATTAAGACGCGGTGAAACACTGGCAGGCATCTCAAGCGAGACATCTGATACGAGCGAAAACTGATGCACTGCCACATGCGGCGCATTGGCCGCGGCCGGGATCAACAGGTGCGAATGTGCGCAGTGTTCAATGTGCGCTGAATGGACAGGTATTGTCGAATCCGATGTGCGATCAGCCAGTCGCTCAATCGATCCAATAAGTATGGACGCAGCGTGTGACGCGGTGACCGTCGACTGTGCATCCCCATCATGCACATCTGGCAACAGGGCCTCCATATTCATCGCGACCGCGCTGATGAGCAGCACAAATGCAATCAGTCTACGGACGATTGCCCTTGTTCCCTTCACTCGCTGGCGTCCCGTAGATGTTGCACGCGGTACCTGGAAAATTCTTGTATCAGGGCGAGCGCGGCCTACCAATTGTGGAGGCGGGCGCGCGTAAGTTTGAAGGGTAATCGTTAATTCATAGTTTCAGCAAGCACAAACCCAGTTGTCCACCTCAGCCAGATGATTTGAGATGCTTACAGGGATGGATTGGGCCGGGACCGTCCGGCGAGCTGGGCATGTCGAGCTCTTTGCCCTGATTCCCGCAATGGTGGTCGTCGTGGCGACGATGATTGCCCGTTCGCGCGGTGCGCGCGAAGGAGTGCGCAGCACGCTGCAGCATTTCGCAGCAGGCGTCGTGTTCTCGACCGTAGCAGTCGAATTGCTCCCAGACCTTTTGCGTTCCCACGCGGTCACGGCAACAATTATTGGCTTCGCCTCAAATTGAGCTGGTTTCAACCCGAGCCAACACTTTCCCGGAACCTGATTGAAGTGTACGCGCCCAATCGAAACTCAGTTATCATCGACATCGGTGCTGTGGCACGACCGCGCCGTCTTTCATTTTCTTACGTCGGCTGAAGACCGCACGCGCTACGTCGCGCAAGTTCCACACGCCGTTCGACCCGGAGGGACGATAATTGTAGCGACGTTTGCAGAAGACGGACCACAGCGGTGCAGCGGGCTTGATGTGGCGCGGTACTCCGCCGAGGGATTGCATGCAGAGTTTGGCTCGTCATTCGTCTTGCTTCACACTCTGCGTGACGAACATCGCACGCCATGGGGCGCTCCACAGTCTTTCACTTATTGTGTGTGTCGATACGAACCGCGAGGTGATGCCAATTTGTAGTGCGCGATCAGACGCAGTGAAGCATCCAGAATACCACCGGCTATTTCCAGTGGCAGTTTGGTTCTCATGCGCGGTGTTGTGCGCGGCGTGCCTGTGACTGGCGGCACGCCGAAGCAGATGGCTGGCGGAAGTCGGGTCGGGGAGGCGGCGGGAACCTGCAACGCTCGGAACTTCGTGCACGCCAGTGCCCCAGCTGCTGACGTCGCGGTCTCGTTAGGCTCAGCGCATTTTCGCGCGCAACTCGACAATCTCCTTCGCCTGTTTTGCCTTCATGTTTTCGGCCATGCCCTTAATCGTGGCATTCTTTGCGGTTGGCAGATACTCGTCAATCATCTTGATGGCTGCTTCGTGATGCGTAATCACGTTCTGCAGAAATGCGCGATCGTACTCCGTCCCTGATTTTTTCGCGAGTGCATCGGCCATTGCCTGGTTCTCGGGCAGGACTTTCGGTGCGTATGGATCTTTGAAGTCTTTTTCAAGCATGGTCATCATGTCGTCGAGTTCTTTGTCCTGATCGGTGTCGATTTTTTCGGCGCTGCCCTTCACGGTAAGCTTGTCTTTGCTCTCGATGGTTTCATGCGCCATCAGAATCAGACCCTTGTGATGATCACTCATCATCCGAAGAAAATCGTGGTCAACATCGCCGGTCATGTTGTGAGCCATACCAGACATTCCCGGCATGCCAGTCATGTTCCCCATCGCACCACTATCCGAAGCCGAAGCTGCTGTGGACGCCGGTGTTGCTGCCGTTGACTCCATTTTGTTGGCGTCTTTGCCTGCACATGCAACAACAGCGGACGTCAACACGAACGTCGACACGACGTTCATCAACGATCGACCTTTCCTGATTTTCATGATAGGCTCTCTGTAATGGGTTGAACTTCAGACAAACGAGGCGGTCTCACGCCGTTTCCAATTTCGTTGACCGGTAGTACTTCACAGTCGATTGAGGAGAAACTCTGGCGTCCACCGCTGCAGCCATGACGACATGACGGCCATTGATCCGGTCAGCATCAGCACGCCCACCGCAATCAGCAGTGCACCTGACACGCGCGACATCCACGCAAGAGCGCCGCGGTATCGCTGAAATAACGTCATGAAACGGTCAATCATCAGTGCCGCGAGAAGAAATGGCACGGCCAGTCCCAGGGAATACGCCAGCAACAGCAGCAACCCCTGATTGAGATCGGCGGAGCTCGCGGTGTAGGCCAACACGCCGCCGAGGATTGGCCCGATACACGGCGTCCAACCAGCCGCGAACGCCATCCCGACCACTACGGTCCCGACATAACCCATCGGTTTGTTCGCAATGTGGACGCGTCGATCGCGCGCAAAGACGCCAAAATTGAATGCGCCAAGCAGATACAGGCCCAACAAAATCACCAGCACACCACCGATACGACCAACCCAGTCGCGGTATTGATGCATCCAACGACCCAGGACCGTGGCGGTTGCACCCAGTGCCAGAAATATCAGCGTGAACCCGAGGATGAAGAGCAACGAATGTACGAGCGCTGCGCGCCGCGATTGCCGCACATCATCCAGACTCATGCCGGTGATGAAACTGACGTAGCTCGGAATGAGCGGCAACACGCAGGGCGAAAGAAAGCTCAGCACGCCGGCTGTAAAACTGATCGTGAGCCCGACTGAAGGTGATTGCACGCGTTAGCTGCCCAATGCCTTTTCTATCGCCGCGCTGAGCGTGCTGTCATTGGGTGCGATAGGGCCAGTTCTCCTCCAGCGCAATATTCCGTCTCTGTCAATGAGAAACGTGGCCGGTACGCCAACCGTCAGAAACCTGGTGGAAATGCGTTCGTCAGGATCGCGCCAGACCGGAAAAGTCATGTGAAAATCTGTCATGAAGCTCCGTATCACATCGTCCGTACCATCGGTATCAACGCTCACGCCAATGAGCTCCAACCCGCGTTCGCGATACTTCTCGTGAAGCACGCGCAATTCCGGAATTTCGGTGCGGCAGGGATGACACCACGTAGCCCAGATATTCAGCAACACCACCTTCCCGCGCAAACCCTTGAGTGATACGGAATCGCCTGCCAGCGATACAGTCGAGTAAGCAGGTGCAAGAAGACCAACCTCTACACGACCATCCGTGTTTGTGCGGCCCGTCGAATCGGTGGCAGATGCATCGCTGCTGCGGGCACAGGCCGCAAACAACAACAATGGCGCAACAGCCCGAATCAAAACGTGCGCCATCACTTGAAGTCTGCCGTTCGAGCTCGCGCAACGCGAATGGCCGAAGGGCGACTGGGCACCGTCCAGGCAAACATCACGTTGGCGCCCGCAATGACCATCTTCGGAAACCCACTCGCGCGCGCGGCGGACGATGACGTTACCGTCATGGGTGCTCCGGCCACGCCGTTGGAAGCAACGCGTCGAACACGCACCGCCGCGGTATCACCGCCCATGCGCTCCACCCACGAAACGAGTGCACCGCCATCGGTCAACAGCGCCACGTCAACGCGACCGGCTGGACTTCCTCCGTCTATGCGAACGGGCTGGCTGAAAGTGGCACCGGCGTTGTCGGAGAATGCCAACTTCACCTGCGCACTATCACCCGGTGCTGTGAACCAGGCGAGCACTACGCGATTGCCGCGAGCCGCAAGCGCTGGTCCGTTTACAGGACAGGCCGCGATTTTCCAGTTGTCGTTGTGTGCCGCGGCGCCGGCCAACCATTTGCCGCCAACTCGGCGTGTTACGTAGATGTCGCGAATTTCGTCCGTCGATCGATTGCGATATGCGACAATCGGACCATTGCTGGTTACCGCTACCGCGTTCTGACAACAATCACAGGTGCGTTCGTCCAAACGAATTTCCGGGCCACGCGATCCGTCTGCGCCAAGTGTGGTGGTCACGAGCATCATTTCGTTCGACGCATCGTGGTCGTCTTTCGTGAACTTTCGCCCGTCCAGCCACACCGCGCCCAGTCGATTTCCTTCCGGCCACATCGCAACAAATCCGTGTTCTGTTTGCGCGCTGTCGCGGTGCGGTGTAACGGGTGATCCCCAGGTAAGTCCTCCGTCCGACGACTGCGCAATGCGTACGCCGTACGCGTACGATCCGGTGCCCGTGCGCTGCAACCAGTGCACGGCAAGTCGGTTGGCACCCAACACTTCGATGGAAGGAAAGTCGGCCCAGTTCACGAAGAAGTCGCGACGCGACGCGATGGTGCGCGGCGGCGACCAGGTGGCGCCGTTAAATGCCGAAAATCGCAGCGCATGTCCCGCCGCATCTGGTTCCAGCCACGACATGTAGACGCGACCATCTGGCGCCACGGCTAGGTTCGGCTCGGCGCTACCGACACCGGAAGGATTGGAAACGCTGTCGAATACCAAAGGCAACGTTGTGGCGAATGCACGCTCGTTCGTGGCGCTACCAGGCGCAGCGAACGTTGCAAGAGTTGCTCCGGCAATCAGCACCGTTACCAGGGCAGTTTTCACGATGACTCCTGTGCGCAGCGGCATGTTCAACGACGCCGACGAGACGACCAATGCACTGCACGAATTTTCCAGCCGTTGGTCGATTTCGACACCACCATCAATTCCACGAGTTCGGATGCGGTGCTGCCTTCCGCACCACTCGCGGGTGTTTCCGTTTTCGACACCACGTAAGCCATCGTTCCGACCACGGTGACTTTAGTAACGCTACGTACACCCTTACTTCCCTGACTGGCCTTCATGTCCGCACCGAGGTGACCACCCAGGTATTCAGCACGCGACTGAATTGCTCCGCTTTCGATTACCAGCGCGTCATCCGCCAATACGGAGACAGCAAGAGCGGAGTCTGACGCGGCGAGCGCTCCGTGAAATCGCTCGACGGCTGCAACGGCAGCGACTGAGTCCGCGCTCTGTGCCACGGCTACGTTCGCGGTGACGAGTGCGGTGAGAACGAACAGGAATTTGCGAAGCATTGTACCTGTGGGCGGGAGAAGTGGGTGCGTGCGATTTCGTGTAGAGCGCACCGCGATTTTGCCGTGCGCTCTACACGGATATGAACTATTCGGGCTTCATCATGGACATGTACATAAAGCTGAAATCGCCGCTGCCCTTTGCGCCATCGGCTGCGACCGCGTTCCACTTGGCGGTGTACGTGCCCGACACGAGCTTGCCCGTGATTTTAGCAACGGCCACCTTCGGGGAATCCACAACGGCTCGCAACGAATCGAGCGTGACGGTCCGGCCATCCGCCGCTGCGAGTTCAAGGCTCGCTTTCGTCACGTCGATGTTGCCGGAGAAGGTCAATCGAATTTCGCGGGGTGCCGTCATGACGTGCGCATCCTTGGCGGGTGTTGAGCTCACCAGGGAAATGTGTGGAACGGCGCTTGATGGCATGAAGGCGGCCGTGCCAATGACGGCTATCCCTGCCGCCAGCGCTGAGGCGCGGCGGAGTCCACGGGAAATTCCGGAATGCGGGGTGCGAATTGCGGAGAGGACACGAAGCATGATGGTAGGGAACGGAGTGAACGAGCGGAGCGCTACCGAGGACAGCGCCGCGCAGCATGGTGATGAGGCGGAGGCACTGGATGGACATTTTACTCCGTGTAGAATACGCGGCAACCCTCACGCAGTCCAGTGTGTGGGAGCCGTGCCTGGAGTCGAGCGGCGACGATGTCGCTCATCCGATTGTGAGATCGTGATCGTGATCACAAGATGGATCTCGCATGAATCCCCGTGCGTTGTTGCCCCGAAAGATTCGAGCAGGCAATTTTACGTATGGTAAAGTCACTCGGTAAGGTTCAACGGCTGATCCAACTCTCTCCGCTCCAGCCGGAGTTCGTCGCGCGCAGGAGCC
Source organism: Gemmatimonas sp. (assembly GCA_040004335.1). Classification (GTDB taxonomy): domain Bacteria; phylum Gemmatimonadota; class Gemmatimonadetes; order Gemmatimonadales; family Gemmatimonadaceae; genus Gemmatimonas. Next base: position 7,258 of record JBDUBA010000006.1, read on the forward strand.
CTCCGGATTCGCAATCGGTATGCGCAACAACGTTCATGAGTAGTCCGATTTCCATTGTCCTGATCGAGGACAACCTCATGTTGCGCGAAGGACTCGCGACGCTCATTCGTCAACAAGCCGGCTTTAAGGTGTTGGCGGCGTCTGCCAACATCATCGAGGCAGTGCAACGCGTTCGGGAATCCAAGCCACAAATCGTTCTGGTGGATTTCGGGCTCCAAAATCATGACAGTTTGCGCCTCACGGCCACACTGCGTCGGGAGGTTCCGGAGG
>JBDUBA010000286.1:0-2261 GCA_040004335.1 Gemmatimonas sp.
GCGCTGAAATCGTAGTCCAAACCCGGAATTTCTGCGAGTGCAGAATCCATGCGCGGAATGAGTGCTTCGAGATTGTGCTCGCGCCATTGCGACTTTGGAGCGAGCGTGATGTACACGTCAGCTTGGTTGAGCGCCATCGTTTCAGTGGCCTCGTGCGGGCGCCCAAGATTTGTTACAACGCTCGCCACCTCCGGAAATCGTTTCAACGTGCGTTCAACTTCGGCCGACACATTCACGCCTTCGCCCAACGCGGTGCTGGGAATACGTCGCGTCTCGATCAGCAAATAGCCTTCGTCCAGCTTGGGCATGAACTCTGTTCCAAGAAATGGAACTGACGCAAGCGCAACCGCCAATACAGTAACAGCGCCACTTACAACCACAACTGGGTGACGAAGCGCCGATTGCAACCAGTTGGCATAACGCGAGCGAACCCAGACAAACCACCGTGCATCGGTATGCTCGTTCGCGATCTTTTCGTTTGTTTCCGCAGATTTGGAAAACACGAACGACGCCACGGCGGGAATGTACGTCAGCGCGAGTAGCAGTGAGCCCAACACAGCAGCGCACACCGTGAACGCCATGGGGCGAAACATTCGTCCTTCAATTCCCTGCAACGTGAAGATCGGGACATACACCGCGATGATAATGGCAACACCGAACACGATCGGCCGCCCCACTTCGAACGCGGCGCGCTGCAACAACATCGAGCGATCGACATCGGCATTCTTTGGATCATGCAGGCGCCGCACGAAATTTTCCACCATCACAACCGAGGCGTCGACAATAAGCCCGAAGTCGAGCGCACCCAGGCTCATCAAATTGGCGGACAAGCCAAATCGTTTCATCGCGATGAACGCCACGAGCAGCGACAACGGGATGACGGACGCCGTGAGCAACGATGCCCGCACATTTCTGAGGAACAGAAACAAGATGGCAATGACGAGCAGCGCGCCCTCAATCAGGTTACGAAACACGGTGCGCGTGGTGCGCTCCACAACATCACCCTGATTGTAAAATGGTCGAATGTGTACGCCTTTTGGCAGAAGCGGTGCGATTTCCAGAAGGCGCGCATTCACACGATCCACGACTTCTCGTCCATTCGCCCCCTTGAGCATCAGCACCACTGCGGAGAGCGCCTCGCCGCTTCCATTCCGAGTCACCGCGCCGTAGCGCAATTGTGACGTCAATGAAACCGTGGCCACGTCGCGAATGCGTATGGGTGTACTTCCGTGCGTTGCGATGACGATGTTCGCGAGATCGGTTGTATCAACCACGCGTCCCAGACCGCGCAACGTGAGGCGCTCACCACGATCCTCGATGTATCCCCCACCAAAATTGGCGTTGTTGTTTGCCAGCGCCACTTCGAGATCGTGCAGTGTCAGAGCAAATCCCGACAACTTATTGGGGTCGGCATTGACCTGAAATTGCTGCGGCATGCCGCCCCAGGCGTTTACGCCAGCCACGCCGGGAATCGTGCGCAACAACGGTTTGATCGTGTATTCCTGCAAGTTCGTCAAATCGATGAGCGACAGTGTGTCGCTGGCGGTTGAATCACGCTCCACGAGATACTGAAAAATCTCGCCCATTGCAGTGGCCGGTGGCCCCAACATTGGCTCAGCGCCTGGTGGAAGTTGCATCACCGCATCAAGCATGCGCTGTTGCACCTGCGCGCGCGCCTCGTAGAAATCGACGTCGTCCTCGAATGTCACCGTCACGACGGACAACCCGGCTTTCGCAATCGACCGAACATCGGTGGCTCCAGGTAAGCCGAGCATCGCGATTTCCATCGGATAACTCAACTCCTGTTCTGCTTCGACGGGTGACAGTCCCGCCGCCGTTGTCATAACCACCACCTGATTGGGCGTAAGATCGGGAAACGCATCGGTGGTGAGCGTTGCGAACGACCAGAGGCCGGCGACAACAACCGCCAACGTCATGCCAACAACCGCGAGTCGGTGGGTGATCGACCGTGCAATCAGCCAATTAATGAGAGTACTCATCACATCTCCATCTTCGGCATGCTGCCTTTCACCATTTCGGCTTTGACAGCGAACGCCCCCTTCAAAACAATGACGTCACTGGATGAAATACCTCTAAGCACTTCAATCCGTCCACCCGAACGCGCTCCAACAACCACTTCCCGACTTTGAAATCGCGCGCCGCCTTTGCCGTCGGGAAACGCGAGAAACACGTGTAGTTTGTTCTGTACCAATTGAACGGCGTCGTCAGGAATGAGCGTGCCCGCACCAGTGCCATTTCCA
>JBDUBA010000284.1:0-7505 GCA_040004335.1 Gemmatimonas sp.
CGGATTACGGACAAGTCAGGCGTTGTAACCGCCGTGTGTGGCGGCATGGAAAATATCGGTCCAAGGTTTCCGGCCGAACGCAACGGGGTCAGCGCATTACGTGGCGCTTGCGGAAGGGCTGGATGCGACGCTGTATACACGAGACGCAGCGCTCTCATCATCGTCCGGACACCACGCGCGTATTGAACGGCTGTGATCGCGTGAGCGCCTGCGGAGACGGCGGGTGGTGAGCAGTATCGACCTTTCGACCTTACACGCGACTCAGATGACCAAACTATGCGTTCGAAATTCGTCCGCCGTCGTTCTTGGTTGCGCACTACAAGCATTTCTCGTTGCGCCAACGGTCATTGCGCAACACCCCGCAACAGGCAGCGCCGCGAGCCGCTCCAGCGACTATCTGTATTTGTGGACGGCTTCGACCGACACAACGAAAGCTGACTTTCTCGCGGTTATTGACGTGCGCCCCACGGCCGGTCGTTACGGAAAACTGATTGGCACTGTGCCCGTGCCCGGCAAGTTCAATGTTCCGCATCATTCAGAACATTCGATGCCGGCCGATGGTCGTTTGTTCGTAAACGGATTCGGATCGGGGCAAAGTTTCATTTTCGACATGCGCGATCCTGCAAAACCCGTACTTGACGGGCAGTTTGGAAGTATTGGGGGAATGATGCATCCGCACACGTATGTGCGTCTCCCAAACGGGAACGTGTTAGCCACCTTCCAGATGCAACATGATGCAAAAGGAGAAGCACCTGGTGGATTGGCAGAACTCACCAATACCGGAAAAATTGTTCGGACAGTTTCGGACAATGTCCCGGGCATTGATCGTCGCATTCGACCGTATTCCGCCGCAGTCGTTCCATCGCTCGATCGCATCGTTACGACTACCACGGACATGGATGGCGAAGCACCCGTGAACGCGGTGCAGGTATGGCGCCTCTCCGACTTCAAGTTGCTGAGCACATTCAATTTGCCCAACGGTCCACATGGCGACGAAGGTGCATTTACGGCCGAGCCACGTTTGTTGGACGACGGGAAAACGGTGTTGGTGTCAACGTTCAATTGCGGGCTGTACCTGATGAAAGATCTTGCGGGCGCCAAACCGTCGGCGCAATTGGTGTCATCATTTCCGCAGAAGGCCAAGACGTCGTGCGCGATTCCTGTAATTGCGGGTCACTTCTATCTTGTGACTGTGCCAGCGTTTAGCGCCGTAGTCAGTCTTGATATTTCAAATCCGGCAAAGCCCCGCGAAGTTTCGCGCATGTCGCTCAATCCGGGGGACGTACCGCACTGGATTTCCATTGAACCCAATTTGGAGCGCGTCGTAGTAACCGGTTACGCCGACATGCAGAATCGTGTAGTCATCGCGCGTTTCAACAAGGAAACCGGCGCGCTGACCATCGATGATCGTTTCCGCGAAGAGGGCGCCAAGGCGCCTGGATTTCGCATGGACAACAAGCAGTGGCCGCACGGGGGGAACGTTGTGGGTATTCCGCACGGCGCGGTGTTCAGCCGAGCGGCGCGATAAGCAAGAGCGCTTGCTGGTGGAAGCCAGGTTAGTTCATCAACGTTTCCAATCGTCCCCGATAACCGCGACTGGTCTTCACCTGCGTTCCGTCGCGCAGCAACACGACGTACTCGCCGTTGAACCACGGCTGAATTTCCTTGATACGCGAGACGTTCACTAACGAGCCTCGGTGCACGCGCACAAAGTCTGTTGGCGACAATGACTGCTCCATGTTCTGGAGCGTTTGCCGCACGGTGAACACACTCTTTCCCGAGTGAATCTTCACATGATTGTCTGACGATTCAATCCAGTCGATTTCTTCCACGGGCAGCAGCGTTACGCGTCCGTCGTTTTTGATGGGAATACGTGTTTTGCGCGTGCGTTGTCGCCCCATGTCTTCGAGCAACGCCTGCAACTGTGCGTTGATGGAATGCGGCCGGCGTGCGTTGATCCGTTCGGCCGCGCGGGCGAACGCCGCAAACAAACGATCGGTGTCGAACGGTTTCAGCAGATAGTCTTGCGCGTGTACTTCGAACGCCTTGAGTGCGTATTGATCGTGCGCCGTGACAAAAATGACTTCCGGACGTGATTCTTGCGGCAGTGCAGCCAGTACTCCAAACCCGTCGAGTTCTGGCATCTGCACGTCGAGAAACACAAGGTCGGGTGCGAGTTCGCCAATCTTCTCCACCGCTTCCGATCCGTCCGCCGCGGTGCCCACTAGCTCCGCGTCCGGAATTGATTTGAGCAGCGCCGCAATGCGATCGCGCCCCAGCGGTTCATCGTCGACAATCAGGCAACGGATACTCATGCGACGGCCTTTTCCCGAACATGAAACGGCACCGTCACTCGCACTTCAAATCCGCCCTCCACATTTACCAGACTCAGTTCCTGCGCATCACCGTACAATTTGCGAAGACGCGCACGGGTGGTCGCAATACCGACCCCGCCATTGACGTTTCCATTGATGCTGCGTACGTCCTGGTCAACATCGAACCCTGCTCCTGTATCGCGCACAACAATGTACAGCGTTTCGCCGCGACGGCTGGTCTTGACCTCCACTCGACCACCCCCAGCATGTGGGGCGATGCCATGGCGCACCGCGTTCTCGACCAGCGGTTGCAGCAACATGTTGGGCACCAGGGCATCAAACGTTTCGCCAGCCATGTCGATACGCACATCCAGCCGATCGCCGTACCGCATCCGTTCCACGTCGAGGTACCGACGGTTGAACTCCATTTCATCCATTAGCGGAATCTCGGGCTGCGCGGCTGTGGCAATGGCGGTGCGCAACAACTCGCTGATGCGGGACAGCATGCGATCGGCGCGCTGCGGATCACTGTGAATGAGCGATGATACCGCATTGAGCGCGTTGAACAAAAAGTGTGGATGCAACTGCGCGCGCAACGCGTGAAACTGCGCCATTGCCAACTGTGCTTCGAGCTGACTCTCGCGCGTTTGCCGAGAGCGCAGCGTTTCCTGCCCGTCCAGCGCGGAGATGATTGCCGCAACCATCGTGTACGCCAGCGCGTTGAACGTCACGAGTGAGAAGTACATTGGCACGTACGGCCGCACCGTTGGCGTGAGCCAACCGATCGTGAACCAATACACCGTGACATCAATTGTCTGTACGCACACGAACATCAGCAGGTGTGCGCCAAGTCGGGATGCAGTCGACTGAAACCGTTCGCCGATGCGCCGCGTGATCAGCATGATGAGCGGCGTGAACAGTGCCCATGACGATGCGCTGATAATCGTAACGGACAGCGGAACGGAGCGCGGGGGCGCGCTCTGCCCTGTTACGATTGCGGCCAGGACACTCTGCTGCGCCGACCACATTCCCCACAATGTCCATGCCACGAAGATCCCAAGCAACGGAAGCTTTCGCGGACGATCTTGCGGAGGAACAACGAAGTCCGGTGTCGTGGTGGGGGACATGCGCAGTAGGGATTGCTGTGAGCCGACACGTACACAGGAACGGCTCACCGTGTGTGTATTGCATTGAACATGTGCGTTTCGCGCTGCGCCGACAAGCAGCAGAATGACTTTGCAATAGTCACGTTGCTTGCTGTGTTCCGCGCCTCGCAGTTGTGTCTCTGCGCCTTCGGATGGAATACGTTTGCACATCGACACCAACCTGTGACCCGCAACGTTCGGTGCCGGCGGGCGCACGACATCCGTTCACCCCGCGCCCGTGTGCAGTCGCCCCAATCTTTCTCAAATGTTTCGGATTGTTGACATTTTTTGATCATCGTTGGGCGATCGACTAAGAAAGCCCGGCATATCTTCAACGACTCACCTCCGGCCTATGTTTCGTTCGTTGTTCAGCTCAGGAACGGTCACAAATGCCTCACCCGCGAACCTTGCATTTTCGATTCGTGCGCGTGTGCTGAGATCGAGCGTTGTCACTGCAACCGCCATAATCGCGATGGCAGGCTGCGCGGCGTCATCACAAAATGGCGTGACAGTGCGCTCGTCGCAGCAATCCAGCGCCGGCACTCCGTCGCTGGACGCAGTAACAGAAGGATTTGGTCCAGCCGTGCGCGCCGATGTTGAAAAATTGCGCACTGCAACGGCTCCCTATCACGATGTGAAAGTTGCACAGGTCGCAGGTTACCCGACAGCAACGCCGGCCTGCATTTCCGATTCGACGATGGGCGGAATGGGTCGCCACTACTTCGACCGCGCCGTTTACGATGAGAAGCTGGACATCGCACATCCGGAAATGCTGATCTATGCGCCCAGCGATGCTGGACAACCCGACCATCTGGTGGGCGTTGAGTACGTCATCCCATTTCGTTTGTTGCCGTCAACAGAAAAACCGCCGCGTCTCTTCGGTCAGGAGCTCAAACGCCACGAAGATTTCAAGTATTGGTACCTCCACGTGTGGGCGTGGAGGAAAAACAGCGCGGGGCTGTTTTCGGATTGGGATCCGAGCATCAAGTGTTCATGAGACGCGCCGCCTGTCACGAGTTTGCCACAGAATCATTCTGGAACTACAAAAAAACCGAGGACGTGAGCATGATCAGTCCAACGCGTCTGTAAACGGTTCCTGTAACGATTGCAGCACAGGCCAATGTCGGACAGGCGGCGAAACGGGTGCACTCGCCTTAGCGACAAACTGATAGTGCCTCTAAACTATCTTCGCGTTTCATCCCGGCCACGGTAAGCGCCTGCACGGTGGCCGGTTCCGTTGGTGCCAGTGTAATGGTCACGCGCAAATCGCTCGTTGCGCAACGCATGCGCCAGCTACCACGCAGTGCGTTCAGCGCCATCATGTCGCCCTGGAGTTTGCAGTTGTCGCCCGCCGTAATGCGCAGCTTTTCAATCGCGGTCTGACGCCGCGGTTTTGACTCATCGAGATAGAGATTCATCGAGGCGAGACTATCCGCGAGCGAGTCGTTCCAATTGTTGATCAATCGCGAGACCTGGTCCCGACGCTCGAGCAGCACCGGCGCAGGCTGCGGCACGCGCGCTTGCAGGCCGCCACTTTTCGCCAGCAAATCCAGCGCTTGATCGCTGACGCCGCCCCAACTGGTGTAGGTGAGATTGCCCATCGCGACAATGCCAACACCGTAGTCGGGTAACCATTTCATCAGCGACCCGAAGCCAGGCAATCCACCGGTGTGAGAAACTGCAACGCGAAATGCACAATTCTGTCGCACGCCCAGCGCGTAACCGTATCCACCGGCATTGAGCAGCGGCATTCCGGCAGCATCCCGTACGGCCGTGCCGCCGTTGTAGCGAATCACCTGCTGCATTTCGCGCAATGACGATCGCTTGAGCGGCCCCGCTTCGGGCCCATCACGCGCGGGCCATGCATTCAACATGAAGCCAACCCATTTGCTGAGGTCACTCACTGACGTAAGCATGCCGCCCATCGAGCCAAACGCGCCATCGGGCAACTGTGCCTCTTCCAGCCACGCGCCATCCTGCCGGCGATACCCGTGCGCCAGCAACGACGGTTTCACCTCGGCCGATTGCAACGTTGTCACGGTCATGCCAAGCGGCTGCAGAATTTTTGTGCGAACATATTGCGCGTACGGCATCGCACTCACGTTCTGCACGATGCGACCAAGAATGGCAAACCCGAAATTCGAATATTCGTAACCAGTACTCGGCGCCGTCGAAAATGGAATGCCGCGCAAGATCATTTGCGAAAGCTGCGCATCCGTCGCCGCGAGTTGTTGGTCTCCCCACGGATTGTCCTCGGGAAAACCGGCTGAGTGCGACAGCAAGTCGCGAACCGTGATCCGGGGTGCGTCGGAGGTTGCATAACGCAGCTTTGCGAGCTCGGGCACGTACCGTTCGGCTGGCGCATCCAGAGAAAGTTTACCAGCATCACGCAACTGGAGAATTGCAACCGCAGTAAAACTTTTGGTCATTGATGCAATACGAAATACGCTCGCCGTGTCGACCGGCGATCTGCTTGGCACCTCACGCAAGCCGGACACACCAACGTGCGCGAGTTTGCCGTCAATGATGATGCCGTACGCAATTCCCGGCACATTCGAACGTTCGGCAAACGCCGACATGATGCGATCTATTTCCGGAAAAGCGGACGCCAGTTTCGTTGCGCGATTGGCGTCGGTGAACTTTGGCGGTGGCGCAATGCTTGAGAGCCGTCCGGACGCGCCCGCTGGCTGCGCTGCGACATTGCCACCGATTGTGGATGCGAGTGCAGCAGTCAACGCGAAAACTCGCGCGAACTGCGCTGGAACTCGGATCCTCCGTCTGCGTGGGTTACCGTCCAGCTGTCTGGTCTGCCGAGGCGTGGCTGCAGTAGCCGCATGACTCATTCGCATAGTTGGGATCGGTACGAGAAACGACCAGCAGCGGACATCGAATACTTCGATCAATACTCGCACCAATTCTCGGTCGTTCGCAAGAAGCGGTCACATTGAGTGTCGCGCGCTGCGAACAACGCTCCTACCAATTCTCGGTCGTTCGCAAGAAGCGGTCATATTGAGTGACGTGCGTTGCGGACAATACTCCGACCGGTTCTCGGATGTTTGGCAACAGCGGTCACTCTCAGCACGCGCATTCTGGTCGGCACGGTTCGTGGTACTCTCCGTCAGTTTTCCGAGTGTCACTTCGCACCCACTGAGGGTGCCGTCGATGAAAATGAAAAGAGTTGTTGTGGTCGTTTCGAGTCTCTTGTGCGATTGCGCGGTTCCGCTAGCGGCACAGAAGACGTAGCGCGACCGTTTCGCTGTGCGAGACGGAAGTGCAATTGCGTTAATAACGCGCAGCCGGTGGGGGGGGTATGCGCCAAAGCGATTTCGATCGAAATTCGTGGACCGATAATGTTGGCGTGCGACTGACAACCGGCAGAATATCAACGGGAGTACGGCTTCCAGTTTTCGTCAGGCCGTTTCGGCATCGGTTGTTCCTTGCCCAGCCGCGCGCCTTTGATGTCCGCGTAAATAAAATTCTCGGCGGCTACCGGCGATTCGGCCAGCCGGCGCAAAATTGCGAGTTGGCCAACGTGCGTCATCACGTCGGAAAATGGCCCCTGCAACAGCTGTTCGGTGGTGATACCGGTAGGCGCGGTGTCGGCCATGATGAAACGATCCACTTCTTCCAGCATGTCGTGAAACCGCGCGATTTCGTCGGCGAATGACGCCATGGCATCGGGCTGCGCCGGGTATGTGCCGCCAATAAAGAACGTGCGCACATAACCCAGCAAACTCGTCATGTGTCGAAGTATTTCGACGGGCGTACGCACTTCGTTTCCCGGATGAAAGACGGCGTAGTGTTCCGGCGCATTTCGTAAGGCCTTTTGCGTGCGGTACGCAATGGCGGCCAGAAAGTGCTGCAGGAGCTGTTTGTCGCGTTCGGGAAGGCTGTTGGTTGACAACGGAAAGACGGTTCGGGGGAACAACTCCTGTTGACTCAACAGAATCTAGGTACGCGACTCAATTTCGAAAGTTGCATTGTTTTGGTACTGGGGTCAGAGCAACGGCCAAGCCGATGCATTGTTTTGGTACTGGGGTCAGAG
>JBDUBA010000282.1:0-2247 GCA_040004335.1 Gemmatimonas sp.
GAATACGCGCTTATCACGGGACTGCCGGAAATGCCAGCGCGTTGGACCTTCGGATACATGCAGTCATCACGCACGCTGGCTGGACCAGACGAAATACTTGGTGTTGCAAAGACGTTTCGCGAAAAGAAGTTGCCCTGCGATGCCCTCATCTATCTCGGCACCGAGTTCGCGCCGTCGGGATGGAACACGCGAAACGGCGAATTCACCTGGCATCCCGGAAATTTTCCCAATCCGAAAGCGATGCTCGACGAACTGCATTCGGAACATTTCAAAGTGGTAGTGCATGTTGTTATCGAAGGGCGCACGCTCACCGGCACCGTGAACGATCCGTGCACGGCTCAACCACTGCCGTCAGGTCGCACGCCCAACGACCAATGGCCACCCAATCGCCAGGCCGCGTGTTACTGGCCCGTTCACAAATCCGTTTCCGATGTTGGGGTTGATGGGTGGTGGCCCGATCAAGGTGATGGTCTCGATGGACCGTCGCGTCTCAATCGACATCGCATGTATTGGGAAGGCAGTCAGTTGAATCGCCCGAACGAACGGCCGTTCGCGTTGCATCGAAACGCTTCGCCAGGCATTCAGCGGTTTGGTGGGTTCATTTGGTCAGGCGACACGCGAAGCTTCTGGGCAACACTGGCGGCGCACGTTCCAATCGCGCTTAACACTGGCCTATCTGGATTCCCGTATTGGGGAAGCGACATTGGCGGATTCAATCCCACCGCAGAATACACCGCCGAATTGCACATTCGTTGGTTTCAATTTGGTGCATTCTGTCCGTCGTTTCGCGCGCACGGTCGCAATTGGCATCTCAAACTTCCGTGGGGATGGAGTGGTGGAGATGGCGGTCCATTTGAATCGGGTGCGTGGCGCATGGACGCCTCCGACGCGCAGAACGCAAACGTCGAAACCATTTGTCGCCAATATCTCGAGTTGCGGTATCGCTTGATGTCGTACTTGTACACCGCCGCGCGCGAAACGCATCTCACGGGAATGCCGATTATGCGGGCGCTGTGGTTGCACTATCCCACCGATGCCGTCGCGGTCGCGCGCGGCGATGAATTCCTTTTCGGCTCCGACATGCTGGTTGCTCCGGTTACAGAAAAAGGCGCGACGAATCGTTCGGTGTATTTGCCCAACGGCACATGGTACGATTTCTGGACGGAGGAACGATTACAAGGCGGTCGCGAAATCAACAAACTCGTTGACCTTGCCACGATGCCGCTGTATGTGCGCGCTGGCGCTGTGTTGCCCGTTGGTGCCATCAGCCAATACGCCGACGAACCCGAAACCGAACCCACAACGCTTGTGGTGTATCCGGGTCTGGACGGAACTTCGATGTTGTACGACGACGATGGTCGAAGCTTCGATTACCGCAAAGGAGCGTGGATGCAAATCGCAATGACGTGGTCCGATGCGACGCGGAAACTCACGCTGCGTCTCGCACCCAACTCGCGCATGTTGTCGCCGGCACCAAGGCATTTCAGCGTGCGTGTTGCGGGTTCGAAAGTTACGGCTCCAATTTCTTTTTCCGGCCGCGCCGTGGAGATACACGTTTAATCATGCCTCGCATACCCGCTCCCCTCAAAACACTCGCATTCATGGTGATTGCGGTTGGCACCATCGCGATGGACAGCCCGCTCGCTAATCAGCCGGCTATTCAGCCGGGCAACAACGTCGAACAGCAAGCACAAGGCACCAAACCATCCGCGATCGTCGCCGCAAGTTTCGACGGACTTGGCATTGGTTTCGATGGTCCGCAGGGAGCGGGGCGCAGCGGAAATCCTTCCGACAACAGCCTCGCCGTCGGGCCGAATCACATTGTGCAAATCGTGAATTCGCGCATGGCAATCTTTACGAAGAAAGGCGCGAAGTATGACACGACGGGCAAAGTGTTGTACGGGTCGGTGCCCACCAACAATGTGTTCCGAGGGTTCACCGGAACGTGCGATGCGCGCAACAACGGTGATGCGGTCGTGCGTTACGATCAACTCGCCGATCGCTGGCTTATTGTCATGCCAATTTTTTCGCGCGCCGCAGCTCGGCCCGACCAACCTTCGCCCAGTACTGCAAGCGATCCCGCGCAGTTGAGTGTCCCGGGTGTCGTGGGGCAACCTGGTGCTGCTGTGCTGCTTTATCAACCGCCGCCGCCGAGTCCAACGCCACCAGCTGCGGCAAATCCTGGTGGTCGCGGTGCAGGGGCCGGCGGCCGCGGCGCAGCCGAGCCGCCAGGTGTGTACTCGATGT
>JBDUBA010000079.1:0-2238 GCA_040004335.1 Gemmatimonas sp.
GGGATTACTGCGTCACCGCGTGCGATTGAAGGGCCGCAGGGGTTTCTCAAGGCGATGGGCAGTGAACGCACGGAACTCGGCGACGAACTGCGCACGCTTGGTGAGCGTTGGGAAACGATGGAGACCGGCGTGACGGTGAAGTTGTATCCGTCCTGCGCGGCGACGCATCCGGCGATTGATGCGATCCTGGATTTAAGAGCCGAGCACGGATTTACGGCAGATGACGTGGAGTCGATTGCGATTGGTGTGGATTTGGTGACGCCAACCATACTGACTTATCCGCGACCAGTCACGGGATTGGAAGGGAAGTTCAGCATGCATCACTGCGTGGCGGCCGCGGTGGTGATGGGGAGAGTTGGACTCGACACATTCGAGGATGCGGCCGTGCACGATGCGCGCATCGCGCGCGTGCGAGAACGAGTTGAGATGGCGGTGGATGCGACGCTCAACAGCGACGCACCGGCGTTGACGCAGTCGCGGATTGCGGTGCGGTTGCGTGGTGGGCGCGTGTTAAATGCGTACGCGGATGGCGCGCGTGGGTATCCGACGCGGCCGGCGACCGCGGAGCAACTCAGCGACAAGTTTCGCGCGTGTGCGGGGCGGGTGCTGGAGGCACGGAGAGTGGAAGCGGCGATGGAGATGCTTCAGCGGTTGGAGCTGGCCGTGGACGCGCGACTGATCACCGAAAGGTTGAGTGTCGCGGGACTGGAGACACGCGCGAGCTGAAGAGTCGGACAGATTGTGGATCCGCTGCCTCATACTCCAAATGTTATCCCGTTCTCCCGCTGATCGCTAATGCACACGATGTCCGCTCCACTCACGGCTCGCAATATGTTCCGACGATTGTCCCTCTCGACGGTTGGGCACGCTATTCGCCCACTACGCGGCTCCCCAGCGACGCCAACGGCTGTCGCTATCAGCGAGTACCCTGCGCAACTTTTCTTCTACAGCAGAACCGAATTTCCACAAAATCCATGCCCGTGCGCAGAGAACGCAGAACAGCTGGATAGCTGTAGCGCCCGCCAACCACACGACCATCACCGATTGTGCACGAAGCCTCCCGCTCAAATAGAACACAGCTACACTCACTATCAAGCTCAGGGCGCAAACCCAAAACGAATCCATGAGCTGACGTGGCGCCTTGTAATTCAGCCGGTAGCGAAGAACGGCTTGTCCGTCGCGCTCCTCAATGTCACAATCACAAAAAGGATTGCCAAAAAAAGTCGACCTGAGATGGATCTCGAATTGGACGAAAGTGGGCGTGAACCTGCGCGGCGTGATGTCGGAAACGCCCGCGTTTTTAAGAGCCGCGGAGATCTTGTGCGCGTTCGTGGCGTAATCGTACCCGTATCCGACGAGACGAAATTGCATCTCGTCGACCGAAAGGGGAGAAGACGGAACGATCTCTTTCACGAGTTGTGTCGATTCTGATTATCAGTCCAAAACACGATGGCCTTCACCGCAACATCTTTGAACGTGGCTCCTTTGGTTGTCAAATACGGCGCTTTCGTCGTTGCGACCTGTCCGGCCCCTGTGTCGAACTGCAGCTCGCCGCACACACGCATTCGCGCAAGCTCGCTCTCCTACTCCCGCAAATCCCGCGCAATTCCCTCAAATATCTCCTCAACCGCGCACGAAAACTCCGGAAGCACTTCGCCTCCGCTCAACCTCTCGCCCTCACGCAATACGGTCAGCGGCGCATCGCGCCCCACGACCATCACCGTGCGCTTGACCGGATCCACTACCCATACCAGCGCCGTTCCCGCAACCCGATAGTCATCCAATTTTTCCTGCAACTCCGATGCGGTTTCGCTTGGTGACAACACTTCAATTGCAATCGCCGGTGCGAACTTGAACAACCCCGCGCGAATGCCTTCCGGCGGCAATTGATCGGCGCGCACGAACGACGCATCCGGAACACGAACCGTGCGTGGCAACTGCAGTAATTGATAGCCGATTCCGTCACCGAACACTCGACCAAGTTTGCGTGGGTCGACATGCGCGGCCAGCATGACAATGAGTCTGGCCCCGGCCGACCCGTGCGGCGCTCCGCCGGGCGGGCTCACGCGCAGTTCACCACGAACGAGCTCCGCTTTCACATTTTCCAGCGGGTACACAAGAAACTCTTCGGGCGTCATGAGCATGACGTCCGCCAGCGCGGCGTGTGCCATAGAAGAATCCCGTAGTCCGGCATGATGCACGAAGCGTACGCTCGGCGCGCCGGCGTGTGCAAGTAGG
>JBDUBA010000428.1:0-7425 GCA_040004335.1 Gemmatimonas sp.
GAAGAAGCTGGGATAGTACACCAGCTTCATCATGAAGTCTTTCCAGTAAATGTTGATGCGCCGCCAGAAATCCGTGAAACTGGACGAGAGCAGGAACAACTTGTGCGTTTCCGGCAATCCGAACCCGAACAAGTGCAACATGCCCACAATTACATGAAATTGTCCGGACACACGCAAATAGAGCAGAAAGGTTCCCAGCAGGTACCACAAAAATTCGCTGAGTTTCGTGAGCCGAAATGGATCGCCTGGAAGATTCTGATAGACAACGCGATACAACAAAAGATGCATGGTACCGCGCGCAATCCACGCCACGCCCGTCTGATACGTTTCAATTGCCGGCGTGGAATAATGCGTGCGCACAAACGTGTTGAAATCGACCACCGGGAACAGCGGAAACACCGGGTTCGGCAACATCAGGAAATAGGCAGCGGCTTGCATCGGTGTTGGACGCACCGGCTCGAACGCCACGGCATGCAGATAGAGTGCCACGCGAAACATGAACACTGCACCGAACACCGCCCAGACACCGGCTCCCCACGGCGCGGGAAGTTTGCCCATGCGCGATGCCGCGATCAGCGCGGCAATTCCAAGCAGGAGTGCAGCACGCCAAATCAGTTTGATGGGGAGATGACAGACCCCGACCAGCAGCACTCCCGCTCCGATCAACCAAAGCGAGTTCAGTGTACCAACGACGTACACCAGGCTGGCAAACGAAAGCAAGACGAATGCTGACAGGCGCCAGGTTTTTGGAAGCAGCGCGTGCGGCAAAAAACCGACGCCCGCGATCAGCGCAACGCCGAAAAATGTACGGCTCTCAAGGCGAAACGCCCACATCACCAGCAGTGCCAGCGCGACCTGCGCGGAGACACCGGCCAGGCGTAGTGCCTCGCTTTTGGAGATTACCGTTGCTTCGCTACCGGCAACCGGCGCGGTGGCACTACTCATTCCGATCTCCGCTCGACGGATGAACGAACTGCCTGCACCGACCAACACGGAGGATGAGCGGGGCGCAGCGCTTTGGGCCTTTGATCTTGTGCGCTGCTAACATACTGCAACCATCGGTATGCAGCAAAGGGACTCACTTGAGGCCGCCTTGGATTTCGCAAAAGTTCGGCCAAACCGGACATACAACCTTGGAATCAGTCATTCGATCCCTGTTAGCGCGGGCGACTCCTCATGCCCGCCGTGATCAACTCTATGCTATCAACGAAAGGTGACGTAAAGTATTGCTGACACCGGGTTCATCAGTGCACGCATAAAACCTCACTTGTGTGACAACGGCAATCAAACGGCGCTCGCTCATTCTCGGCCTCACTACTTTGCTGACGGCCCTCGCATACGGTTGTCGGCGACCCAACGCTCAATCGGGCGCAACCACAACCAACGTTTCCCCGGCCGATACCGTACGCGGAATTCTTCAACGGGTTGGGAGTGATCCGTTGTCGGTGCTTGTCTTGGCATCCGCTACCGAAAATGCGGTGTTCGCAATACGTGGCCCGTTGGTCGATCAGCTCAATCGCGCGACGGGATTGGAAGTCATGCTCAGCGGCACCCGATCGGACAAACGCGACTACTCAGCCAGTCCGCGCGGAGCGATTGTGTTTGACGTCACGCAGTTCTCGGTGCGTCGCGCCGATGGGCAAGTTGCTATTGACGGCGTGCTCAATATGCGCAACGGGAAATATTTTCTCGTGACAACCGCCGGAGAACACAAAGACATCGCCAATTTGCCGCCGGAATTGCGCGGGCACGTGGGCGGTCGGGTGTTTCTGGTGGGAGCACTGGAGAAGACTCCATCCGCTTACGGCATTCTATCCGAGCGCAAGTGACGTGACTTCCATAGCAGCGCAGGCGCCCGTGTCGGGGAGACATCCTGAGCGATTTTCACCCTCACGGTATTTCCCGTTCCTGATGCTGCTTGCAGCCGCTGTCGTGCCGGCGTGCGGTGGCGCTGATCAAACAAGTCCGACGCCCGCCGTGGCGTCGATCACGATTTCGGTGCCGAACAGTTTCATCATCCCGGGAAGTAGTCGGCAGCTGGTGGCGACACTCAAAGCGGCAAATGGATTGGCGCTCACTGATCGGACCGTCACGTGGACTTCGAGCCTTACCGGCGTGGCAACGATCACGTCCAGTGGATTGTTTGCTGCAGTGGCGCCGGGTACCACAACAGTGTCGGCATCGAGCGGCGGACAAACAGGAACAGTGTCTGTGACCGTGTCACCGATTCCGGTTGCATCGGTTACGCTCGATCCTCCCGTGGTCGGCTTCATGAACACGACGTTCACGTTCAGGATTGTCGCGACCCTCAAAGATGCGAATGGTACGATACTCACTGGCCGCGCTATTGTGTGGACTTCGGACAACCCAACCATCGCGACCGTTGACGAGACCGGTCTGGTTACCGCCTATGCACCGGGCGTTGCGAACATAACCGCAACCAGCGAATCGAAGAGTGCCACGACCGCAATTCGTGTGGATCGTGCGCCAGTTGTTTCGGTCAGCGTTGAATTATCCGCCAGAACATTGGTCGTTGGTGCAACCACAACCGCCAGCACGACACTGCTTGATGGCGCCGGAAAGCCCGCTGTGCAGGCCATCGTGGTATGGAGCAGCAGTGACCTGCGCATCGCGACAGTCAACGCCGACGGTGTGGTTACGGCCGTTGCTCCCGGTCAAGTCAACATTGTTGCAACAAGTGATGGCGTCGACGGCTCGGCAACACTGACGGTCGCTGCCGTTGGCGTTCCCATCATCTCGTCTATTGCGCCGGCCACGCTGGTCCCGGGCGCCACGGCGACAATAACAGGTGCACAATTTGATGCGGTAGGCAGCCGGAATACCGTATCCATCCGCGGCGCAAGTGCAACAATATTGACGTCATCGCCGACACAAATCACCGTTACGGTTCCGTGCGTGAATTCCGGAAGCGCAAGCGTGATTGTTACTGCCGCAGGCATCCCAACACCGGTATTTGCGCAACCGATCGCAACGGCGGCTCGCACGCTGAGCGTTGGGGAGTCATTGGTGCTTACGAACAACGCCGGTTCATTGTGCAACGAGTTGGTCACGACGAGCGAAACTGCCCGTTATCTCATTGCTGTGTTCAGCGCTTCGACTTCCCAAAACACGCTTGTGAATTTCGAGATTGCCGGGAATACGCCTACGAGCGTTGTGGCGGAGCCGGTGATCGCACCAGCGAGGATGGCGGCGCAGTTTTCAATTGACTCACCCGAACTGCGCGAACTGTCAGCGCAGGACGCCGTGCACTGGCGCATGCTGGAGCGGGATCGCGTGCAGTATGAACAATCGCGTGCTCGTGCCGCTCAGTTGGCGCGCAGCGCAACGCCGTCCAGGTTGCGGGCTGCGTTAACTGCCGCTCCACTACCGGTACCAGGCGAACTGCGTGATTTCTTTTTCACGTTCAACGGGGGATGCCAGGACGTCTCTACGCCGATGCACACCAAAGCCATTTACATCGGCACACGTGCCATCATCTGGGAAGATGCGGCCAACGCGTTGCAATCCAGCAATGATCCGGCTTACCTCGGATTCTACCAACGTCTCGGACAGATCTTTGACCAGGACCAGTATGCCACGGTGCGCGACAACTTTGGTGATCCGCTGTTGCGCGATCCGTTAACCGATGCCGATGGGCGAGTGGAGATGGTGTTTTCGTCAAAACTGAATGGGAGCGGGGCGGCGGCGTATGTCACGTCGTGTGACCAGTTTGCGCGCACCGTGAACGCTGGCAGCAATTTTGGCGAGGTGTTTTATGGGCAAGTGCCAACCACAACCGGTTCGAATGTCAACAGCACGAATTTTCCGGACGGCTGGTTCTATTTCATGGGGCGCACCATCGTCCATGAAGTCAAACACATTGCGTCGCAAGCCGCGCGCGTTGCCAACAACGCCCCAACATTTGAGCAATCGTGGTTGGAAGAGGGAACGGCACGTCATGCGGAAGAAATGTGGGTGCGGAACTATCTGCACCACGTTGCGTGGAAGGCGAACACCGGATTCGGTTCGTCGACGACCAACGGCGTGTACTGCGACTTTCAACCGGCAGATGCCACGTGCAACGCCTCCGATCCGTTGCGACGCCCCAGCTACGGCATGCGCCGACAGTTCAACGAGATCCGCGAAAAACTGTTATCGCCGTGGGATTGGTCACCGTACGGTGATGGGACTGCGCAATCCGGCAGTGTGTTTTATCAGACAACGTGGTCGTTGGTACGGTATGCGATCGATCGATACGGCACGTCGGATGCCGCGTTTTTCAAGGCCTTGGTTAACAGTTCGACCAATGGTGTGACGAACCTCACCGCGGTGGCCGGTACGTCTCTCGACCAACTCATTGGTGGTTGGGGACTCGCACTGTTTGCGGATGACTACCCCGGGCTCGCGCCCACCAATCCCGAGTTGCAGTTCCAGACGTGGAATCTGCGCAGCATTTACGGGGGACTTAACGCAAGTCCCAACTGGAACTCGCGGTTTCCGACTGCGTTTCCAATTGCCCCCGTGCAGCTCACGTTTGGTGCGTTTGTGTCGTCGCGCTCAGGGCTGCGTGGGGGTGCCCATTCGTATTATGAGGTATCGGGGCCAGCGCTCACCAATCAGTTGATCGAACTGCGCGGTGCGAACGGGGCCACCCCGTCCACCAGCCTGCGCATCGCCATTGCACGATTGCAGTAACCCGAACGCGGCGCGGCTCAAGTGGTGTTGGGTAGGACTTCAATTGACGCCAAGATGATCGGCACCGATGTTAGTATGATCCCATTGCGAAGCAGGTTGCGTGGGAATATCCCCTCCATGCGACGAACACGAGCGCCAATGTCCGCACCCGATGTCTCCCTCCAGATTTTTCTCGACTTCTATCGAAGCACGCTCGTGGCCATTCGGGAACTGGCGCGTGATCGCGGAGTGTTCAAGCCAATTGTTCTGAAAGAGTTGGCGGAGAACCCATTCGCAGTGCCGTTGGCGCTTGCGGGGGAGAATGGGGCGGAGTCAATTGCGCGCAATCTTGCGTCGCTGTTCGCACGACGGCATGCAACAAACGTCACGCTGTCGGAATTGCGTGCACACATGCTTGCAGCGGTTGATGAAATATTTGCGTCGGCGCCCGACGACATAACGGGTACCGTGCGTGGTGGCGACGACGAATCATCGCCCCGTGGACGTGGCAACGACGCGTCGGCTTGGTCAAATCGAGGCGCGACCAGTCGCGCCATTCCGCGCATGATGTCTTTGGGCGACGAACCGCCGATGGACCATCCCGCTCCCACCGCAGCTGCGGCGACGGGACCGCAGTCGGCATCGGGCAGCGCAGCAACGGTCGTCGAACCCCAAGCTGTGTCGGGCCGAGCATCGGTCGAGGCGGCAGCGATGGAGTCCTCCGACACCGCGCGGCCATCGCGACTGCTCTACGCCGAAATTGACGATCACGAGAAGAACGCCCCGCTCGTGGTTGATCAAACGTATGTGATCGGATTTGGTGTTGACGTTATCGAACGACCCAATGCTGTGGGAAGCGCGACACTTGAGAAGGCATCGCTGTTCCCGGATGGAATCGATCAGGTTGAATTAACCGTCGAGTTGCAGGGAGATGCGTTCGAAATCGTCGCGCAGAAGCAGACGTTCAAACTGAAGCGACAGGGGAAAGCCGAAACCAAAGCGCGCTTTGAGATTGTACCGAAGCGTGAGGGTCGCAACACGCTGGTCGCAATTGTGCACAAAGAACGCAATGTCGTGCAGCGTTTGACGATTGAGCTTTCGGTTGGCCTGGAAAACCCGCGACCGCCCGTCACAACCTCGGCGTCAAGGCCGTCGTCGGCGGTTACCCGGGTTAACGCGCGTGATGCGTTTTTTGTACTCTTGCCGGTCGCCCCCAGCGGATATTCCTTGACTGTGCGCGACGAAGTTGGAATGAAGACTGCCCATCTCGAAGTCGAACCAATTGAACTGGCCAGCGCCATCGACGTGGCGCGCGAGCAGTTGCTTTCGGTCGTGAGTTACACGTCGGCCAACGGCGATGACGTATTCCTCGGCAGCGTTTCAATTGCGGAGGCAGACCAACAGAAGGTCCTGCCAATTTTAGCGCAAGCTGGCGCGGCGCTCTTTCAGCTCCTGTTTGATCATGAAGGCGGATCGGATGATGCGCGGGCCGTTGGTAATTGGTTGCGCGACCTTGCGTGGGATGAACAACTACCGTTGTCCATCCAGATCATGTCGCAGCGCGCCCCCATTCCGTGGCCGCTCGTGTACGTCGGTGATGTTGCGGACGACTCGCAATTGAGCTGGGACAATTTTCTTGGCTTTCGGCACATCTTCGAGCAGCTGCCGATGGTCGATAAGCTGGGCAGCGCTGCGGCCGCGATTCCCAGCAATCGTCCCGACTTGCAAATCAGCCTCAATCTCAATCGCAGCATCGACCAACAAATGCAGTATCCGTTTGTGGTGGAGCAGGAAACGTTCTGGAAAGAACAAGCGGTTACGCACCAACAGCTGAAGGTGACGACCCGCTACAAACGTGACGAATTCGTCGCGGCGCTTGCCCGCAGTACGACGCCCGATCAGATCCTCTACTTTTTCGGCCATGCTGCGACAAGCGCCATCAATGCGGCTGGCGGTGTCGCCGCGTCCACGCTGGTACTGACGGACGGTGAGGTCAAGCTGAGCGAGCTCCGCGCGAAGGCACCGCCAAAGAGTGCCACGTTGCCCGGAAATCCACTGGTGTTTATCAATGCGTGTCAAACCGCACAGCTGTCGCCAGAATTCTACAGCGGATTTGTCTCCTACTTCATGAGCAAAGGTGCGCGAGGTGTGATCGGCACCGAATGCGAAGTGGCGGCCATCTTTGCAGTTGAATGGGCCAAGCGATTTTTCGAGCGATTCCTGAAAGGTGAATCGGTGGGCGCGCTGACCCTTGCGTTGCGACGAGAGTTTCTGAAGCGAGATCGTAACCCGCTCGGGCTGGTGTATGCGGTGCACTGTGACGGTGACGTGCAAATCCAACCAGGACTCTAACGAATCACACGCGTGCGGGAATTCAACCGCAACAATCAACCAACGGACATCAACCCGTTTTGCCATGCCCATTCGCACCGCTAACGATACTGTCACCCCATATTTTCTCATCTCCTACGATGAGAATGGCGCGGAGCGATCGGAAGACGACGGTACGAAACTGAGTCGCGCCGTTATTGATCGGGTCGCCGACGTCAGCCATCCAGTCACCGATGTTTTCTTGATGAGTCATGGATGGCAGGGCGATGTAAACGCGGCTATCCGACAATATGATGCGTGGGTTGGGGCCATGGCTGCGGTCAAATCGGACGTGCAATATTTGACCGAGCGGCGCCCGAACTTCAACCCGATCATCGTGGGCTTGCACTGGCCAAGTTTGCCGTTCGGCGATGAGGATAT
>JBDUBA010000146.1:0-2222 GCA_040004335.1 Gemmatimonas sp.
CCGGCGCGTGATTCTGCGAATACGAGAATGTTGGCCATGATCAGAGCACCTTCGCTTCGGTTTGCAGCAGACGAATCAATTCGGGAACAGCCGCGGCGCTGTCACCCAGAATGCGACCAGCCGCACGTTCCGGCGGCAATTCCATTTTGGTAATGGTCACGCGCGACTCGCCGAACTGTGCGGGTTTGATGTCCATCGTTTTCTTCTTCGCCGCCATGATGCCCTTGAGCGATGGCAACCGTTCCTTGTTGAGGCCTTCATCGATGGTCAGCAATGCGGGCAGTGGGAATTCCACCACTTCTGTCGCACCTTCAAGCGTGCGATGCGCCGTGCCTTTCCCGCTGGAAATTTCGAGCTTCGACACGTTGGTGACACACGGAAGGTTCAACAGTTCAGCCACCATTGGTCCGGTCATCTGATTGCTGGAATCGATGGCGATACGACCCATGAGCACGAGATCGTATCCGCCGTCCCTGAGTTCGGCCGCAAGTGCGCGCGCGACGGCCAAGCCATCGGCGGGAATGGTGTCCGCTTTGAGCAGCACCGCGCGATCGGCACCCATCGCCAGCGTTTTGCGAATCTGCTCTTGCGCCTGATCGGGTCCGATTGAAAGCACGACGACTTCGCCAGCGCCGGCCTTTTCCTTGAGTTGCAAGGCGGCTTCGACCGCCCAGAGATCAAAATCGTTGACGTCATATTTGAGACCGGTCTCGTCGACCTTGGTCCCACCCGCGGCGATGGAAAATTTCACTTCCATGACCGGGACGCGTTTAATGCACACGGCAATTTTCACCGAGAATGCTCCGTGCTGAATGGCTGATAGAGGACTAGCCATCAAAGCTAAACGGCCGACGTCCTGAGGGGCAATCTGAGAGAATGACTCGCTCAGCCGAACTGCAGATTTATGCAGTTCGGCTGCATATGCGGGCCTCGAGCAACGAGAAGAGCCGTCGCCGTTTCTACTTTACCGTGTACGTTCTCGAACCATTGTTTTCGCGCCCTGCGTCGCACGAAATGATGACGGTGACACTCTGATCGCCCGAAGGAAGCCCCGTTAGCGTGAACGCCGTACGATCGGTGGCCGGTGTGCCCTGCACCTGTTTCGTGACACCGTTTTCACTGTAAGACAGAATCACTGTTTCGTTGGCGTAGAACATTCCCGACAGCGTGAGTGCGCCCGTGACCGGACTTGTAGCCGCCGTGACGGTTGTCTTGCAAATGTCTTGATCTTCAAATTCGTCGGTTGCTGTGCAGGCCGCCATGATGAGCACCGTCACAAGGGCCGTGGTTACGCCCGTTCCCAGAATTGATCGGTATCTGAACACTTTGTCACCTCGTTGAGTTATCCGACACGTCCGAACAGGTCCGTAAAGTCCGAAGGCAGTTAGTCGGTTGCAGTTCCGCAGTTGTTTGACCCGTGCGAGCCCAACTTGTCCGCCCCGTCTCGGTTACTTGTACGCGCTCAGTCCCGTGATCGCGTGTCCGAGAATGAGCGAATGCACGTCATGCGTGCCTTCGTACGTGTACACGCTCTCCAGATTCGCCATGTGCCGCATCGCGCCGTATTCCGCGAGAATACCATTTGCACCAAGCAAACGACGCGCCTCGCGCGCAATGTTCGTCGCGATATCAACGTTGTTGCGCTTTGCGAGCGAAACCTGCGTTGGCGTAAAATTCCCCGCATCTTTCAAGCGACCCAGGTGCAACGACACCAACTGTGCCTTCGTGATTTCCGTCAACATGTCCGCCAAACGCACCTGCTGAATCTGGAACGCACCAATGGGTTTGTCAAACATCACGCGATTTTTCGCATACGCGGTGGCTTCTTCGAAACACGCCATCGCTGCACCCAGCACACCCCACGAAATGCCGTACCGCGCCTGCGTGAGACACATCAACGGGCTCTTGAGTCCATTCGATTTCGGCAACAAGGCATCGGCCGGCAAATGCACATCCACGAACACCAATTCACTGGTGTCGCTTGCACGGAGTGACAACTTGCCCTTCTGATCGCGCGCCGTGAATCCCTGTGTGTCGGTCGGAACAATGAAGCCCCGAATTGAAGTGTCGTCGTTGCTGTCACCAGTTTTCGCCCACACCACCGCTACGTGTGCCATGGATCCGTTGGTGATCCACATCTTCGCACCATTCAGAATCCACGAACCATCGGCCTGTTGTCGCGCACGCGTGACCATACCCGACGGATTCGAACCGTAATCGGG
>JBDUBA010000084.1:0-24398 GCA_040004335.1 Gemmatimonas sp.
CGCACACTTTGTTTATTACTACGCGCATCTCAAGGGGTATCGAGAGGGGCTCGCCGTGGGCGACACGGTCGCGAGAGGCGAGGTCATCGGCTACGTTGGCAGTACCGGTAACGCGTCGCCAGATGAACCCCACCTGCATTTTCAGGTGATGAAACGTGGCGCAGGCCGGGCGTGGTGGGATGGACCTCCCATTAACCCGTACATCTTTTTTGCCTTCGACGGCCGCAAGAAATGAGCATGACAGGAAAGGACCGCGCGGCGTTACGCGCGGAAGCGCATCATCTGAAGCCGCTGGTGCAGGTGGGCCACGCGGGTTTGACGCCGGCGTTGCTGACTAGTCTTGATGACGTGTTGCGCACGCACGAGCTGGTGAAGGCGCAAGTGGCGCAGGCGGGTGAATTGTCTGCGCGCGACGCTGCCAATCAAGTGGCGGAGCAGATGCAGGCCGAAGTGGTGCAGGTGATTGGGCGGACCTTCACCGTGTACCGTGAGAATCCCGACCTGAAGCGGGGAGCGCAGCCGCCCTGGCGGTGAAGTGTGTGGTCGTCACGATCGGCACGTGCTGTCATGGGCACATGCGTTCCGCTCGCGTTTTTGAAGGCGGCGGTTGATAGAATAACGCTTGATATAGTAACGGTTGCGCTAGTAACGGTTGATATAGTAACGGTTGGAATAGTAACGGTTGATAAGGCGGCGGTTGATACGGTTGCGGACACCGAAACCCTGACACCGTCGCGGGGTGCCTTGCGTTATCCTGTTGTGAGTATGGCCGAACGACTATCATTCGCCACGCCCAGACATCCGGGGCCGTGCCGTTCCGCTACAAGACACAAACACGCTGATCACGAACCATGCCCTACGTCATCACTGAAGCCTGTATTTCCGTCAAGGACAAGTCGTGTGTCGACGTGTGTCCGGTTGACTGCATTTATGAAGGGCCGGACCAGTTGTTCATCCATCCCGACGAATGCATCGACTGCGGTGCGTGCGAGCCCGAGTGTCCGGTGACGGCAATTTTCCCTGAGGAAGATGTGCCGGTGCAATTGCGGAGCGCGATCAAGAAGAACAAGGAAGTGTTTGAGGGGGAAAATCCGCCGGGCAGGCCGACGCGGTAATTCCGGGAGAACCCACGCAACTGTTCCGGCATCTCAGGTTGAGGTGCCGGATTTTTTTTGCGCAGCCTTTGCTGCAAACCAATTGGACGAATATGTTGTCTCACCTATGAACCCTAGGTGAGCCCACATGCCCACAGCCGACCTCGACCTCCTGCGCGGTACCTTCGACCTCATCCTCCTCCGCGCACTCACGTGGGGGCCGATGCACGGACTCGGCATTCTCCGATGGATTGAATCCACCACCGAGAATGGCCTCCAGATAGAAGAAGGCTCGTTGTATCCCGCCCTCCACCGCCTCGAACAAAAAGGGTGGCTGGCGGCGGAGTGGGGCATCAGCGAAAACAATCGCAAGGCGAAGTATTATCGGCTGAGCGCTATCGGACGCAGGCAACTCGTCTCCGAGCTGCAGCGGTGGTCGCGTTATTCCGAATGCGTGGAGCTCATCATTGCGGCGGGGGGAACGGGGGCGAAATGAATGCGCGAGACGACGAACGCAAGCACGATCGCAACACCGAACGCGAAGCTGGTGCCGAAATCGAGAACTCCAATGATGCGAACTCCTTCCGCATAGCGAACCAGTTCGCGGAAGGCAGCATCCGCGAGCATGCGAAACCAATTCCTCCGCGCAACATCCCCGCCGCCGTTCGTCGATTGTTTCGATTGCCGCCATCGGCGTCACAGATCGATGCTGAACTCCGCGACGAGTTCCAGTTCCACATCGAAGGACGTATCGAACAGTTGATCGCACTGGGCCGTTCGCGCGCCGAGGCGGAGCAGGAAGTCAACGAAAAGTTTGGTGATTACGAAACGCACTGGCAACACACCCGCCGCATTGACGAGGACACCATGCAACAGACACGTCGCTTTGAATTCTGGGCAATGATACGGAGTGAGCTGCAACGTTCCGCGCGAGCGTTGTTGCGCACACCCGGTTTTACACTCATCGCGATTTTGACACTCGCGCTTGGCATTGGCGCAACAACGGCAATCTACACGGTGGTGGATGCAGTGGTGCTCCGGCCAATGTCCTATCGTCAACCGAATGCACTGGTGTCGATTCTGCACCCCACTGCGCCGCCCGGAAGCAAGGAAGGAAAGTGGGGAATGTCATCGGGCGGATATTTTGAGTTCAAACACAAAACAAAAACGCTAAGCGACATTGGTGCGTATCGAACAACTTCGTACACCGTTGTCAACAACAACACCGCAGACGTTGCACAGTTCGCGCAGGTTACTGCTTCGTTGTTTCCAACACTGCGCGCACGCGCGGAGTCTGGAAGACTCATACAGGACGCCGATGACAAACCCGGAGTTCCTGAGGTCGCAGTGCTCAGTCACGAATATTTCCTGCGTCGCTTTGGCGGTGATCGTTCAATAGTTGGGCGCAATCTCGAAACAAGTTCGGGAATCTTTCAAATTGTTGGTGTTGCCGAACCCGGATTGACGCTTCCAATGCCCGGTCCGTTCGCTTCACAATCCAATCTCGCCGGATTTGGGGTTGATGTGTGGGTTCCGCTTCAGCTGAATCCCGCGGGCCCCTTCTACAATAGTCATCAGTTTGTCGGTATGGGCCGCATGCGCGACGGCGTGACAGCCGAAGCCGCGCAGCGCGACCTCACTGAAATCGCCAGCCATTTCACTGAGACACTGAGCCGCGCTTACTCGAAATCGTTTATCCAGACCTACAATTTTCGCACCGAAGTGAGTGGACTGCGGAATGCAGTACTTGGACCAACCATTCCGCGCGCACTGTGGATGGTCATGGGTTCTGTCTTGCTTGTGATGCTCATTGCGGCGGGCAACGTTGCTAATCTCTTCATCGTGCGGATGGAGTCGCGACGTCGTGAAGCAGCGGTGCGCACGGCGTTAGGCGCAAGTCCACAACACATGGCGGTGCATTACCTGTCTGAAAGTTGGTTGCTGTGCGGAATTGCCGGCGCAGTTGGACTGTCGCTGGCCGTTGTCGGATTGCGCGGACTGCTTGTTATCATACCGGCCAGTATGCCGCGCATTCACAACATCGCGCTTGGCTGGACGTCGGTTTCGGTTGCGTTGGGCATTGCGGTCGTCATGGGCACGTTGCTCGGACTCATGCCACTGCTCAAGCACTTCAACATCACGGCACTTCGGGAGGGCGGGCGTGGTCTCTCCGCATCACCGCGCCAACGCGCGGTGCGAAACAGTCTGGTGGTTGGCCAGGTGGCACTCGCACTGGTGTTGCTGGCCGCCGCTGGGCTGATGTCGCAGAGTTTCATGCACTTACGCAGTGTAAAACCCGGATTCAATCCGTCAAACGTGATTGCATTCGACATGTCGTTGCCATTCAATGAATACGACACGCGAGAAAAGGCCCTGACGTTCCATCGAGAGTTACAGCGGCAACTGCTTGAAATTCCGGGTGTCGTCAGCGCGGGCACAGTCTCGGACATGCCCCTGGAGAATTTTGGCAATGGATGCAGCGTTGTTTTCCGTGAAGGACGCCCATATCCCGCGGGTGAACCAACGCCGTGTGTGAAGACGGCGGTTTCGGGTCCCGGTCTGTTCGAAACGTTGCGCATTCCGGTGGACGGGCGAATTCCCTCCTGGCGCGACATCGATAGTCGGTCGCAGGCAATCGTCATTACAAAGGCATTGGCCGATCGACTGTGGCCGGGAGAAAGTGCGATTGGCAAAGGGATCAACAGCTACGTCGACACCACTGCCAACGACTGGTATCGCGTGGTCGGTGTTGTGTCGGACCTTCGCGCCGGGAGTCTCGAAGCCCCGCCAATCGAAGCGGTCTTTTACGCACCATCGGGCTTTCGGGCGAATCGAAGAGATGGGAGTGTGAACGATCTTGCGTACCTCGTACGCACAAAAACTCCGGCATCGCTCACCATCATGGCGCGCGTGTCCCAGATAGTGGCCAACATGAATCCGCGCGTGCCCGTCATCAATGCCCGATCGATGGAGCAAGTGGTTGAGCGTTCCATGTCACGGACATCATTCGTCATGGTTTTGCTGGGCATCGCGGCAATTGTCGCGCTCATCCTCAGTGCGGTTGGTATGTACGGTGTCATTTCTTATCTCGTGGCGCAGCGCCGTCCGGAAATTGGTATTCGTATCGCACTCGGTGCCGGGATGGCAGGCGTTGCCCGACTCATCGTCTGGCAATCCATACGTCTCGCCCTGGTCGGCGTCGCGATTGGCGTTGCAGGTGCATACCTGCTCGGCAAAACGATGTCGTCGTTGCTGTTTGGCGTAACTTCAGGCGATCCGGTCACACTCGCCGGTGTCTCGGCGCTGCTCCTCCTGGTGGCCACGGCAGCCAGTCTCGTCCCAGCGCGCCGCGCTGCGCGCACAGATCCGCTCGAAGCCATGCGAACGGATTGATTGTTTTCGGTTCTTCGCGCGGGTACCGCCTTTCGGAAAGCATATCACCACGTGTAGCGTCCATCAGGTCCCGTTTCACCGCGAAGTCGCGCTGCATTGCACACGTGTGGGCGCGCGGAACGACAATATGTCACGAATTCGTCGCAATTTGTTGGTGTTCGCTGCGTTCGTCGCCGCTGCATCACTCGTGCAAGCGCAACGAGGATTTGGACGTCAATCGGCCAATCTCGTTGTCACTCATACGCCGTACGACGGACGCTTCCAATTTGCACGGCTGAAATTCGAAACGGGACCGGGCGGCTTTTACTACATGGGATTGCCGGCGTGGGCGCATGGATATCCGCGCGGTGAGAACAACCTTGCGCGCATTCTGAAGGAAATTTCCAGCACTCCGTTGCACCTCGACGCCAGCAACGTTATTGCGCTCGACGATCCGGAACTCGCCAAATATCCAGTCGCATACATGGCCGAGCCGGATTATTTGACCATGTCGGATGGTGAAGCGACTGCGTTGCGTGGGTATTTGCTGAAGGGTGGATTCATCATCTTTGATGATTTTCGGGACGACGGCCGGAACGGAATGACCGGATGGGCCACGTTTGAAACACAGATGAAACGCGTGATTCCGAATGCCCGATTCATCGACCTCGATCCATCGTTCCCAATTTTTCACTCGTTCTTCGAGATCAACTCGTTCAACATCATTCCGCAGGCGTACGACTACAACAAGGCGGTCCTGCGTGGACTCTTTGAGGACAACGATCCCAAAAAACGCATGATCGCGATGATAAACTTCAACACCGATGTCTCGAATTTCTGGGAGTTTGCGAACGAAGGCGTGTACATGGTCTCGCAGGACAATGAAGCGTACAAATTGGGTGTGAATTACGTGATGTACGCGCTGACGCACTGAACATTAGATTTTCCGCGTGAACCGTCCCTCACTCTTTCACACTGTGCATTCGGTGCCCGCATGACCTCGCCAACCGCCCCTGTTCCCGAAAACAAGATCCTGATTGCTCGTTTCCCTACGCGCGACGGTGCTGAGGCCGCGGTGCCTCGGCTCAAATCGGCGGCGGTTCCACTGGGAAACGTTGCGTACATCACGAAAGACGATGCCGGTGAAGTGAAGTTTACCGAATCGCACGATTGGGGCATCGGTAAGAGCGCCGCAGTTGGCGCAGTGGCCGCGCTCATTTTGCCAGGGATTGGTCCGATCCTCGGTGCAGCGGCCGGTGCACTTGCCGCTTATTTCATCGACGCGGGATTTCCCGACGCGTTGCTCAAGCAAGCGGGTAATGGCTTGTTGACCAACAACCAGTCGGCGCTCGTTGCACTCATTGGCTCCGGCAGCACGGAGACCGCTGAACAGACGGTTATGCAGGCCGGAGGCACTGTGCTGGGTTCAGGGGTAGAGGCCGACTTGGCCCGCGTGCTGGACGGTATTCGAAACGTTGGCGGCACCGTGTGATAGCCGGAAACCGCTTCGTCTCGGGTCGGGGTGACAAACTTCGTGACGAAGCGGAAGATGTTGCAGCATACCGAGATACGAGTGTCTGAAATCCGGTGTCAAATTAGAGCAGCTCCGGCCTAGTCCCGCCGCCATATTACCCGAACCGAAGTATTCGGCGGCGGACACGCTGGATCACGTTTGAGATCGCTTACGAGGCGACCGCTGGACCTCAAAAACGCACTGCAGGACGCATTGGGACCGGCGTACACCATCGAGCGAGAGCTTGGCGGTGGCGGCATGTCGCGCGTGTACATAGCACGAGATCATCAGCTCTCGCGGCAGGTGGTCGTGAAAGTGCTGCCACCGTCGTTGGCGGAGCGGGTGTCGATTGAACGGTTCAAGCAGGAAATCCGGTTGTTGGCGGGGCTGCAACATCCGCACATTGTGCCCATCCTCAGCGCCGCCGATTTTGAGGGATTGCCGTATTTCATCATGCCATACGTTGCCGGTGAATCGTTGCGTTCACGCTTGTTGCGCGGACCCATGTCTGTGCGGGAAGCCGTGAGCATCATGCGCGATGTGGTCCGGGCGCTCATGTATGCGCACGATCAGGGCGTCGTCCATCGCGATGTAAAGCCGGACAACATCTTGTTGGCCGGCGGTTCAGCAACGGTTACTGATTTCGGTGTGGCCAAAGCGTTCGCGGCGTCGCGTCGCAACCAGCAAAGCCAGCTCGTCGCCACGAACATCACGGAAACTGGGATCTCTCTGGGTACACCCATTTATATGGCGCCCGAACAAGTTGCGGCCGATCCCAATGTCGATTTTCGTGCAGACCTGTACTCGCTGGGTATTGTCGGTTACGAAATGTTGATTGGCACACCACCGTTTCATGGTCGTACACGGCAGGCTGTGATGTCGGCGCAGCTCACCGAGAAACCACCGGCAGTCAATCAACGTCGGAACGATGTGTCAGAAGCGCTGTCGAATCTCATTGCTTCGTGTCTCGAGAAGGAAGCGGCGAATCGTCCGCGCAGTTCAGCGCAGGTGATGCGTGCGCTCGATGAGCCAGATATTCTCGCGCCTGTGGTGTTGCGTGAGCAGAACGAAAAGCCAGTGTGGCTTGCTCCCGCAGCGTTGACGGCAATTGTGGCCGCGTTGGCTGCGGTGAGCTGGTATTTGAACAGGACGCCGTAGGTAAATACGAGGCACACATCGTCCACGGACGACGGTCGGTTGCCTGTTCCTAAGCTGTTTGCAGTCGCCGCATACCCATTCGCGTCTTCTATTCGCGACCGTGATTCCCGTTGTGAGGGTTGATCGGCGCGGCGAACCTGCAGATATTTCGCTTGCCGAAAAAGACAGACCGGTTGAGGTAGTCCGGTCCCCCCGCAACTCCGCAGGGGCACTGTTCACCACTGCATTTGTGAGTGGGAGAACCCACGGCCAGGTAACTCCGATGCAGTTGTCGGAGGGATCAGGCTGGGGTGCAACAGTGCGACATGTCCACGGACCGTTTGTTCTCCGCCCGACAGCGCATGACCACCGATCTGATGCCTGTCTCTTTTGCGTAGAGGACAACGATTATGAGCAAACTCAATCACGCCAACCTCCCGGTCGCGGACGTTGTGGCACTGCGCGATTTCTTTGTGCAGCAGTTCGACTACACGCTGCTCAGCATGCGTGGCGAAAATGGATTCGCGGTGTTGCGCGGAACCGACGGATTTATTCTCAACATCATGCGCGACAACAAGGGGACCGGATTCCCCGAGAATTTTCACGTCGGATTTTTTCTGGATACTCCCGACGAAGTGCGCGCCAAGCACGCACAACTAACCGCTGCAAACCTGAATCCCGGTCCTGTCGAAGAGCTGAGTCGCGGCGGCTGGAGATCATTGACATTCTACTGTCACGCTCCGAACAACATTTTGGTTGAAGTGGGCGTGGGACTGAGCTGACATTCTGTTTGCAGCGACCGTTGTACGTGTGATGATGCATCACGCGAACAACGGTTTCGCTGAATGCGGTTCGCTCCACGCACAACGGTTTTACTGATTACAACGCCTGACGCAAACGGCGCCTCCGCAGTGTTGCGGAAGCGCCGGAAATGCGTTCGAAATGTGTCAGCGCGTTATCCGTGGGCTTCCTTTCCCAGAGTCTTGAATGCCGCAGCAAACTCCCCGTACCCCTCGGCCTCCAGCTCCTCAACCGGTATAAACCGCATCGCCGCCGAATTCATGCAGTAGCGCATGCGCGTTGGCGCTGGACCGTCATCGAACACGTGCCCAAGGTGTGAGTCCGCGTGCGCCGAACGAACCTCCGTGCGTCGCATGCCGTGAGCGTTGTCGACCAGATTTTTTACGTTGTCCGCCTGGAGCGGGCGAGTGAAACTTGGCCAGCCCGTGCCGGAGTCAAACTTGTCCAGCGAACTGAACAGGGGTTCGCCCGACACGATGTCGACGTAAATCCCCGCGTCGTGGCTGTCATGAAATGGATTGCGGAAGCTGCATTCGGTTCCGCCGCGTTGCGTGACGTCAAACTGCTCCTGCGTGAGTTTGGCTTTGAGCTCTGACTCACTCGGTTTCTGGAAGTTCTTGTAGTCTGTCATACTCATTAATAGCCGAACGTGGTTCTGGTAGTTCCGCGTGATTTTGCTACCCGACTCTGACCCCAGTACCAAAACGCCGCAACTCTCGCGCGTGATTTTGCCACCCGACTCTGACCCCAGTACCAAAACGCCGCCCCTCCTGCGCGTGATTTTGCGACCCGACTCTGACCCCAGTACCAAAACGCCGCTGACCCCAGTACCAAAACGCCGCACATTCCGCGCGTGATTTTGCTACCCGGCTCTGACCCCAGTACCAAAAACCCGGCTCTGACCCCAGTACCAAAACGCCGCCCCTCTCGCGCGTGATTTTGCCACTCGGCTCTGACCCCAGTACCCAACCCCAGTACCCAAAACCCGCTCTGACCCCAGTACCAAATGCCCCCAGTACCGAAAACCCGTCAGCTCATTGATACATGTACTTCGACTTGGCAATGAACAGCGCGATGAGCACCACGTATTGCATCATGGTGCTGCGCTCACTCCAGATGGCCTCTTTCCAATCGTGCTCGCCGGAATTGTTGCCCGACGGTGGACGCCCAAACCAACGCGGTGTGCGCTGCTTGTACGTCAAATATTCCGCGCCAAAAATGGATTCCAGCACCCCTTCTTCGTAGCGCACAATCAGCGTGTACTCAATCGAGAACAACACGATTGAAACCGGGATGAACCAGAACACGCCTGACACCACCGTAAAACCAATCCATGCAAAAAAGTTGCCGACATAGAGCGGATTGCGGCACCAGCCAAACGCTCCGTACGTCACCAAGCGCTGCACCGTGCGCGACCGGCGTCGCGTCACGGTGCCGGCCGCGGCGACGCCAGCGGTGCGAATCAGTTCGCCCAACGCAACCAGCACCAAGCCCACTGCCCAACTGATCATCGATTGCTTGCCCGGCAGTATCACCGGGAGCAACAGCAGCGGCACGGGCAACCAACCACGATTCCGGAATAACGTTTCACCCAACCGCGCAGCGGGTGATTTCTCAGCGTCGGATATCGATCCGGGTGTGGATTCCACGAAATGAAAAATCAGGAGTGAACGGACAGCGTTGACAGAAAATCTGTCAGCGCATGCGTCACGGCGGCGGGACGCTCCATACAACTGGCATGACCTGAACCGTCTACAACCTCCAGCTTCGCTCTTGCCTTGGGAGACAGTGCCGCAACAATACCTTCCGCTTCGACGAGCGGCGTGAGGGCATCCTCCTCACCAACGACAACGAGCGTCGGAACTGTAACGGTTGCGAGGGTGGCCTTTCCGTCGGGACGGTCGCGCATCGCCGCGAGCGCCGCAACAATACCAGCGACTGGCACGCGACGCATCATCGCTTCGGTACGCGCGACTATGTCAGGACGTTTTTCGCGAGTCGTTTTTCCCAGCATCCCCACAATCTGCGTTGCGGCAATCGCATCACTGCCTTCCGTTTCGGCCAGCGCGATAAGCTCGTTGCGTTTTGTTTTGGCGGCGTCGGTGTCCGAACCGGCTTTGGTGTCACACAGAACCAGTGCAACAATCAATTGTGGATGACGGCGCCACATTGCAATGGCCACGTACCCTCCCATCGACAATCCACAAACAACCGCTTGTTTGATGTCGAGATACGCGAGCAATTGCGCGAGATCGTCCGCGTATTGATCGATTGATGGTGGCGCAGTTTCAGATGAGTGGTCCGCGAACGATTCGCCAAAGCCGCGCAGGTCGGGCGCGATGCAACGAACATGAGTGGAGAGCGCCGAGCACTGGTCATCCCACAACGACCGATCGTGCGGGAACCCATGAACGAACAACACCGGAGTTCCGGCACCCGTGTCATCAAACCCTATGTGCACGCCATTGAGCGCTGCAATCACTCGGCTTTCTCCTTCGTGGTTGTTGAGCGTCGCGCTGCTTTGGGAATCGCCATCTCGGCGGTCAGATTCCCCAGTTCAACTGAACGTTTCGCGACTTTCCCGCGACGTGTCGCACGTATAGTGGCCGGCGCGGGACCCTGGTCAGCTTCCTCGATCGTTTCGTCGGCACTCTCGCTGCTGAGCGCGGCTTGTGCTTTCGCAATCTGCGCTTCGCGCCGCATCTGTTTTTCGCGCGCGTTTTCGCGAATTGCCACCATCCGAATGGGAACGAGTACCGCAGCTGTCAACGGAACGGCGACCATCAGTCCGAGAAACCCAAATACGATGGTCATGAGTGCCTGCGCCACGATGGTGATAGCGGGCGGCAAATCCATTTCACCGCGCATCAGGAACGGAATCAGCAGGTTGTTCTCGATAAACTGAATGCCCCAGTACGCGACCGCGACATACGCGGCGAGTTGTGGTGAATCCACGAACGCCATTAGAATGGCGGGCACGGCACTTATCACCGGACCAACGGTTGGCACAAACTCCATCAGACCGGCGATGATGGCCAACGCATACGGCGCCTTGACGCCCATGATCAACAACACCGCCATGCTTGCGAGACCAATCACCAGCATCGCGATCATTTGTGTGACGAGCCACTTACGCAGCACCGAGGACATTTCGCCCAACACAAGTCGGATGTGTGCGCGATGTTGGGCCGGAATAACCGAGAGAATCCACCCTCGATACACTTCGGGTTCAGCGCCAATGTAAATCGACAGAAAAATCATCAGTACAAGTCCGCCAACAATCGCGATTGCGTTGGACAGGAACGAGAACAGATACTTCGAAGCGCCAACCATGAGGTCGGTGACTTTCTGCTTGATGGCCGTGCTGGGCAACGCCAGTGAATCTGCAATCGCGGCCGCCTGCTTTCGCCCGGCTACCGTGTTCGGCGTGGCAATTGGTGGAGCTACGGATGCACCTGGAGACGGAGCGGCCGCGCTCTTGATAACGGTCGCAAGCACACTACCTCGGCGGCTATCAACCCATGTCTGCAACTTCTCAAGCGCCGCCGGCACCTGCGTCTGCAATTCCTTGCTCTGATCAATGAGCGTCGGGCCCGTCCACGCGAGGGTACCGCCCAGCGCGGCCACTACCGAGAACACAATCAGCGCGGACGCGATACCACGTCGAATACGAAAACGTTCGAGCACATCCACGCCCGACGCCACGGCCAACCCGAACAGCGTGCCGAGGAAGACGATGAAGACAAGCGGGTAGACCTGCCAGAGCAGTTGAACGCCCAGCCACAGTCCCACCGCAATGAGAACCGCTCGAAAGATGTCGGCGCCCGTCCAGCCGCGACGGAGAATGCGTTCCGTTGAGGGAGCCGCAGCCACCGTCTCGGTCGGCGTGGACGCGCCGGACGGTTCGCCGGCCGTGGACTGCGGAGGTGCGTCGGGTAGTGAGGTTGGCATGAAGGGCGAAGAGTCAGGGAAAGAACGAACGGGAGCAAGGGGTAACCTTTGCGTTGGCACAAACCTGTTGACGGCGGGTCACCTCGCCGCATCCGCGGTGTAGTTTGCGTGAGTCTCGCAACCAATGCCGCATCAGGTGGTGCGTCGTTCGTGCGTTCGCCGTCTGCCATCACGTGTCCGCATCCGCGCCCCTCTATCTCGATACACCCGACGCCGTCGACCGCTTCCTGGTCGATTTGGGCGCCATTTCGGCCATAGCGATCGACACCGAAGGCGCCAGCTTTCATCGGTTTGTGGACCGCATCTATCTGTTGCAACTGTCCACCGCCGACCACTCGGCGGTTATTGATCCGTTGCCCCTTGGCACTCCCAAACGCCTCGGAGAGCTGCTGGAGGATCGCG
Organism: Gemmatimonas sp.; assembly: GCA_040004335.1. Taxonomy (GTDB): domain Bacteria; phylum Gemmatimonadota; class Gemmatimonadetes; order Gemmatimonadales; family Gemmatimonadaceae; genus Gemmatimonas. The sequence continues at coordinate 12,271 of JBDUBA010000084.1, forward strand.
CCATTGAAGTCATCCTGCATGACGCCGACTACGATCTGCGTCTCTTGCACCAGGATTATGGCTGGAGCGTCACGCACCTGTTCGACACGCGAGTAGCAGCCCAACTGCTGGGGATTCGTTCGTTCGGACTGGCAGCGCTGCTTGAGATGTATTTCAGTGTCAAACTCGACAAGAAACATCAGCGGGCCGACTGGAGTATGCGTCCGCTCACGGCGGACATGCTGGACTATGCCGCGCAGGACACCCGCTATCTGTTGGCCCTGCGCGACGTGCTCAAGGAGCAGCTCAAACAAAAGGGGCGGCTGCATTGGGCGCAGGAAGAGTTCGAGCGTGCCGAGGGCACCCAATGGAGCCCGGACGAAGAGGATACCGGATTTCTCAAATTGAAAGGGGCTCGCGACCTCACCCGTCGCGAACTCGCGCGTTTGCGTGAACTCGTGAAGTGGCGCGATGCCATCGCTGCCGAACTCGATCGTGCGGTATTCCGAGTGGCGGGAAATGAAGTGCTGCTCGACTTGGCGCGGGTTGCGCCTGCCTCACGCGACGCGCTTTTCGCGGTTAAGGGATTCCCACGCGGAATGTCCGAGTCGCGAGCGGCCGAAGCGCTCGATGCGATCAAACGTGGCGACAGGGTCCCCGACAACGAGCTGCCTCGATTTCCCAAGAGCACCCGTTGGGACAAGGATCCCGAATTTGACGAGCGAGTTGCGCAACTCAAGACGGTGCGTGATGCCGCCGCCACGCGGCTTGATCTCGATCCCGGTGTCCTTTGTTCGCGCGACCGTATGGAAGCGGTGGCTCGACGAAATCCACGCACGGCCGTCGAGGTGGCGGAGGTGCCGGATTTGAGGCGTTGGCAGGTTGAAGTGTTGGCCGTAGATTTTGCCGCGGCGTTGGCAAAAATGCCTGCGTCTTCGCAACCGGCCGGGCCCGCCAAACTCGCCAAGGCCAAATCAACCGAATCACCATATCGAGACGGCTGACTCCGATTTGCCCGTTGCGCATCCGTGGCGCGAGGCTCTTGTGGCAAAGCGACCACAGGCGTTGCAGCGGCAGCGGACGATAGGAGGTGAGGGCGACGGTCGTTTGCGGCTGGGTTTTATTTGTAAGTCGTTGTAAAATAGTAGGTTGTGAAAGCGTACTGGACCGTCTCGATTGCTTCTTCCTAACGAAACGAAGCGGCACAACAGGTGCTTCTGTAGTGGGCAGACGGGCAAAACCGCAGGCGAGCGGCGAGGCCGGTTCCTATCGCAACTCAGGAGTCGAGACATGTCAGACCCGCAGCGAACGACCCAGCCAGCACTTCCCAGCAATTCCAGCCGGGCACTGGGATGGTACTTGGCGGTTGCAGTGGGTGCGGGTTTACTCGATTGGGCAACCAAAACGCTGGCCGTCCATTTCCTGACGGATCACACGCGAGTGTTTTCCGAACGGTTCGCGCTGATGATCGTGTTCAACAAAGGTGCGGCCGGCGGGATGTCGTGGGGGCCATACACGTGGCTGATCAATGTGTGTGTGACGGCGGTTTCGGTGATGATGATTTCGCTGGTGGTGCGACCGCTGGCGAGGGTAGATCGACGGGCATCCTTGGCGCTGGGTCTGGTCGCCGGGGGGGCGACCGGTAACCTGGTCAGCATGATTGCTGGCGCTGACGGTGTGGCCGACTTTCTCGCGTTTCGATTTACCGATAACGCGATCGTCGCAAACGTGGCCGACCTCGCGTTGTGGAGCGGCGCGATCCTGTTGGTGCCGGTCGTTCGTACGTTGATCGTGGCGATTCGCACTGAGCGCGAACAAAAGTCGGTTCATCGCCCACGGCAGGTCGTCGGAGCGTAAGTCGGCAATTCCAACGGCAGACGGCGCAACAAAAAACGCCGGTCGCACTTCAGGTGTCTGATGTGACGGCGACCCCAGTGCGTGGGTTGCACTTGGGCACCCCGGCCGTGGAGCACACAATGATTCAGCACATATTCGCGCGCCCCCGCTGGCGCGCGATCTTCGTTGGTGCGTCTGCTTGCGCAGCGTTGCCCCTGCACGCGCAGCTGCGCGGTTCGTGGGATGCGAATGCCGCACTAGCGCAGTTCGACGCGCCCAAGGTCGCAACAGCGACACCGACCAACGGACCGACCGATCCGAAATGGTTGGGACAGCGTGCAATGGGCGGCTCATTGCGATTTAGCAATCCATTTGCACAGCTGAGCGCCGACGGTGTGCTGCGTGACGGCGATGTTGCGACACACGCAACCGGTGGAGTCTCGGCGTTATTCGCGACGCCCGCTTGGAAACACCTTCGGTTCAGTGTTTCGTTTGATGGGCGTCACGTGCCTAACGACGGTGCAAAATATGATTCGACGTCGCTCATATTGCGGGCAACCTCGGACAAGAATTCACGCTGGCAGTCCCTGGCCTCGGCCAATATTTCGTACGCCAAGAATGCGACCGGATGGTGGCTGCGTGCGACTAACAGCCAGGGTGTTGTGCTCTCGGACAGCGTGTCGCGCTGGTCAATCCTCTCGGGACTGACGCATCAATTTGGCAACGTGTCGATGGGTATTTCGTTTGGAGGTAACAAAGCGCGCGTATTTCAAAAATATTCGAGGCCGCGCATCAAGATTGATTCGGTTCCCATTACAGAACCAGGTAGGGCATTTCCCGGCAAGTCGGACACGACTGGTTATACAGTGACTTCCAAATCGGTTCCTGACACGGGTTCATCTGCCTCATGGCGGCGCTGGTCCGAAGCCGGCGCTTCAATTGGTTGGGCGCGTGGCCGCTTTGCACTCGACGCAACGCTTAGCGCGCGTCCAAAACTTGGCAGCTACACAGCGGCAGTGTGGGGAGATGTTTCTGCTGTTGCTGGGGTTACATCGCACGTGGCGGTCGTTGCGGCCACACACTCAATTCCGGACTCACCTGGTATTGTGTTCAGTGCGCAACGCAGCGCGAGTATCGGTTTGCGCATTGCTCCGCCGGCGATGTTTCGTCCGCCGCCGCCCACTCCCATTCGGAGCGCGTCCACGGGTTTTCGTGTGCAGGCCAACGGTTCCGGCAACTACACAATTACGATGACGGTGCCGAACGCGCGCAGTGTCGAACTCGCGGGCGATTTCACAGCGTGGGAGGCGATCAAACTTCGCCAGCTTGACGCAACGCACTGGGAAATTGCGCTCTCGGTTGCATCGGGCTCACATCGCTGCAACGTGCGTATTGATGGTGCCGATTGGGTGCCGCCACCCGGTCTTCCATCAATCAAAGACGAGTTCAATGGGCGCGTCGGTCTTTTTGTCGCGGAGTAAAAGATCGTATGCGTCTCCTGCACAATCAGACACACGATTGATCTCTCGTGACGCGCGCGGGTTGCCGAGGGTTCAACCTGCAAGATGACGGATGTGCGTGCGGACGATGCTCCGAAAGGCCAGGCGAACCAAGGCCTTTCGGACGCGCAACTGGTGCGACGCGTTCTTGGTGGCGAAACCAACGCGTTCACGGTTCTGGTTGATCGGCATGCACCGGCGTGTTTGCGCTTGGCAACGCGAATGCTTCAGAATCGGCACGATGCCGAGGACGTCACGCAACAAACGCTGTTGCGAGCGTATCGCGCACTCGCACGATATGATGAACGGGAACAGTTTCGTGCCTGGTTGTTTGCGATTCTGCTCAATCGATGTAGAACGGCGGCGCAGTTACGAGCGCGTCGCTTGCAATTGGTTACACCTGGTCTCGACGATGTACCCGAAGTTGCAGTGGCGCCCAGTGTTGCCGGCGCGGAGTTGCGGGATGATATCGCGAAGGCATTGGGTGCGATCGACGAACCACTGCGCGAAGCGTTTCTGCTCAAGCATGTGGAGCAGTTGAGTTACGAGGAGATGTCAACGGCAACGGGTGTCGGAGTGTCGGCACTCAAGATGCGAGTGAAAAGAGCGTGTGAACGGTTGCAGGTCTTACTGGGAGGCGTGAACGATGACAGATCCTGACATTCAGAAAGCGGTGCCCTCCACGGATCGTGTTTCGTTGCAGCACGAGTCGTTGCAGCGCGATTCGTTGGGAGACGCTTCGTTGGAACGCGCCGTTTCTCTGCTGCGCACCGACGTGCCCGTACGCGACGCATGGCGGAATGCCCTCCTCCGCGAAATCTCCGAATCGCCGCCGCCGGAACTCAGGGTTCCATCCAATTTTTTGCCTGACGTACCGGGACGTATGCCCGTGTTGCTTCGTGCTTTTTCCGTGCAGCCCATCGCGGCCATTGCTGCATGTGTGCTCGCGATGGTTGTGGGCGGCGTGGGAACACTGGCAGTGATGCGTCGTTCGGTTCCCGTCACCCCCACAACCGCCGTTGCCGCAGCACAAGTTCCGTTGGTGACAGCCGCCAATGTGAACAGCGGAGTTGGCACGCGTCAGGTCATTCGTTTTGCGCTGGTCGCACCCGGTGCCGCACATGTGAGCGTGGTTGGTGACTTTAACAACTGGGATCCAAACGCCACACCACTCAAGACCGCGCGCGACGGCAGTACCTGGTTGATTGACATGCCGCTGTCCGCCGGACGCCATGTGTACGCGTTCGTCGTGGACGGGGATATCGTGGCCGATCCATCCGCACCGCGTGTTGTCGATCACGATTTCGGTGTGCAGAACTCCGTCATTCTGGTGGGTTCGCTGTGAAAACATCAATTCATGCAAAGTTGCGCTCCGCGCCACGACGGTGTCTTCGGGTTGCGGCAATTGCGATGCTGTTGACGGCGACAAGCATTCAGCTCAGCGCACAAAGTTCGGTGCCATCTACGGCATCGGCGAACACGCAGGCGTTGTCATTGCCAGCGCGGTTAACTCCGCAAACGCGCACGGCGATTGAGAAGTTGGCCGACTCACTGCGCGCGGCCGGCGTACCCGCCGATCCGTTGTACGACAAAGCCGCCGAAGGCGTGCTCAAGAACGGCGATGATGTACGCATTTTGGCCGCTATCCGAACGCTCGCGCGCGACCTGCGCACTGCGTCGTCGCTTCTGGGCACCACGGCGCCCGCCAGCGACGTAGTCAACGCGGCCAGCGCGCTCAGTGCGGGCGTCCCCGTCAGTGCGGTACAACGCCTCGTTAAGAGACGTGCCAATAGTGGTGAGCTTGACGGACGGCTCGCGTTGTCTTTCATCATTCTCGCCGATTTTGCATCACGCGACGTGCCGGTCGATGCGGCCGTGAAAGCGGTGGATGGCTTGCTCGCGCGCGGCGCCGGCGTGGCAGAACTCACTGCGTTTCGCACCGGTGTCGAGCGCGACTTGTCGGCCGGTCGTGATGTTGGTACAACCCTGACAACGCGCGCCGAAGGTGTGTTGCGTCGCCGGTGACCGGGAACCTCTTACGCCGGTTGCATTGGCGGCTTTCCCTCCTCCTCAATCAGCTATGAAAACGTCAAATCAACACTCCAGCAGTTTGCGTCGCATCATGGTGGCTGGTATCGCCGCGGTGTTGCCACTGATCGCCGCATGCAAGAGTAATGTCGACACTCCGGCCGAAGCGGCACTCGCGCCAAACGGGAGCACGACGGGATCGCAGAGCGACAGCGCGCGAAACACCAACGCTATTGCAGGCATCCGTATCCTGCCGCAACAACTCACGCTCTCCATCAACGGATCGGCCAGTGTGTCTGTGGTGCCGGTAGATGCCAATGGAATTCCATCGTTGGCGCTCCTTGCCAGCGCACCCCTTCTCACGGTGAGCAATTCCGCTGTTGCCAGCATCAACACTGCGACCCATAACATCATTGGAATTGCCGCAGGTACCACCAAGCTGTACGCCACGCTGGGTGCGCTCAAGGATTCGATCGTGGTAACGGTCACCACGCAGCGCGACACGACGACCACTGGCAATGGAAATCCTACAACGCCCACGGTTCCATCCAGTCCGGTACCCGTTTTCACATTGACCGTGTACGCGTTTGGCCGAGCAATACCCGTCAGTGCGCGTGATACGGCGAACGTGGTGCAATTGGCCGGCGCCACAATCTCTGTCTACAAGTTGTCGCAGAATTCTACGGTTCCTTCCGACACTTTTGGTATTCGTACGCTGGTAAAAACGGTGGTCGCGGATGGAAATGGCAAAGCTGTCGTGACTGATCTCGCTTCGGGTTACTACAGCATCGCTGCAACTGCCACGTATCAGGGCGCGGCGATGGAAGGTCAGGCAGATTTTGGTCCGCCGCGCCAAGCCGATTTCTCGACAGCGATTTATCTGAACCGCAAGTAGTATCGCTTCAACAGAAAACGACCGACGGCAGTGCGTCAAACCTATTTCGCGACGGCGATTTATCTGAATCGCACATAACATTCCTTCAACAAGAAACGACTGACGGCAGGGCGTCAAACCTATTTGGCAACGGCGATATCTTTGAATTGCAAAATATTAGCACTGCAAACAAAACGACCGACGCCATGAAGTATTGGCGCCGGTCGTTTCGTTTTCTGGACAGCTGGATAATTCAGAAACCCATGTACGCGCGCACGCGAGGTTCGATGCGTTCTGGCGTCCAGGGTGGCGTCCAAATGAGGTTGACGACAACGTCGCTCACTCCAGGGATGCTTCGCAATTGCTGCTCGGCCTCACCCATGATTTCCGGCCCGGACGGACAGCCGGGCGACGTGAGACTCATATCGATGCGAACAACTGTGCCGTCAACCGCCACGTCATACACGAGGCCCAGGTCGACGATGTTGAGGTTGAGTTCAGGATCTTTCACGCGGCGGAGCGCGATGCGTGCCTGATCCGCGGTGATGGCGCCAACCGGCACGCCGTCAACGGTCACGCTGTCATCTGCGGGCGAAGCGGCCGGCTCGGCGTTTTCTGGGATAGTGGGTTCCGTCATGACTGCAAGATAGCGACGCCGGCAAGTCCGGCGGGGTACGTTCGCGAAAGCGCCCAGGGCCCATTCAGCCGCTCGTTGGGGGACGGCGGCCGGTCGGCATGGGTGTCGATCCAATATCGATCGCGTCTGGTGAGTCACCTCCACTGGCTCTTGACGGTGGCGCACCAAGTGCTAAAATAACTGCACATGCTGTTTTTTTAGCACTTGAGGAGAAAGGATGCCCAAGCCGCCCGATCTTTCCCGTCGCGAACGCCAGATCATGGACCTGCTGTATCGGCAGGAACGTGCTACTGCGGCGGAAGTGCTGGAGGGACTTACAGATGCGCCTTCGTACTCGGCCGTACGTGCGTTGATGCGCGTGCTCGAAGACAAAGGGCACGTTCGGCATGAGGAAGAGGGGCGAGCCTACGTGTACATGCCGGTCACTCGCCGTGCGGACGCGCGGCAGAGCGCACTGTCGCACATGCTAAAAGTCTTCTTCGACAATTCCACCGAACAGGCGGTCGCCGCCTTGCTTACGGTCAAGGGCAACAAACTGAGTGATCAGGAGTTAAGCCGACTCTCGAAAATGATTGAGAACGCGCGCAAGGAGGGGCGATAATGCTCGCACACATGTCGTATGCACTATTTGAGCAAGGTCGAACCATTCTGATTGATGCAGCGTGGCGCGGTGCGGTCCTCTTGGCCGCGGCGTTTGCCGTGACATGGTTATTGCGTAAGGCGCCTGCGTCCCTTCGACACGCGGTATGGACCGGCGCGGTTGCGATGCAACTTTTTCTTCCAATGTTTGCGTTGTGGGGACCTCGATGGGAGGTGCCGATATCGGGCGTTGCATCGAAGGCGTTGCCCATCGCGTCGTTTCAACAAACGATGGCGGAACAAACTAACGCACGGCGTTTCGCAAACAGCAGACTGGATGCGCAAGGCAAAGTTGAACGCGATCAACGGCAACTGAACACCCGGAGCGCGCAGAGTACAACGGTGCCCACGGAATTTGGAACGTCGCAAATGAGTCTCCGAGCGCGCGTACTTGTTGCGATCTGGCTCATCGGGATGCTGCTGGTCGTGCTTCGACTGGTGCTTGGCGCAGTGTTCACCGCACGACTGGCCAGGCGTGCAAATATCGTTTCCGATCCAGACTGGCTTGTTGCAACGCAGCAACTCGCAGCAAAACTTGGAGTTCATCGTCCGATCAGGTTGCTGCAAACAGACGCACTTGCTGTGCCACTTACGTGGGGCGTCGTGTATCCAGTCGTCATGTTGCCGGCTGACGCTGGTGAATGGCGTGCAGCACGTCGAAACATGGTGTTGGTACACGAGCTGTCGCACATCTCGCGCGTGGATGCGTTGTCTCAGCTTGTGGCACAGTTGGCACTTGCACTGTTCTGGTTCAATCCGCTGCTGTGGGTGGCCAATACGCGTATGCGAACAGAGCGTGAACTTGCCTGCGATGATGCCGTGTTGCGGCAGGGCACAAAGGCATCGCATTACGCCGACGAATTGTTGGCGATGGTGCAACGCAGCCCTCTCTCGGGAGTTCGCGTAGTGCGCCCGGCGTTCGCGGCGCTTGCGATGGCAAATCGAACAGATCTGGAGATTCGACTGCGCGCAATGTTGAGTGTTGATCGCACGCAGCGAACGCAGTCGCAGATGTATGCCTGGTTTGGAGGGATTACTGGGTGCCTGCTCGTAACGCCAGTCGTCACGATGGATCTCTATCGCAGTGCGCTACCATGCACGCGGTGCGAGATTCGGTCGTCTCTTGTCGCAACGCTCAGCGACCCAAGCCCCACGTTGCGTCTACAGAAATTCAGTCAGGCAAAACGTGGCGCCAACGGCCAATTTTACGTCTCACGGGTGGGACGCAAATCGCAAATTGCAATTTATGACGCGAGCGGAAAATTTCTTCGCGCCGTGAGTGGGCAGGGAAACGGCAACGGCGAACTCCGCGCGCAAATGAGGCTACACGAACTCGGAGTTGCCGACACGCTGCTGGTGCTCGATGAGGAGCAAAATCTGCTCCTGTATGCACCGAACGGTGATTATGTACGCCGCGTGAAACTGCCGGTGGAAGGTTGGGCTCTTATCATGCTGCGGGATGGGCGTTTTGTCGCCCAGGCAAATATTGAAGGAAATCAACGGAGCGGACTTTCATTTCACCTGCTGACGGCAAACGGCAAACTTGTGCGCTCATTTGGACCACTGCTCGCGAGCGATGGTTCATTCAACCAGGCGGCGGTGAGTCGACGCTTGTCGCTCGGGAATAATGGCGAGATTATCTCAAATTATCCCGATCGATATCGCATTGAACAATGGGATACGGCCGGCCATCTGATTCGGGTCACTGAGCCAAAAACTGACTGGTTCCCCTCGCAAGATCCTGAGCAGCCGCACTTTCAGGCCGGGCGCGCATTTTTCGATGGAACAGTGTACTGGACGCAATCGGGAATTAGTCGCCTCATGCCTCCGTCAAATGCACTCAGGTATTCCACCGGGAATACGAAGGAGACGTCACGCAAACAGGAGCTGCTGCCAACTTCGAAAATGTTGACACGAGTGCAAGCGGTCGATCCCGCCACCGGCTTAATCCTGGCCAGTAGCGACATTCTCCACGTATCGTCGGGCGCGGCCGGAGCTGGTTGGATGTACAAACGGTATGAAGATGAAGCCCAGGTTACTCGCATTGACATTCTGCGAAACGTGTTGGTCGAAGCTCCTGCTGTTCGTAAATAGTCGTCAAAATTTTTGAGAGGAATGATGAACGAACCAGCCTGTGTCCGGTCACGTTTGTTGTCGGTGGTATGTCGAAGGTTGTCATTCTGCGTAGTAGCGTTCGCCCTGTTGTCGGCGCGACCTGCAACCGCGCAGGCGGTCGTGGACTCACTGGTAGGCAAGATCACTGATCCGAAAGGACAACCAGTCAGTGCCGCCCTCGTCCTCATCACGCAACGATCGACTGGCCAGCAACATCAGGCGCAAACGAACGCCCGAGGAACGTTCAGTGTTCCAATTCCGAACACACCCAAGGGTTATTCACTCGTTGTCACCGCGATTGGATTCGCCACCGCGCGCCTCACGGTGCAACGTGATTCGACCATCGCAGCGCGGCAGAACATTGCCGCGAACTTCCAACTCGTGGCGAATGCCACACAACTCGCAACGGTGCAAGTCAAGGCTTCGCGACGGCCGAGATTTGTTTCGCCCGACGATGACCGGTTGAATGTTGGCTCCAGTAAACGCGACGTCGCGCTGGACGTGCTGAATGGAAAGTTGGATGGCGACCTCGCATCACTGGTCGGTGCGATTGCCGGCTTCTCAACAGTCGACGGGGGGTTTTCAGTGCTGGGCCTTGGTGCCGATCAAAACACCACAACGATTGGTGGAGTTTCGGTCGATGTCTCGGCACTCCCGCGGGACGTGCTCGCGAATGCATCAGTCACGTCTTCCAGCTCCAATGGTGCCAGCGGCGGCTATTCGGGAGCTCAGGTCGCACTCTCGTTGTTCACGGTCGCAGAATCAGAACGCGCACTGCGTTTCACGCTCAAACCGCAGGCGTTTGCATCGAGCGGCAATAGTTCTTCCCTCAGCACCAAGCAGCAAAGCGAGTTTCAACTTGGCGGACGTGTACTAGGTCCATGGCTCGGCGATCGTGGTTCATACGGAGCGTCGTTTCAATTCGCTCACGTTGGCGCGGGCAGCCAGGGGCTCGATGCCGGACACATTCCGGCATTGCAGGACCTTGGGCTTAGCAGCGATTCAGTCAACCTGTTGCTGAGTCGCGCCAGTACGTTGGGCATCGTGAATGGCTCACCAGCACGAACGCGCGCTGACGATCAGGGATCGGTCACACTTGGCCTCAACCTGCGGTTCAATCCAGATCGTTCGGCAACCGCGCGGTTGGTCGGATCGGCGTCACGAGTTTCCAACGACTATTTGTCTCCGTTGACAGTTGGATCGGCCGGAGCAAACTCCAACAGATATTCGTTCACTCTGGTCAATACTCTTACTCAATACATAAAGTCAGTGGTCAGAACGTCGTACACCTTGGGATTGCAAACTTCGCGTAACGAGGTCTCGTCGTTGCTCAACATCCCCACGGCGCGCGTGACGTTAGCCAATCTCGATGCCGGTGCCACGGGGAATGAGATCTCACTCACAACCGTCTCACTGGGCGGCAATCCCAATGCGTCGCGGCCCGGCCGCAGCCAGAGCGCGGATCTTATCGCGCGCGCCGGATGGATGACAATTAATTCCAGGCACGAAATTGAGCTTTCCGGCGGCTCTCGTCTGGAGTCATTCCATAGCGATCCCAGTCGCAACCTGCTCGGTACGTACACATTTGCGACACTGAACGACTTTGTGAACAACCAACCGTCATCGTTTGTTCGCACGGTCAATGCATCACCTCGCGATGCGTCGGTTTCGTATTCCTGGCTGTCGGTGAACGATTCATGGCGAGTACGGCCGTCGTTCACCACTTTATATTCTGCACGTTACGATTTTGCGCGGGTGCTGACCGACCTGCCATTAAACGAAATGGTGTCGCAGAAGTTCGGAGTGCGCAGCAGCAATACACCGCAACTCAACCGCATCAGTCCGCGCGTTGGGTTCTCGTGGGACATCGATCAGGCAACAGTCAAAGCTGTGCGTGGCGCTCCTACGCCCGAATATCGTCGGCGCGGAGTGTTGTCCGGCGGATACGGATTGGCGGTCAATGCGCTCCGAGCCAGTGCCGTAAATCCTGTGCTTGGCGCATCGGGAACGGACGCATTCAATCGCGAATTGCGCTGCGAAGGTGAGGGTGTGCCCATTCCTCAGTGGGCGCAGTACGCGAGCGGAAACCTGGACGTGCCATCAAGTTGCGGATCTCTGGTCACCAGCGCACCGTTGGCGGGCACGCACACGCGAGTGAGCGCATTTTCGAACGAATTTGAGCCGGCGCGAAATTGGAAAGGAAATCTGGCGTGGCGTTCGCAGCTCTCCCGAAAGAATACTGTGGCGGCTGAGTACACACACTTGATTGGTTACGGCGGGACAAGTCGAGTCGATGCAAACCTGCAGCCAACGCCACGGTATTTCGCGACGGCCGATGGAAATCGCGCCGTGTTCGTGCGCCCAACGGAAGTGGTTAGCGCGAATGGTTTGGTGCCGCTTCTCGCATCGCGAATTGACACGGCGTATTCAACAGTCAGCGAGCTGCGCTCCGATTTGCAATCGCGGGCAAATCAGTTGCGATTTTCGTTCCGGCGCAACATAGGCGCAACAACATCCGACG
>JBDUBA010000307.1:0-7361 GCA_040004335.1 Gemmatimonas sp.
CGGCTGGTTGCGCTTTTTCACCTTGCAGCACAAGATACGCTTCGCGTCGCATTCAATTTTCGCCCTCAATTGTCCCGCGGAGATAAAGACATGTCGCGTTGGATTCGCCGACTGGCATACGCGCTTGGAACACTGGTGCTTCTGATTGCTGTACTGGCGGGATTTGTCGTCATGAAAAGCAACAGCATGCTGACGAAGAAGTACAATCCGCCCAACGAACCACTCACCGTCGCGAGCGACCCTACGGCGCTGGCGCGCGGAGCACATCTGGTTACGGTGATCAGCAAATGCACGGAGTGTCACGGGGACAATTTGGCCGGCAAAATTTTTATCGACGATCCGGCGTTGGGGCACGTGATCGCGTCGAACCTGACACGTGGCAAAGGCGGCGTTGGCGACAAGTACACGGATGCACAAATGGCCGTCACTAATCGCCATGGTATCAAGATTGACAGCACGTCTGCACTGGTGATGCCGGCCGACGATTTCCAGGTGTTTTCGGACGAGGACGTTGCGGCAGTTGTAGCGTATGTGCGATCGATGCCGCCCGTAGACAACGAATTGCCGAAATCGACACTTGGTCCACTTGGTCGCGCACTGTCGGTTGCGGGTCAATTGCCCATCTATGTGGCGGAAGCGGTCCCAGTAGACCGCCCACATGTTGCAACCATTGCACGTGACACATCTCTGGCGTATGGCTCGTATCTCGCCAACGCCGGTGGCTGCACGGGTTGTCACGGTCCAACGCTGAGTGGTGGAAAAATTCCCGGCACGCCGCCTGAATGGCCACCGGCCGCGAATCTTACGCCATCGGGCATTGGGCACTACACCGACGCACAAATTCGGGAAATTCTGCACAGCGGGAAACGTCCGAACGGCTCGCCGGTGAATGACGTGATGCCGTGGAGATACACGACGAAAATGACCGACGACGAAACGACTGCAACGATCAAGTATCTGCGTTCGGTGCCGGCAAAGGAATTCGGCGGTCGTTAACGTCCGACCGCGTTACGCAGGCCGTCGCTGCGCAACGCGGAGTTTGGCAGAATATCTCCGAAGGGCGCTGCGGCGCCTGCGCGCAGCGCCGCGATGCGTTCCTCAACAAACGTCACCAGCTCCTGCATCGTGCTGGCGTCGAACACCAGCTTGACGCCAGCTTCCTTGTACAAATCTGGTAGCGATTGCGTACCGCCCAGCGCGAGAAAACGTTTGTACGCCGCCACCGCCTCACCACTATCACGCACGGCGTTACGAAACACCTGTAACGCACCCAACTGGGCAATGCCGTATTCGATGTAGTAGAACGGCAATTCGAAAATGTGCAGTTGACGATACCACCGTGCGATGCGTTCGTTCTCCAGACCGGACCAGTCCACACCTTGTTCAAAACGCGCGCGTAACTGCAACCAGTGTGCATCACGCGCGGCGGCGTCACCGCCCGCTGGATTGGTGTAGATCCACGCCTGAAACGCATCCACGCTGGCAATGTGGACAAGGCTGGCCAGCACGTCTTCCAGGTGCTCGAGCCACGCCACGCGCGCTTGCGCTGGTGTGTAATACCCGTCCGGTTGCACGAGATACGGCATCGCGAGCAACTCCATCGACATGGAGGCCAACTCTGCGGCCTCGTGCCCTACGCGACGTTGCCACGAGAGCGGCAAATTGTGTGTCGCAAAATCGTGGAAGCTATGCCCCGCTTCGTGTACGAGTGTCTGCACGTCGTCAGGCACGCCAACAGCGTTCATGAAGATGAACGGACGTCCTCGAAACGCGAGATCGGTGCAATATCCGCCAGGGGCCTTGCCTTGACGACTCTCGAGATCCAACAGATTTTCATCGGCCATGATACCAAACTGTTGGCCCAGTTCGGCATCCACTCGCGAAAAAATTGTGTGCGCACGCGAAACGAATGTTTCGACGGTGTCGAACGGCTTGAGCGGAATAGCCGCGTCCAGGTCAACCGAAATATCCCACGGACGCAAAACATCGATGCCAAGCGCCTTCCGACGATGCTCCATCAAACGCGCGACCGCCGGAACCACCGTGGCTTCGACCGCTTCGTGAAAACGGGTGCAGTCGGCCGGTGAATAATCGAACCGATGTTTGGACGCGAAACAGTATTGTTGAAAGTCGGGAAACCCCGCTTCGGTCGAAACAGCATTCCGCAGCACATACATCTTGTCGAACAACGTGGCGAGCGGCTCGCGGTGCGCGAGATATGCCTCCGCGCCCAACCGAAACGCTTTCTCACGTTCGGCGCGATTGTTTGACTTGAGATGAGGCTGTAGCTGCGGCACCGTTTTCCGCTCGCCATCCCAATCGACGGAAAGCCCACCGGTAATTTTCTGATAACCGGCGGATTGTTCTTCGATTTGTGCAAAGCGTGCCACGTTGGCTTCGCGGAAAATTTCAATGTCGGTGCGAAACCGGCGCAACGTCGTTTCGAGGTCGGGTCTCGACCAACCGGTCGACACGAACCGTTGGGCGAGGCGCACCTGCTGTTCTTCAAGTTGCGGAAAGACGTCCATCGAGAACCGCAAATACGACGCTTCCGCCTCGGCGTTTGAGGTGTCGCCGGTGTAAGCAATCATGGCCATCGTGCCCGCTTCGCCAACCAAATCGTCCAGCCGCGACCACGTAGCCAACCATGACTCCATGGCGGCGTCGGTGGGTGGTTCCGGAAGCGCAACTGTTGCGAGTGACTCGTAGTATGGTAGCACTTCGGCCCAGGATGCGCTCTTGAACGCATCAGGCGACGTTGGCAAATCGATCATTAACGGTGGAGTGAGTGGACCGAAAAAACGAAAACTGGAAATCGCCGGAGTGTGCCGTTATTCGCCGTAGGGAATCCAGATATTCTTGACTTGTACTGCGCGCCGGAGAAACGCACGACCTTCGCCGTCTCGCGGATCGAGCCACTCACGCGAACTCCACTCTGTCCACGTGCGCTTGAGATTACCGGCCGATGCTTTTTCGACAGCCGTTGCACCAATCTGCGAGCCAGCATACCAAACCGCACCCACGTCATCGTGATCGGCCAACACCCGCGACAACACGTCTCGTTTGCCGGTCACAATGTTCAAGGCGCCTGCCGGGAGATCGGATGTCTCCAACACACTGTAGAAATCCGTGGCCGCTAACGGAAAAACTTCCGAAGGAATTGCAACAACGGTGTTGCCCGTGGCCAGCAGCGGCGCGGCCAAAGAAATCAATCCAAGCAGCGGATAGGGATCCGGACATGCGATCCCCACCACGCCAATGGGTTCGTGCATCGCCAGCGCAACGCCACGAATGGGCACGTCGTGTACAGCGCCGTCAAACTTGTCGGCCCACCCTGCATACGTGAACAGACGCGAGATCGTCGCTTCAACTTCTGCAACGCCCGCTCGCAGAGACTGCCCGGTGAGCGACGCAATACGCGAAGCGAATTCGCTGCCCCGCGCCGAAAGATTCTCGGCGACGTAATAGAGAATCTGTGCGCGTTGATGCCCGGAAAGTTTACTCCAGGAGCTGGCAGACGCGGCTTCGACGGCGTTTCGAATGTCCTTGCGATTTCCCTCGCCCACATCGCCGAGGTTCCGACCGGCCGCGTCACGAACCGCGTGACTGTAGGCCGAGTCGGGGCGCGTTTGTTTTCCGCCAACGAACAACTTCGCCGTGCGGTCGAGTGCCGGCAATGTGACAGCAGTATCTGTAATCATGCTGTCATGTATAGCGCTTGCCGTGAGCGCAGCGTCATCACTTTGACTTACGCCGTTCCGCAACGCCGCCGCGTCGAACACCGGCAATGGCCCCTCGTTGTCCAGCCGATCGGCTTTGAGATATTCCCACAGTCCTTCGCGCCCGCCTTCGCGGCCAAAACCGGACTCTTTGTAACCGCCAAATCCTGCGGAGGCATCGAACTGATTCGTGCAGTTTACCCAGATCACACCGGCCTGAATCTTGGGCGCAATGTCGAGCGCGAGGTTGATGTTCTCGGTCCAGACGCTGGCCGCCAATCCGTACGGCGTGTTGTTCGCCAACGCCACGGCCTCCGCGGGTGTGCGAAACGTCATCATCACCAACACCGGGCCAAAGATCTCTGTCTGTGCAATCGTTGCGCTTGGGGCGACATCGGTAAACAACGTGGGTGGATAGAACCAGCCTTCCGTTGGTGCCGCCCACGACGGTTGCCAGCAGGTCGCACCTTCGGTCACGCCTTGCGCAACCAATCCGCGAATGCGCTCGAGTTGCACAGGTGCTACAATCGCGCCCATGTCGATCGCTTTGTCGAGCGGCGAACCAACACGCAATTTCTCCATCCGGTCGCGCAACTTTTCCACAAGCCGATCGGCGACCCCTTCCTGTACCAGCAAGCGCGAACCCGCGCAGCACACCTGTCCCTGATTAAACCAGATGGCGTCCACGACGCCTTCCACCACGCTATCGAGGTCACTGTCTTCGAACACAACGAATGGGCTCTTGCCGCCCAATTCCAGCGAAAGTCCCTTCCCTGTTCCAGCGGTCGCAATACGAATCGCTCGGCCCACTTCGGTGCTGCCGGTGAACGCGATCTTGTCCACATCGGCATGATCAACAATGGCGGCGCCGGTTAATCCATCACCGGTCACGAGATTGAACACACCAGGTGGCAATCCCGCTTCGGCCGCAATTTCCGCGAACAACAACGCGGACAGCGGTGTGAATTCCGCGGGTTTCATCACGACAGTGTTTCCAGCGGCCAACGCCGGCGCAACCTTCCACGCGAGCATCAACAACGGGAAATTCCACGGAATGATCTGACCAACGACACCGTACCCGTGGTGGCCAGCGAATTCTGTGTCGAGCAGCTGCGCCCAGCCAGCATGGTGATAGAAATGTCGGGCAACCAGCGGCACATCGATGTCGCGCGTTTCGCGAATCGGCTTGCCATTGTCCATACTTTCGAGCACTGCCAGAATTCGCGCATGCCGTTGTACTGCACGCGCCAGTGCATACAGGTATCGCGCGCGAACATGTGCGTCCAATGCTTTCCATCCGGGTAACGCATTGCGGGCCGCGCTTACGGCGGCGTTTACGTCATCGGCCGTGCCTTGTGCAACCTTCGCGAGCAACTTGCCGGACGACGGATCGTGCACTTCAAACGACTCACCCCGCGCTGCGTCGGTCCACGTACCATTGATGAAGTGACCGAATACGTGGTTGCGTGACTTCAGCCAATCGCGCACCGGCGCATCACCTTCTGGTGCCGGGCCGTAGGCCATGCTGTCAAAAATGTCGCGAACCGATGCGGAAGGTTTGGGAGACTGCGTGGTGGCCATTCAGTTACACCATGGGCTGACGATGAGCGGCGGCGTACCGTCCGGTCAC
Source organism: Gemmatimonas sp. (assembly GCA_040004335.1). Lineage (GTDB taxonomy): Bacteria > Gemmatimonadota > Gemmatimonadetes > Gemmatimonadales > Gemmatimonadaceae > Gemmatimonas. The sequence goes on from JBDUBA010000307.1 coordinate 5,350, forward strand.
GTAGTGTTCAAGTTGCCGTTCGATATCGGTGAGCAACCCGCTTGCGCCAAAACGGAACAGGCTCGAACGCAACCAACGATCGCCCAGCTCTTCTTTCATCAGAATAAGCCAGTCGAGTGATTGTTTCGCCGAGCGAATTCCGCCGGCCGGTTTGAAGCCGATTTCGTAGCCGTAGTGCGTGCCAAATTCGCGAATCATGCGCGTCATCACGAGTCCGACCGGTAACGTTGCATTCGTGGTTTCTTTGCCGGTGCTGGTCTTGATGAAATCCGAGCCGGCCATCATGGCGATCATACTGGCGCGCGCCACGTTTGTGAGTGTTGCGAGTTCGCCGACACCAAGAATGGTTTTCATGTGTGCGTCACCACAGGCGTCGCGAAAATTCCTGATCTCGTCATAGAGTGCGAGCCAGTTGCCCGTGAGGACGTGTGCGCGTGTGATGACAATATCGATTTCTTGCGCACCCGCAGCCACGGACGCACGGACTTCAGCTAGCCGTTGCTCCACGGGAGACAATCCTGCCGGAAAACCTGTGGATACTGCGGCGACAGGAATGCCACTGCCCTCGAGCGCTTGCACGGCGGTCGCCACGTAGGCGTGGTAGACACACACGGCGCCAACTTTGAGGTGCAGGTTGTCAACGCCCAGTGCGTGCAACACTTCACTGCGCACGGGACTCCGCGCCTTAGCGCACAGGCGGCGAACATTTCCGATCGTGTCGTCGCCGGACAGCGTTGTCAGATCGATACAAGTGATGGCGCGTAACAACCAAGCGGCCTGCCACTCTTTTTTTACCGTGCGACGCGCCGGCAAGGTTGCGGCCCGACGTTCGACGGCACTTCGATTGACCCGAATGGAGCGAACGAAGTCCAGGTTGAGCGCAAAGCCTGGATTTCTCACCGGGTACGCGTCAACGGAGGCGGGTGGCGCGGGTCTGGCTGCGGGGACGAACACGCCAGGATCGGTTGGGCGTGACGTCGCGGGCCTGGCGGGATGTAAGGTCGTGACAGACATGGTTTTCACAATCTACGGCGCTTGTCGGGTGTGCGCTCCCCCCTCAAAAATGTGACGGAAGTTTGCGATTGGGCCCAGAGTGTCACTCAACTCGACGCGCGGACCTGCCGACACCCCTAGTGGTCAATCCCTATCTCATGTCCCTCGCTGTGACCGCCATGCGTCTCGTTCGCCCAATAATCCGATCCGTCATCCCCTGCTCACTCGCGCTTCTAGTGCTGGCGGGCTTTCCAGGGTGCAATTCCGCTACGGAAGCAGTGGTCGCCGGTTCCTTGACCGTCGTGCAAGGCAACCTGCAGTCGGCCGCGGTGGGTACGCTGCTTCCAACGGCCGTGGTTATGCGAGTGCGCGGCACTGATGGCGCGGCGCTGGCGAAAGTGCCGATCAGCTTTTCGGTACTCGCGGGCGGCGGGTCCGTTGATCCGGGCACTGTGATCAGCGATGCCAACGGTGAAGTGAAGGCGAAGTGGTCACTTGGACCGCTCCAGGTGCAGCAATCGATCGCGGCAACGGTTCCAGGGCTGGATCCGGTGCTGGTGCTGGCAACGGGCATCATGCCGAGCGATCTGGTGATTGCGCAGGGCAACAACCAGACGGCCAAAGCGAGTGCGGCTTTGCCCGTGCAGGTCGTGATCCGAGTGACCGGCGGAACGAATGTGCCGATTCCGGGAGTTACGGTGGCATTCTCGATCACCGGGGGAACAGGCGCCATCTCTCCCCAGTCGGCCGTCACGAACGCGCAGGGCGAAGCGACAGCGCGCTGGACACTGGGCAATCAGGTTGGCGCGCAGCAGGCGTCAGTGACGGCACTCAACCTGGGTCCGATCATTCTGTCCGCGACATCGGTTCCCTGAGTCGGACCGAGTCCACGGACCGGGTCAACGGACCGGGTGAACGGACCGGGTCAACGGACCGGGTGAACGGACCGGGTTCGCAAACCGGCTGCCCGACACCCCAAAGCGGATCCGTGATTACGTTCGAACATGACCGGAGCCGAA
>JBDUBA010000027.1:0-7360 GCA_040004335.1 Gemmatimonas sp.
AGGGTTACGGGTTTCCACAGCGGAACGACATCTGGCGGCCGTTGCATCTCGAGCGGATTTCCGCAGCATCATCACCTGGCCTGAAATATGTCTTCGGACGGCTGGCGCCGGGACATGCACGCAAGGAAGCGATCACCCAGGCGACGGTGATCGGCGACCGTGCAGCGTCGATGTTTCCGGAGACGCACAAGAACGTGCGCCTGCAAGTTCTCTCGCTGCCCGACGCTGTCAGTTATTGGGACGAGCACATCCCGTTGGCGCTGGCATCGCTCAACGTGTTCCTCGTGCTGTTGGCCGCGCTGTTGTGCGGCAACGTTGCGATGTTGTTGTTCGCGCGCGCCGTCAGTCGTGAGCGGGAGCTGCTCGTTCGCGCCGCACTCGGCGCCGGCCGTGGGCGCCTCATCATGCAACTCTTTGCCGAGGCGCTCGTGCTCTGCGCCGTTGGCGCAGTGGTTGGTCTCATGGTTGCGCGCTTCGTGCTCGCGGCGACCTGGACGATGATCGAACGGCAAGGGGGTCCGTTGCCGTTCTGGATCGATACTTCCGTGTCGTCGACAGCGATTCTGTACGCAGTTGGCTTGACGTTGTTCGCGGCGGCGATCGCCGGCATCGTTCCCGCGCTCAAAGTGACGTCGGGTGGCGCAGGCGCCAGGTTACGAGCCGCGTCGAGTGGCAGCGGTGGTCTGCAGTTTGGCGGCGTGTGGACCGTAGTCATCGTCGCGCAGATTGCATTCACGACTTTGCTTCCGTGGCCGCTGCTGGGCGTGGCAGGCAGCTCCGGGAGCGACACGCCCGCGGGATTCCCGGCAGAATCATTTCTCACGGCCACACTCGCGATGGATCGTTTTGACGGCGTCGAAGCGAGTGGTGACACGCTGGCGGCAACGCGTGCTGCGCGGCTCGAAACACGCTACAACGCGCTTGTTGATCGGCTCCGACAGGACCCGGGCGTATTGGACGTTACGTACGCCGATCAGATGCCACAGTCCACTGGCGGACAGAACCTGATCAAGTTGGACGCGGGTCCGGCCGCTGAGCAAAGTGAACGCTGTACGGAGGGCTGGCACTGCGCCGGTTTCGTGTCCGTCGATCCGCAATTCTTCGATGTGCTAGAGGCACCGGTGATCCGCGGCCGCGCGTTGACGACAGCCGACGCGGAACAGCATACGCGTGCTGTGCTCGTGAACCAGGCGTTCGTCGATGACATACTGCGCGGCAGCAATCCCATCGGCCGACGGTTTCGCTTCGCACAAACAAGCGAACCCACCGCCGAGTCGTGGTATGAGATAGTTGGTGTTGTGCCCGATCTGAGCGTAAGCAAGAATGGGATCTCTTACGAGCGTACCCGCATCTATCAGACAACGCTGCCGCGGGCGATGCGATCGCTTCGAGTCGCCATTCATGTGCGCGGCGATCCGCAGCATTTTGCGACCCGTCTTCGCGAGCTCGCGCAGGCGACCGATCCCGCGCTACGCGTGATCGATCCGAAACCGATGTCCAGTGTGGTGGATGAGGACTCCCCAGGAATGTCGTACGCGTTTGAGCTGCTGATCAGCCTGACGCTGGTGACGCTGATGTTGTCGCTCGCCGGTGTGTATGCGGTAACGGCGTTCGCTGTCGCCCGGCGCACGCGGGAGATCGGTGTGCGCGTCGCACTCGGCGCACGGCCTATCGACGTATTGAGGATCGTCTTCAAGCGCCCATTCGTTCAGATGTCGCTGGGCGTTGGTATTGGTGGAATCCTGGGGTTCGTTCTCGCGAACGACGAAGTGTCGAAGGTGCATCTCGACGTGCTCCGCAACGCGGCGATCTTCGTGCTGTCGACCACCGTGTGCTGTGCGGTCGCCTGCATCGTCCCGACGCGACGGGCGCTTCGCATTCAGCCGACGGAGGCATTGAAGGACGAGACCTGAGCCGGCTCAGCGTCGACGGTTCGGTCTGGACAAACTGAGGAAGGTCGTTGGCGAGCTTGAGATCGTCTATCAGGAGTTAGACGGTAAAGAAAACCGACAGCCGCAGCTCGCGATTTGCGATCACCATTTGATTGTGCTCGCATTTTTCAATGGTGATGCGCGCGAAATGGCGCGCTGGATGTGGAACAAGTCAAACGATAGCCCAACGTGCCGCCAAATCGCTGAATTGTGCGCGCTCGACATTGGTGCACTTCACGCAGAGCGTAAAGCAAAAACGCCGAAGGATCCGCCGTTTCAAGTGAAACTCAGAGAAGCTACGCAGTCGATTTGATTCAGAAATACGGCGGATCAGTGCAGGAACTCAATCGCGAACTTCGGCGTACCGTGTTGAACGAGTTCAAGTAGCGGCGGTCGCGTTAGCGATCATCAAGAGCAATCGTTTCGTTCCCGTACTGATTGCGGCGCGGGAACAAGCGATGCCTAAACTCATTCATCGTCACTTCTTCTTCCGTTGAAGCGTCGGCTGCCAGACGTCGACTACAACGTTGGCGCCACCTGCATCCGAGTGTGATACAAGCAGGTTCGACGGCGGCGTCGCATAGATTTCGCGGTCCAGCCGTTTGCTCGCAACTATCTTCCCAGCGCGCACATCAACAGCCTGCAACAGATAGTCGTAACTTGCGTCGTGTATCTGCGGATTTGCGGGTTGCTCCGATGCATCAGTAATCGACTGGCGCTGACGCCAGTTTTCATCAGCGGTGACGATGAGAGTCCAAACAAGTTTGTCGTCACTGGACCATACGCTCACAATTGTTGGAGTCGGACGTTCCTGCAAATAGGAATATTGCGGTGCGTGATCGCTTTCCTCGAACCACTTCGCATCCACCTTGACAGTTCTCAGCAATTTCGAACTCATCGGATCCCATTGCTCCAGGATGTAACGGCCTGGTGGCGCCGCCCAAAAGCTCGATCCGGCGCCTCGACCCGCAACGCGGCTCTGCAACCGATTTAAATCCCGTCGGAATTGCGCTCCCGTGCCGCCGAATGAGCGCGACACCCTTCCATCGGCACCAACAACATGTAACGGCCAGCCAATGTGTTTAGGGTCTCTCAGTTGCTCTGCGACGAGGAATGACCCGTCTCCCAGTACAAGTGTTGGTGTTGCTGGAAATGCGCTGACGGAGCGCACCATCGCAGAATCACCCACAATTACCGAGAGCCGACCTGAACGCAGGTCGAAGGCAAATACCGTATCGTTGCCGCGCAATGCCAGCCTTGAAAGAAATGTGAACTCTCCCGGCCCATCACCACGCCTGCCAAATACGTGCAACAATTTTCCAACTGAATCGAACACCGCAAAACCGGAATAGTCGGCGATGGTTGTGTAATAGCGACCATCCGCCGAGCGCTGAATGTTGGGACGCGCGGCCAGCAGGCCGGGTTTCGCTGAGTCGCTCAGACTGACCAGACGCTTCAGGACAACCTCACAGGCGTCTGAACATTCTCCTGATTCATCTGTCGACTGGACCGATACGCTTTGGCCCGCACTCGCGGAATCTCTGCAAGCGAACGTCGCTAACGTGCCGAGGGCGAGGGAAATATGAAGGAGTGTGCTCAGCGACCGCTTATTCATTGTCGGCTTCGACATCGTGGGAGAGTTTCTGGAACAGGTCAATTCGTGCGGCGATGATTCGAGGCAATGACCTTGTGCACGAATTCGGCTTCGACATCGTTGAAGAGCGTCTGGAGGAGGTCGATTGCGTACGGCGCGAAATCAAGGCGATGGGATTGTGCACAGATGCTGATTCGAGAAAGTGCTATGTACGCTATATCCCAATCGCGAAGCGCGCTAACTTGACGTTGCGAACGCCTCACCAACGGTAAACCCGCCCTGATCCCCACCTCCCTGCACTCCGCAATGACACGTCGTCTCAACCGCCGCGAATTCGTCAGCACCGCCTCGGCCGGCGCGGCCGCCGCGTTGTCACTCCCGCTGCTCGCCGGATTGCCAGGCACTGCGGCGGCAGAAGATGCACCATCGCGACTTCTCGATGGGCCGGTGTTTCCGTCCGCGCATGTGGCCGATGCGATGGATGCCGATCTCATGGAAGTCAGTGTGGCGGGATTGCACAAACTGTACGACGCGAAAAGATACTCGGTCACGCAGGTGACCAAATGGTATCTCGCTCGCATCGCGAAATACAATCCCGTGTACCGCGCGCTCATTCACGTCGACTCGGCCGGAGCACTCGCAACCGCAGCGGCGCAAGACGCGGCAGCAAGAAGTTCGAGTAACAAGCGCGGCGCGTTGTGGGGCGTACCGATTGTCATCAAATGCAACACGAGCATCAAAGGATTGGTTACGAGTGCGGGATTTTACGGATACACCGTTCCGGGCCTTGAATTGATTGCGCCAAAAGATGCGCTGGTTGTGGCGAAGTTACGCGCGGCCGGTGCGATCATTCTTGCGCAAACCAACATGCCCGACTTCGCCGGCAGCGACACCAACTTCAGCACGGCGTACGGACGCACGGGCAATGCCTACAATGTGCGATTCAGTCCGGGCGGATCATCGGGCGGAACGGTTACGGCAGTAACGGCGAACCTCTGTGTGTTGGGTACGGGCACGGACACCGCGAATTCCATTCGTATGCCCGCGGCCACGAGCGCGGTCGTAGGTTTCCTCCCAACGCGCGGACTCGTAAGTATTGCCGGAATCAATCCGCTTGACTGGTTACGCGATAACACGGGTCCGATTGCGCGGAACGTGAACGACGCGGCAATTGCGTTGGGTGTGATGGCCGGTGAAGACCCACTGGATTTTCGCACGAAGGGTTCCGGTGCGCTCGCACAGGCCGCGCCGTACACCAACTATCTCAAGCCGGACGCGCTTAAGGGAAAACGTTTTGGCGTGCCCGCGTTCATGATGGAGATGGCAACCGCTGGCGGCGGTGGAGGTGGCACGCCGCTCCTGCCGGAAACGCGCGACATGTTCATGAAGGCGCTCGATGGTTTGCGTGCGGCGGGTGCGACCGTGTTGTTTGACGACGCACTGTTGCCCTCAAGTTTCAACGACGTCGTACGTCTTGTTGGAACGGGTCCGTATCGCGGCGAAGGTACGGAAAACTTTCTGCGCGATTTCGGACCGGCGGCCTATCACACATTTGCAGAATACGCGCTTGCTGTGGGCACACAATTACCAGCCAATGTGCGTGGTGTGACCGACGCTGCCGGTGGTCGTGGCGGACGCGGTGATGCTGCAGCAGCACCCGCAGCGCCGCCCGCACCAAAACATATCGAAACTGATCCGGACGCCGACAAAACGTTTTTCGCACCACAACGCGCGGCGCAAGCGGCGTACGATGCAGCATTGGACAAGTTCACGCTCGATGGACTGGTGTACCCGGCCATCCAGATGCCACCCAACGACGAAATTGCGGAACTCACAGTGGGGCCGCGCGGCGGTGGCCCGCACAGCAAAACCGGGTGGGTGAATTCGATTGGCGTACCGGCGGTTTCAATGCCAGCCGGATTCTATGCAAACGGTTTGCCGTTCGGTCTGGAATTTTCCGCGCGACGTTGGCGCGATGGCGATCTGCTCGCGTGGGCCAACGCATACGAATCCGCAACACATTTGCGGCAGCCGCCAACGCTCATCAGCTCAATCAAAGAGATGCCGGCGAAGTAGGGTTGCAATATCGAATGTGCAGCTGCGAAACGCTAACGCCACGGGGGCGATTCACATCGCATCGCCCTCGTTCCACATCAGTTGGAATTTTTTTGGAGCCTTCGCAGCACAGCGCGGCGTCAGCTGGGCAGAACGAGTTCAAGATATATCAGGCGTTACCATGGCATACAAAAGGAGCGTGTGATGCGATCATGGGTACTCGCGACTTGCGGCTTCGTCGCTGTTCTCACATCGGGCCGGGCCTCAAGTGCGTCGGCTCAGGCTCTTCCCCGCGGCGTAACCGCTCCGCCCGTAGAGGGCGATCCGGGTATTTCAGCCATGTGGCGTCTGCTGGAAGATTCGACATTCAGCGTGGCGCGTGACTACGCGGAACCCGGAGCCACTCGCCGCATGCACAATCATCCCGAGTTCTCGTCTCACGTGCTCGTATTGCTCACCGGCACCCTGCGCATCACCATCAAAGGCGAAGCGCCCAGGAACGTGAGCGCCGGTGAGGTGTTGCGTATTCCAGCTGGCGCGGATCACACGTTCACGAATATTGGCACCGTCGTTGCTACGATCGTCGAGGTCTTTGGAAAGCGACCGGTAGCGGCGAAGTAGAAAATATTCATATCTCCGCTTGAGTCGTCACGAAGCGTCTGAAGGCTGCGCATACTGTCGCTCACGCTTGTGCTGAGTGCGGTGCCTGTTGCACAACCAGTCGTGACTGTACGTGAATTGACCAAGCCCGATGCTGCGTCGGGCAGCCACGCTCTTTCGCGTGCGGATGCCCATCGGACGTTCGATCGCCGGTTTTGGTCCTGCCTTTCTGCCGCGCGAAAATGCCGTGGTGGTCGGGAGTCACGATGGCCACCTCAGGCTACTGAGCCGGTTGGATGGCATCGAATTGTATGAAAAATTGCTGCCTCCAGTGTCGCACTTATCAGTGCTACCGGGTGACATCATAGTCGCGTCAGTGTGGGGCGACGATCAGATTTACGGCAACGTAGATTTGATATTTTGGCGTCCGCCGATATCAAGCGCGGCACTCGCGCCTGACGCGGCCAGTCCGCGCCGCTCTGTACTGCCCGCAGCCGCCGGTCATGCGCGCAGCTCGTCGCTCTTCACCGAATGCTCACCAGCAAGCGATCGATTCTCCTCCTCGTCAGTGCGATGCTCCTGGCTTCCTGCGAGCGTGGCTCTGCGTCTGCGCCTGCCCGCATCGTTGCGGCCGACCCGGCGTTCTGTGCGCAGGTACACGTGACTGGCGCGAAACTCTCCGAGCACCTCGCCGCAGTGGCTCCGTTGATGCGCACCAGCACTGGCGTCTACGCACTCGAAGAGGGAGACGTGTCAATGGTCGCGCGCGCGTGGCTCACGGAGGCCGCCGAACACACCATCGACGTGCAATATTTCATCTTCACCGCAGATAACGTTGGCTTGATTGCAGTGGATTACCTCCTGCGTGCCGCCGACCGCGGCGTGCACGTGCGGGTCCTCGTGGACGACTTCATGCTCGAGGCGGACGGCGAGGAACTGCTCGCGCTCGATGCACATCCGAATATTGAAATTCGCCTGTACAACCCAACCGCCAACATCGGGAAGAATCTCCCCACCAAACTCTACAACCTCACCACCGATTTCCGCGGCTTCAATCAGCGGATGCACAACAAGACATTCATCGTCGATGGACAGGTTGTGATTACCGGCGGCCGCAACATCGCCGACGAATATTTCGACTACGATCACGAGTACAACTTTCGCGATCGCGATGTCCTGC
>JBDUBA010000124.1:0-7359 GCA_040004335.1 Gemmatimonas sp.
ACCCCACGCGGGGACCTCGTGCGTAGCTTCGAGGCGCTATTAGCCTGGCTCTCGTCGCGCGGTGCTATTGACGAAGAACGGGCCGCCGGCATTGCCAGACGTGCCAAACTTCAACCCGCCGCCGCTGCTGCCTCATTGGTGGATGCGCGACGCGTGCGCGCTTCTCTGCGCGCACTGGCTGAACGAGGCGCCACTTCACAACGCATTCAGGACGACGCAGTCGTGGAAATCAATCGCGTGCTTGGTCGCAGCGCCGGCACGCGCCGAGTGGATCGGCACACCGACGGATCATTGGTGCGCGCGTTTGTGCCCACGGGCGACGCGTTCGCTGGACTCATGATTCCCATTGTCGAGTCCGCCGCTGATTCGCTCGTGAGTGAAGAACTCCCGCGCGTTCGCCGCTGCGCTGACCCCAACTGCCAACGCGTGTTTTATGATGCAACGCGCAACGGTTTGAGGCGCTGGTGCGACATGGGAACATGTGGCAATCGAGCAAAAGCGGCCCGTCATCGCGCTAAGTCGAAACTGCACCCATTCCCCGAGTTGCCCGAGCGGTGAGCGGACAGCGCCGAACGCCCGACAAGGGCACCGATCAGGTAAACGGAGATAACGCCACGCTCGAGCGTGGGTTTGTCGCGTCGCTACGCTGGTTAGTCGCCGAGGGTGATGCGCGCGGCGTTCGTCGCATTGCCGTCGAATTACGAGCTCTTCAGGAAGCTCTGGCGACGCTCGACGAAACGCGCGCCGCACGCGATGAACACGCCAAACGCACCGCCGAACTCGAACGCGAAGTCTCCGCCGCCATTGCACTGCTTGGCCCCGGAACTTTGGTCAACGGGAACGGCTCGCTTATGCAGCGCCTGTCGCGCCTTCGCGACCGCCTGCAGGAAGACAATGAATCGCGGCGTCAACTCATCGTGGAACGTGACGCGTGGCGCTCGATGACCACACTCATGACACAAACGCGCGCGTATGTGCACGAACTGCTGGAAGGGGCGGAACGCGGCCGCGATGAGCTGAGCGTCGAGGTGCGGACGCTCCGCGATCAGGTGTTGGAACTGCAGATCTCGCGCGAACACGCCGAGCAAGACAAACGAATTGCGGAGGACACGCTGAGTGCGCTGCGTATGCGTCTGCAAGGGTGGAGTTCAACGGTTGAACGCGCGCTTAATCAGCTCAACAAGGCGGCCAGTGAGATCGTGGCGGAACACGCCGACGGCAACGAGAGCGGTGGTGCATTGATGGACACGGCGGAATTTGATGTGTTGGACTTGGCAACGATGACCGCGAGTACGGCGGGCCTCAACGCTACGTCCGAAAAGGCGTCATCACCGTCGCATACTACTGCTGCCACGACCGCGCCAAAAAAACGCGCCCGTCGCACCTATCTGCAGCTGACCACACGTGGGCAATTCCGCCCTGGCCGCCGGCCGCGCCGTCAGGCGTTGTGGTTGTTGATGCCCGCACCAACCGTTGCGGAATGGCGTTTGTTGTACGCCAACGTTGGCGCCGAATGGAATTGGAAAGATCGGAACGCCTGGTCCGACGCAAAGTTGGCGGAGCGGCTGTCCAGCAAAAATGTGCACGTGTTCCGTGCCGATGCGGCGCTTAACGGATTGTCCGACGACATCGAATCGGGCGTGGGATTTGTTGAACTCGAACATCACGCCGACGGCAGCGTGGAGATTGTGTATTTCGGCCTCACGCGTAGCGCGCAAGGTTACGGACTTGGTGCGTGGCTGTTGGAACGTGCAGTCGAAGAGGCGTGGGGACTGGGCGCAACGCGCGTGTGGCTGCACACCTGCACGCTCGACGCGCCGCAGGCGTTGCCGAACTATTTGTCGCGCGGGTTTGAAGTGGAGAAAGAGGAAGAGTACGACACGGATTGACGCGCCATTACCGTCGCTTCTTTCCGCGCCCGCCTGTGCTTCGTCCCCCACCATACCCACCACCCTTCCCCCCACCACGCGCCGGCCCCTTGTTGTGCCCCCCGCGAAACTCCCGCGCCTTCTGCGATCCCTGTTCGCGATTACGCGATTCCGTTTCTTCACGCGCGCTCTTCCGCGGCTGCGCGATTTCGTCGTCGGTGTAGGGCATCGCGAGTTTCTCCTGCAACTCGCTCAACGAGCTTGCACGCACCGATCCGCGTTGTCCACGCGGTACCACGTATCGAATGGGACGATCAAGTTGCGGCACTTCTTCCGCCACCATCGTACGCGCAAGTTTTTCCGGCAATCGAATGCGCACGATACCAAACGGCGTGCTGTCCGGCTCTTCAACATCGTACTCCAACGTAACCGCGCGATCACGGATCTCGGCCGCCCCAGGTAAATCGTGCGCCGCCTGCCACTGCTCGTTACTCACGAAGTCACGACGATCCAGGCGCAACGGCAATGATCGAATCGATTCCCAATCATCCAGATCGCCCATCTGCGACTCATACCACTGCGTGAGCTCAGCCTGGCCGAGTCGCGGCGTAATTCCACCAAGCCGGCGATACGTTTCGCGAATGTCATCAACAACCGGAATATTCCGTTTCATTGCCGGATGACGGAGCTCGCCGCGCGCCAGACTCTCCGCGAGTGCGTGACGCGCTTTCTCCGCGTATTCCGGCGGAAACTCCAACAACGGTTCAACCTCACGCGACAACTCAAAACCGAAATACGTAACGCGACGCTGCAACATCACCGGCGAATGTTTACGATCGGGCTCGATAATCATCTCCGCCTCGGCACGCTGTGCATACCGTTTGACGAGCTCCATTGAAAGCTGCGTACCTTCAATCGCAGCGCGCGGAACTCCAAAACGATCGGCGAAATAGCGCAGATTTCCGGCAACCGCTCCCCAACTTCCAGCCACACTTGTTTTCGAAACACGAGCTTCGTAACCGTCGGCGGTTTGTTCTTCGATAACCAGATCAAATGGCATGTACCGCGCCAACAAATCGGTGAATTGACGCAGTGTGTGTTCCTTGGCCATTGGCAAACTGGTTGGAATCGGCATGCCGACGCTCCGATACACACTGGCCATCGCCAACGCCGCATCTTCCAACGACTTCACCAAGACACCGCGACGTTCGGCCCACAGTGCAACACGTTCGGCATCAAACAGGTGACGCTGCAATCCATACACGTCACCTACGTATCCGGCCGCCGTGAATGCCTCGACGTACAAATTGTACGCCGTGAGATGATCACTTCCGCGCACAACAATTCCTTCCAGGTCGCGCCCGTCACGTGTCATGCGATGGAGTGACTCAATGCCACTCATCACGGCCAGCGCCGGCAACAACGCGTCTTCACCATTCACGATGAGTTCACCCCACGCGCGATCGACCGGCAACGCCTCGACCGCACGGCCGTATCGCGTAAGGCGGCCGTTCTCCACCAGGCCGCGGGTTTCCAGTTTGGCGAGCGCCTTGCGATACGCGGCGCGATCCAACGGCACCGGCAATTCAAGTTCATCGGCACGCACACCGAGATCGGCACACGTGAGCGCCACACGTTCCGAATCACCAGCAAGTTGGAAATCGGGCGCCGTTGGCCGCAACGCTTCGAACTTGATGTCGCGATCACTGAGGATATACACGCGACCGCCCTCAACGCGTCCGTGTACACGTCCCGCCATCTGCAGAATTTCGTTGGATCCAAGGTGCACGCGCGTGAGCACGTTCCGACCCTTGTCGATCACGTTCGTGAATCGCGTGTCATCAATGATTACTGTGTCGAGCCCGGGAACATTTAACGCGCTCTGCCCCGCCGCCGTCATCGCAAGAAAATACGGTTTCGGAATTGTGCCTTCGAGAAACGGGCGAATGACACGAATCGGTTCGCCGCCATGATAATGCGCCGCGGCAATACGCGGATACCGTGTACGTACCCACTCTGCCGCTTCTTCGACCGACGCACGCGTTGGCATGAACAGCGCGACGCCGCGCTTTGACGCCGCAAGCTTCGACAAAAATTTGTCGTCGAGGAAATTGATGGGCTGCTTGCGCTCAACTTCAACCTTCGCCGCCTTTGCGGGATCGAACGCCGAAACCTCCAGCACCGACGCGCTGTTCAGATAACGCGAGTAAAACGCCGGATCGACAGTGGCCGATAGCCAGATGAACCGACAACCAACTCGTTTGCCCAGGGCGAGACACAACTCGAGTTCCGCGCTGGTCTGGTGAATCTCGTCAACAATCAGCGTGTCCTGCGGTTGAATGCTGCCATCCTGAAACCAGCGACGCGCAATACCAGTGGTAACAATGATGACGTTCCAGGATGGTGTGTCAGGTGTTGCTTCGCGTTCGCGATTGACGACACCAACACGCAGTGTGGGGGTTCCCAGAATCGTTTCCGCAATTGGGCGAATAGCGAGCGTCTTACCAGTACCCGTCCCCGCAACAATGCCAAACCCATTGCCACTCGACGCAAGCTGGATCAGTTCCTCGCCCTTGGTGCGCTGCAGAAAGGTGTCAATGTGCAATCCGACGGCAAGTTCGATGGTCTCGCACGCCGCGCGCGTTGGCGCGATCACAATGATGCGGCCGGTTGACGGCTGGGCCGCGACGTACGCGTCGTGGTCGGGCGGAAGGTAGCGGTCGCGGGTTGATCTCATGCAGTGGAAATTAACGGGTGGCGTCACCACCTGAGTTGCAAATTGTCACCACAAAAGTGACATCGTTTTGCCACTGGTCTCGTACGGTCGGAATGATGGCGAACCCGTTCCAGGCCTCGACAATGAGCCTCCGCAAAACGTATTCGATCGCCTGCGCCCTGGTTGCGTGGGCCGCCTGCGCCGCCGACAAACCAGCAGCTCCAGCAACCAATTCAGCCGTCACCCGGACTTACCGACTCGGGTTCTCGGGCTTTCCGCCAACACCCGACATTTCGCGTGCCGCGAGTGTCATCGCCATCTGGTTACCGCGCGCCGATGCAGCCATCATCCATCTCGAACCGAAGTGGACGGAGCTCCTGAGCGGAGAATCACCAACCGCCATCGCGCATCGTGAGTTCGCCGGACTGGTCAACCTCTACCGAAGCCGCAATCTCGACATCGTCGTTGTCATTGACGCAACCAACGGAGTCGATCGCACGGCTCAAGCCGCGGAACTTGTAGCGGCAGGTCGCAGCATTACCGAACCGTCTGTGCAAGCGTTGTACCGCGCGTGGGCACGTGCCGTCGTTGCCGAAGTCCATCCGGTAGCGCTTGGCCTCGCGGCCGAGACGAACTTGATCCGTTTTGGTGCCCCCGCGCGTGTCTACCAGGCCGTAGTGCAAATGGCGAACGATGCCGCTCGCGATGTCCGATTGGAAGATCCAACATTGCCACTCTTTGTGAGTGTTCAGGTGGATTTGGCGTGGGGTCGGTTGCAAGGCACCAATCAATACGTCGGCGTCGAACAGGACTTTCGGGACTTTCCGTTCACGCAGTGGATTGGATTGTCGTCGTACCCGTTTCTGGCGGGTTTCACCGATCCCGCGCAGATGCCCGACGATTGGTACCGCAAACCACTGAATGGGCGCGCCATTCCCGTCGTCATCACTGAAGGCGGTTGGTCATCAGCCAACACAAGTGCTGTCACCTCATCGCCCGCTAGACAGGCACATTGGATCGCGCGGCAGATGCAACTCGCCGATCAAGTCGGCGCAAACTACGTTTTTCAGCTGCTGTTCGCCGACATTGATCTGGTGGCATTTCAAGCGCAATTCGATCCGAGGGTGCTTCCGTTTGCGCGTATCGGAATGGTCGATTCAGTGCTCGCTCCGAAACCCGCGCTTGCGGTCTGGGATTCCACGTTCGCGCGCGCACGCACTCGCTGATTTGATTCTGCGCCAGCGAACTGCTCGTAGTCTCCGCCGTTCTCAGAATTCTCCGCAGTGCTCCGCGTCCCTGCAGGTTAAACCACGCCAAAATCAGCTCGCCCTCTTCTTACCGTTAGTTTCGAGTCATCCGATACATCGTAACGCGCTCAACGCCATCTTCATCACGATTGATACCCAACACATAGTCGCGACCCGCTTCCATCAACACGAAGCGTGCCGGCAAATCAATCGAGCCAATCCAATCGCCGTCTCGTGCGAACACATTCCAGTGTAACACTTCCTTCGGAGTTGGCTGTTTCCCGGGGCCACGCATTGCAGAGTCGTACGAGTAGTCACTAACCCACAATTCATCGTTTTTTCCGGCAAGTATTCGAGCATAGGCCGGAAAGTTCGTCGCGAATCGTGTTTTTGCAGCCAGTTGATCGAGTGTTGCTTGCGAGACGTTGTGACCTTCCTGATTTCCCGCGGGTAACATACTGCGCCCTTTCCGGTGAGCATCGCGCGCGGCCTCCGTCACCGGAACAGCCGCAACATCCCGACGGATGATTTGCTGAGTTACCCCTGCAGCATTCATGCATCGAACTTCGTAACGCACACCGCGCCCAACACAAATCCGTGTTCCAAATACAGCTACAGAACCAGTCGGCGCAAACGCCACGTCGTCGCCACCGGGCGGATCACTTGCCGCACGATAATACTCGTACGTTGGAAATGAATCGAGCAGTTTTGCGGACCTGCCGTTCGAAGCGATCGCAAACAGTCCACGCATTTGAATACGCGTCCCGACCTGTTGTAACATCGCCATCGTTTCGCGTGGTGCCGCACCTTCAATCGTGCGTCCGTCGGCCATGACGCCCCACGGATCAACCGCGTGATATGGACTCAGCGATGGAAACGGCGCCTGCCGTAACAGTTTTCCGTCCATCGCAAACGCCGCGGTTCCGCGTGTGTCATCAAGTCCAATTACAGTGTCGCCATGAATTGCCACGTGACGAATCTGCGTGAACTCCCCCGGCCCATCACCTTTGCGTCCCATCGTGCGCACGTAACGTCCGTTGGCATCGAACACACGAAGTTGTTGCGTCGCGCCATCGGACAACACAACTCCCCCCGTTGCCGTCCGCGCAACACCCCAAACATCCGTCAATTCGGTGGGCCCAACGCCACTCGCTCCGCCAATTTCAATCAACGCCTTAACAACAATTTGCCAGTTCGTTTTCGCAGTAGCCGATTGTGCGTAAGAAACAATGCGAACTCCGGCACTGTCACGCACAGTTTGCCCGTGAACAGTGGCGCTGGCCAAAACATACAAAATTGCGAGACGACGAAACATCATGACTCGTTCCCGCGATCAGTTAAAGAAGTACCAAAAGAGTCGGTGCATCACACCGCACTACTTTCGCGCACAAGAGCGTCCGCAAAGTCCGCCCAAGTCCGTCAAGTCCGGAAGCAGTTAGTCAGTTAGAAGTTTCACTAAAGCCCCCGTCGGCCAAGTCCGTCAAGTCCGTCAAGTCCGTCAAGTCCGGAAGCAGTGAGTCAGTTAGAA
>JBDUBA010000013.1:0-2205 GCA_040004335.1 Gemmatimonas sp.
TGATCACACGCCGACGTTCTTCCATCAGGCGCTTTTCAAAATGCGCCAGCTGCTTCTTGGGCATGGGCTTCGGCTTCTTTGCTGCAGGTGTAACGGGAGTACCGGGCATCAGAGTTCTTCCTTTCTAAGCGCGAGGTGTACCGAACGTCCTTCAACGTCGGTCACTTGGGTGGCAGTCCAGGAACCAATTTCGTTGGCAGCGGCGCCCATGCGTAGCGGCGATGCTGCGTCTTCTCCGAGCAACACACGTAAGGCCAGCGTTTCCTCCATAATGCGATCACGGTGTGCAACCACCGCGGCCTCCAACTCGTCATCGCCTTTCACGGCAAGGGCGATGCGATCACTGACCTCCAGCCCCGCTTCCTTCCGGAATCGTTGAACCCTGCTGATCAGTTCGCGGGACTGCCCTTCTGACCGAAGCTCGGGGGTCACGGTCACATCGAGCGCCACGCCATAACCCTGCGCTTCCTGCACCACCGCGTCGCCCGAGGCACGCCGGATAATCGTCACGTCGTCGGGCTCAATCAGCCTTGCCGAACCCGCAACCTCGATGGTTACACTGCCACCCTCGGCAAGGGTTCGAAGTTCCGTCACACCGAGCGTCGGAATGGCAGCAGCAACCAGCGGTGTCTCCTTTCCAAACTTCTTGCCCAGCGCCTTGAAGTTCGCCTTGCCCTCGAGGCTGACCAGCCCGTCGGTACTCTGCAGGAACGACACTTGTTTGACGTTCAGTTCGGCCGCAAGTAAACCGGACAGCGTCATCAGCAGGGTTGAATCGCCCGGCACCACGCACTGAATGCCCGGCAACGGCTGACGCACTTTCACGTTCGCCGCATCGCGCGCGGCGTGCGCCAGATTGGCCAGCTGTCGGATGTCCACCATCGCCTGCTCCAACTCCCCATCCATCTCGGGTGGGTTGGCCCGCACATACGACGCGAGATGTACCGAATCACCCGTTAACGAACGATGCATCGCATCGGTCAAAAACGGCGTGAACGGCGCCAGCAAACGACAGGTCACGGTCAACACTTCGTGCAACGTGGCAAATGCGGCACGATTGTCGTCTGTGTCCACTTCATAAAAGCGATTGCGCGACAAACGGACGTACCATTTCGATACGTCTTCATCAAAAAATTTCATGACGCTGCGGACGGCAACGGTCGCATCGTACGCGGTCATCAGTGCATCGACTTCTTTTTCCACGCGCGTGAGCCGAGACAACACCCAGCGATCGAGCGCCGGGCGACTGGCAATAGCCGGATCGCGATCGCTTGGTTCCCAACCGAAATTCGCGTACTGCGCAAAGATGCCGCTGTACACATTGCGCAACGTCAGTAGAAAACGCCCAGCCACTTCGCGCACGGAATTGTCGTCGTACCGACGCGGCAACCACACCTGGCTCGCTGCCATGACAAACAACCGCGCTGCGTCAGCGCCATGTTGCTCCATCACTGCCCAAGGACTCACCACGTTGCCTTTGCTCTTGGACATTTTTTGCCCGTTGGCATCGAGCACGAGATCGTTCACTACAACGTTGCGGAACGGCGACGCTTGACCGTTGCCATTGTTCGGCAGCGCATCACCCAACCCGGTTGCAATCGCGAGCAGCGAGTAGAACCATCCACGCGTTTGATCCACACCTTCGGCGATAAAATCCGCCGGAAATTGCGCCTGCACCTTGTCGTGATTTTCAAACGGATAATGCCACTGCGCAAACGGCATCGATCCGGAATCAAACCACGCATCGATGACTTCAGGTACACGACGCATGGTGCCCGAGCCGCTGGCCGCAGGCCACGTGTATGCGTCGATGTTCGGTTTGTGCGGATCGAAATTGGCGGGCAATTCGCGACCGAGATTTTTCGCAAGATCGGCGTAGCTGCCAATCACCACAACTTCAGTCGCGTCTTCGTCGTTGACCCACACCGGCAAGGGCGTTCCCCAGTAGCGGTCACGCGAAATTGCCCAGTCAACGTTGTTCGACAGCCACTCGCCAAATCGACCGGATCCCGTTTCCGCCGGATTCCAGTTGATGTGCGCATTGCGCGACATCATTTCGTCTTTGAAACTCGTGGTGCGCACAAACCACGACCCACGCGCGTAATACAACAACGGCGTGCCACAACGCCAGCAGTGCGGATATGGATGCGACAATTTCTGCGACTTGAACAGAATGCCGCGTTCACGCAAATCCGCTTCGATGAC
>JBDUBA010000032.1:0-7311 GCA_040004335.1 Gemmatimonas sp.
GCATCCACGTCATTCTTGTAACCGATGATGCGCCATTTGCCGAAATCTGTAGGCAAATCCGCTTCAGCCACGCGATGCACCAGGCGTTCCGTTTGCAAACGATGCGCAACGAGTTGCGCGATCGTGATAAAAGCGATGCCATGTTCGGCGGCAAACACTTCGAGCTGCGGACGACGCGCGGTTGTGCCGTCCTTGTTGAGCACTTCCACGATTACACCGGCCGGCTGCAAACCTGCGAGACGCGCCAGATCGACCGCTGCTTCGGTATGCCCAACTCGCTGCAACACGCCGCCGTCACGTGCACGCAACGGGTGAATGTGCCCCGGCACGCGCAAGTCATGACGCGTGGACGATGGATCGACTGCCACCTGAATGGTTTTTGCGCGATCACTCGCGCTGATCCCTGTGGTCACGCCGTATTTCGCTGCGCCATCGATGCTCACCGTGAACGCGGTGCTCATCGATTCGGTGTTGTCTTCCGTCTGCGGCGTGAGACCGAGATGATCTGCGCGTTCGTTGGTAATTGCCAAACAGATCATGCCTTTCGCTTCAAGCATGAAGTTCACCATTGCTGGTGTGATTTTCTCCGCGGCGCAGATCAAATCCCCTTCGTTTTCGCGATCTTCGTCGTCGGCTACCAGCACAAACTTGCCAGCCTTGAGGTCGGCGAGAGCGCGTTCTATGGTATCAAAAGCCATGTGTTTCTCCGTAGTGCCTTGAATTACTCGACCGTTGCGTGTCCGAACGCCATCGGCGGTGACGCCGCGAGCTGCGATTGCAACAAACGTTCGACGTGTTTGGCCAGTACATCGGCCTCAACGTGAACCGCATCGCCAACAACCAGATCATCAAGCGTTGTATGTCGCAGGGTGTGTTCAATCAACGACAGTTGCACACCGTTGTCGTTGAGCAGTGCGTTGACGGTGAGGCTGACGCCGTCAACGGTGATTGAGCCATGCGCCACCATGAGGCGCGCAACGTGCGCCGGCAGCGCGAGATCGATGAGAAGTGCGTCGTCACGCGTGGCGATGGCACGAACGAGCACCATCGTATCCACGTGGCCCAGCACAAGATGACCGCCAAGACGATCGCCCACGCGAAGCGCACGTTCCAGGTTCAATCGCCGCCCCTTACCCCACGAACCAATGGTTGTGCGGTCGAGCGTGGTGACAATTGCCGCCGTGGTAAACCAGCCGTACCCATGATCATCCGTTCCGGACGTGCGCACAGTCAAACACGCACCGTTCACGGCCACACTCTCGCCAATCACCAAATCCGCATAGCGGCACGAAATCAGCAATTCGCGACCAGCTTCGGTTTCGGTGACCTGCTGAATGATGCCGATGTCGTCAACGAGTCCAGTAAACATCCCGGAAGTCAGGGTGTGGAAACAGCGTAAGTGGTCATGAGGTCGGCACCAAACGTCTTGCGTGAAATCACGCGCAGCCGTGCTGCTGAATGCGCCCGTTGTGGCGCAACGCCGCTAAACGCGTTGATCGCGTCTCGCCCCAGAATGACCGGTGCCTGAAAGATAATCAGGCGGTCCACCAGACTGGCGGCCATCAGCGCGGAGGCAACCACTGCCCCGCCCTCGACCAGCAAATGCCGGACGCCACGCTCGCGGAGCGCCGTCAGCGCCGCCGTGATATCCACTGCCCGAATCACTTCGACGCCGGCCGCGGCGAGGGCCGACTCACGGCTGGGGGACCGACCGGCCGCCAGAACAATCAACCGGGTGGTGCGCGCGCTTTTAACGAGCTGGCCGTCGAGCGGGAGCCGCGCGGCGCGGTCGAAGACCACGCGCGCGGGCGAGACGCGCGGCGCGGGGGCATCTCGTATGGTCAGCCTTGGGTCATCCGCGAGCGCGGTACCGATGCCGATACCAATTGCATCCGCGCGTGCGCGCATGAAGTGCACCGCCTTTTGTGCACGCGGCCCTGTTAACCAACCGCGTTCGCGCGACGCATCCACCACGGCCCCGTCAAGTGACAGTGCCAGTTTGAGCGTGACCCATGGGCGCGTTGCACCTCGCGCGGCAAACAGAAACGGTTGATTGAGTTCGGTTGCCTGCTCGGCCAATACGCCACTCTCAACTTCGATGCCGGCGGCACGTAGCGCCGCCGCACCGCCTTGTGCGATTGGATTCGGATCAGCAATTGCGAAGACGACGCGCTTGATGCCCGCCGCAATTATTGCGTTCACACACGGCGGCGTGTTGCCCGTGTGGTTGCACGGTTCCAACGTTACGTACAACGTCGCGCCGCGCGCGTGTTCACCCGCATTGCGCAGTGCGACTACTTCGGCGTGATCGGTACCGTACTCCGCGTGCCATCCTTCACCAACCACACGTTCGCCAACCGCCACAACGGCACCCACCATCGGATTGGGCGCGACATTGGCGGCTCCACGTTCCGCTAACGCCAACGCGCGGCGCATATGGCGCGCGTCCATGATCGAAGTTGTTTTCGTCGTCGACACCGTGATCCCCGCGAACTCAGGGACGGAAGCTCAAGCCGAACGTGTAGTAGCGGTATTTCGCATTGACGTTGTTTCCATCAAACGTGTTCCTGGTCTCGTGTGCGTCGCCGGCGCCTGACCAGCCGATCTCGCCCACCAGCTGTGCGCGCGGTAAGCCAAGCGACACACTGGCGAACGCGTTGCTGCGCGTCACGTTGTATTCCGCCGCGGGCAATGCGCTGGAAATGGAGGATGCGCCGTCGTGCACCACCGCCTCGAATAAACTTCTGGCGCGCACTTGATCACGACCGTAGCCGCCACTCACGCCGATAAACTTGTAATGTTTGCCCGCAACAATGCGAAGAGATCGCGTGTCGACCGACGCGCCCTTCACTCGCAACGTGTCGTTGCTGGATGCAAACGTGATTGCCGAGTTGGGCAACGCGCGATCACGGTACGAAATACTCACACCTGGAACGGCGGCCGATTCCTGCAGCAATCCAAGCCGCACGCCGTATGAGGCTTTGACGCCCAATCCCGATGGGTCGAGCTTTACGGCGTCCTTGTTGATGCTGGGCACGTAGGTCAGCCCAAGCAACAGGTCGACGCCGAAAACATTCGTGAGGCCGTACGCAAAGCCTTGAAAGACTCCGGTGGCAATATCTCCAGAAATCATCGGGATTGGCGCGCGCTGCGCTCCAAGATTGCTTGACGGTGCCGCCGGGCCAGAAACGGCGTCAAAGTTCTTTGGCACAATTCCATCGATGGCCGACACGCGGAGTGCTAATGAATATTTGCTTGGGCCACCAAGCGTTCCGTTTTCGCCGGGCATTGAATTGCCGCCGCCCAGCGCGACACCAATTTGCGGTGAGATCAAACGGAACATGTCGAACAACTTGTTGCAGGCATCGGCGGCGGTTGTGGTTGATTCACAACGAGGCTCAGTGGGGCCGTTCTGCGCCCGAAGCGATTGCCCCGCACCAACAACCCCGAGCGTAACCAAGGTCACCTGAACGAACATGCGCTTGAGCCGCGCGCCGTTCATCAGCTTTGAAAAAGAAACACGCATCACAACACCTTTCCGTCGATACGCACCGCGCCGCTGCCCGCACCTACCTGGCCCAACTCCCAGGCGGCGATGTTGTTCGCCGTTGCGCGTTCGATTACTCGCGCGACCTGATCTTGCGGTGCAATAACAACCATACCGACTCCCATGTTGAAGGCCCGGAACATCTCCGCCTGTGAAACCACGCCCGCGTATTGCAATACCTGGAATTCCGTTGGAATGGTCCACGTGCTGGCATCAACAAAGGCATCGAGATGTGCAGGGAGCGCGCGATTGAGGTTGCCAGGCAATCCACCGCCCGTGATGTGCGCCATTGCGTGCACTCCGTCGAGCACGGGACGAAGCGCGCTCAGATATGACCGGTGCACCTTGAGCAACACATCTGCCACCGAACTTCCGGGCATATCTGGAAATGACTCATGCATCGCCAACTCAAGCCGCTCGGACACAATGCGGCGTGCGAGCGAATATCCGTTCGTGTGCAATCCGTTGCTCGCCAATGCGATCAAGGCATCGCCATCCTGCACACGGGCACTCCCCAACACGCGCTCTTCTTCGACAATGCCGACAATGAAACCGGCAAGATCGTAGTCGGGCGGCGTGTAGACACCAGGCATCTCCGCGGTTTCACCACCAATCAATGCGCAACCGTTTTCCCGACAGCCGGCTGCGACGCCTGCAACCACCGCTTCGACCACCGACGGGATCAACTTTCCGAAGGCCACGTAATCGAGAAAGAACAGGGGTTCGGCGCCCTGTACCAGAATGTCGTTCGTGCAGTGATTGACGAGGCAATGCCCGATGGTGTCGTGCCGATCGGCTTCGATGGCGACTTTAATTTTTGTGCCGACACCATCGGCACTCGCCACCATCAACGGTGATTGAAATCCCGACGGAATCTTGAACATTCCGCCAAACCCACCAAACGCGCCGCGCGTACCCACCGTAAACGTCGATTCAACGAGCCGTTTCAAACGGTGCTTTGCTTCTTCTCCCGCGTCGATATCGACACCAGCGCTGCGATAGTCCAGCGGCGTGTGGTTGGTGCGGTTTGAAGAATTCGACTGCATCACTTCGCGTTCTCCGCCTGCAACGCCGACGGCATATCCTCGTCAAACGAAACGAG
Source organism: Gemmatimonas sp. (assembly GCA_040004335.1). Classification (GTDB taxonomy): domain Bacteria; phylum Gemmatimonadota; class Gemmatimonadetes; order Gemmatimonadales; family Gemmatimonadaceae; genus Gemmatimonas. The sequence goes on from JBDUBA010000032.1 coordinate 4,650, forward strand.
CTTGCGGAATTCCTGCACACGCGCGTCGATGTCTTTGCGTGAAATTTCGAGCAGGCGTTCGTTGGAAAATTTCTCTACGGCAAACGACCCCATGGCGGAACCCATCACGACGGCGCGGCGCATGGCGGCTTCGCTCAGGTCGTTGTTGGCCGCAAGATACCCGATAAATCCGCCGGCAAATGAATCACCCGCGCCCGTTGGATCAAACACTGATTCGAGCGGATACGCCGGCGCAAAGAACACGCTGTCTTTCGTGAACATGAACGCGCCGTGTTCGCCTTTCTTGATCAACACGAACTTCGGACCACGATCGAGAATCCACTTCGCTCCTTTCACGAGATTGCTCTCGTTTGTGAGCTGACGAACTTCGCCATCATTGAGCGTTACCAGATCAACGTGTTTCAGCAGTTCCAGCAGTTCCGGACGACGGCTTTCAATCCAGAAATTCATCGTGTCGCACGCCACGAGTTTCGGTTTGTCTACCTGTTCGAGCACCTGCAGCTGCAAGCGCGGATCGATGTTGGCCAGAAACACAAACGGCGAATTGCGAAACTGCTCGGGAATTTGCGGACGGAAATTCGAGAATACACCAAGGTGCGTTTCGAGCGTTTCGGCTGAGTTCAAATCGTGGCGATATCGTCCACGCCAGCGAAAACTCGATCCCTCCGCCGTTTCCAATCCTGCCAGATCGACCCCGCGGGCTTCGAGAGGCGCCAACTTCTGCCGTGGATAATCGCTACCAACTACACCCACAAGTTGCACGCGCGTGAAATGTGATGCCGACGAGGAAAAGAAGACGCCCGATCCACCAATGGCGTCATCCACCTTTCCAAACGGCGTTTCGACAGAATCAAGCGCGACCGATCCGACCACCAGCACCGGCGATGCGCCGCTCGGGAAATTTGAACCAGCGGTTACAGTCACATGCGCTCCGGCGCAGAAAGTCCAAGGATGCGCAACCCGGCAGCCAGTCCAAGTTGCGTTGCACGGGCGAGCACGAGGCGCGCGCGCGTTATGTCGTCGGGTTCATCAAGCACGTGATGCTTGTGATACCAGGTGTGTGCGGCCGTTGCCGTTTCCAGCAACCACGTGGCGAGACGATGCGGCTCGAGTGTTTCCGCTGACTGTTGCACCAGACGCGGAAAGTCCAACAACATCTTGATCAGTTCCTGCTCGGCAGTTTCGGTCAGGACACTGAGATCGACGCCCTGACCCGTGATGGTCGTTGCATCGATTGCGCCGCTCCGGAAAATGCCGCTCATGCGCGCGTGCGCCATCTGCACGTAATACACCGGATTTTCTTCCGACTGCGAACGCGCAACGTCGATGTTGAATACGAGTTGCGAATCGCCTTTCCGCATCAGGAAGAAGTAGCGAACCGCGTCACGACCCACCTCGTCAACGAGATCACGCACGGTCACATACGCGCCGGCGCGTTTGGAAATTTTCATTTCCTCGCCGCCTTTCATCACCGTTACCATCTGATGCAACACGTAATCGGGATATCCCTTTGGAATGTGCATCTCCATCGCTTGCAGGCCGGCGCGCACGCGAGTGACCGTGCTGTGATGATCGGCGCCCTGCACGTTGATGGCGCGCTTGAACCCACGCTCCCATTTCGTGACATGATACGCAACGTCGGGCACGAAGTAGGTATAATCGCCGCCTTTGGCCGCGCTCTTTTTCATCACGCGGTCTTTGTCATCACCAAATTCGGTGGTGCGCAGGAACAGCGCGCCTTCTTCTTCGTACGTGTGTCCCGAATGTTTCAGCGCTTCAACGGTTTTTGCAACGAGACCGTCGGAGTACAACGAACTCTCGAGATAATACGTGTTGAACTTGACGCCAAATGCCTGCAGATCGAGATCCTGTTCGTGACGTAACGCGGCGACCGCAAAGATGCGCATGGCATCGAGATCGTTGCCCGCTTTGTCCGACGGATTTTCAGCGATGTAACGCTCCGCGATTTCGCGAATGTATTCGCCGTGATATCCGCCTTCCGGAATCTCGACCGCTCTGCCACCCAATTCACGAACGCGTGCCTGCAAACTCAACGCGAGATTTGCAATCTGCACGCCCGAATCGTTGTAATAAAATTCGCGCGAGACATTCCATCCCGTGTATTCCAACAACGTGCTGATGGCGTCACCGAGCGCCGCCTGTCGTCCATGTCCAACGTGAAGCGGCCCCGTAGGATTCGCGGACACAAACTCCACGACCACGGGTTTGCCGTGACCGGTATTGCTGCGTCCCCACTGCTCGGGGTTTGCCAGAATTTGCAGCAACCCCTTCGCCTGAAATCCGGGATCGAGCCGAAAGTTGAGGAAGCCCGGTCCTGCAATTTCGGCACTGCTCACTCCGACCGTGTTCAACTGCATGCCCGCGACCAACGCTTCCGCAATATCGCGCGGTTTGCGATTGAGCGCTTTTGCAAGTGTCATGGCGACGTTCGTGTACCAGTCGCCGTGCGTTGGATCGCGCGGACGTTCGAGGACAACGGTTACGTCACTCGGCGCGCCGAGTGCGACGGCAGTGCGGGTGATTTCGGCGCGGATCGCGTCGGCTTGGCTCACGAATCGCCTTTGCTCGAGGATCCGCCGGAACTGCCGCCGGTTGAACCGCCCCCGCTCGAGGAGCCACCACTTGGTGAGCCACCGCTTGA
>JBDUBA010000200.1:0-7279 GCA_040004335.1 Gemmatimonas sp.
CCATGCGCACGGTGTTGTCCACCAGCGGGGTGTACGCGGACGAACCCTTCACTTCGGGAAGCTTCGTGCCCGGAACGAAGGTGTATTCCTTGACGGTCGTGAGGCTGGTGTTGTCGGGCGCTTCAGCGCCGCCCTTGAGCTTCGCGAGTTCTTCCGAAGACAGAGTGGACGTGTCGCCCGCTCCGTCGCGCTTGCTGAATCGGTTGACGCCGACGTAGATGAGCCCACCCACGACGGCCAGCATGACCAGGAAGAATAGCGGTTTCGGTTTTCCGTTTGCCATTGATCGTTCGGATTAGTTCGTGGATGTATTCTGGACCGATGGGCCCAGATTCTTGACGGTTTCGGTAAGTGGCGTCGTTTCCGGCGACTTGAGTCCGAGTTGTACTTCGAATTTGGACAACAGGTCTTCGGCCATCACTTTCTCCGCCGCTTCCTCGGCCTTGATGGTTTCGATGCCTTTGGATGACATGTCGGATGCAACACGCGCCTTGCCACGGTTGGTGTCAATCTGTCGTTGGATGACACTTTCAATCTGACCGAAGTCGGTTGTCATGTTCATGTCAAACGACTCGGAGAGCTGGGAAATCTCCGCCTCGGCCGCACTCATCTTGAGTTCGGCGTGATACTTCGTGATTTTTTCGCGAACCTTGATGATATCCTTGTTCGCTTTCTGGATTTTGAGCAGGTTGTTCTGATACGCGCCTTCGTGCATTTGCAGCTGGCCTTCGTTGGCGGCCAGTTCGGTCTGCACTTTCTGCAGCTGCAGTGCAAGCTGCCCCGCCATGTCGCGGTTGCCGGCCTTGAGATGCGCTTTGATCTGCGCTTCGAGTTGCGTCGCATTCGCTTTGGCGGTCGTCACCTGTCGCGCCACGGCCTCCACCAGGCCGCGGTACATCTCGAGCCCTTTGCGGCCTTCTTTGAGGCGTTCCGTGGCCTGGTCAACTTCCAGTTGCATCACGGCAATGGGGTCGGATTCGAAAAACATGTTTGCCAGCTTGTTGAGCTGAGCTCGCAGCGCGCCGAAAAATTTTCCGATAATCATCGCTATGGTTTCCTGGGAACGCCGCCGCTGTCACGGCGGGCAGGGGACGGCGTCTCGCCAGCGTTCATGGCTTCGGCGAGAATCTTGCCACGATAAATTGAGTCCAGACTGGCACTCAGCGCGAGTCCGTTAGCCGCGCCAAGTACGTCACCGTTCACATCCTTGAGAAACGCAAACCGCTCCTTGTCGATGTCGAATGCGACAAAATACTGGCGCACGGCGCCTTCGCTGCGAGCGGCAATTTCGCGGGCCACCTCTTCCGGATCGCGTCCGTTGGTGTTGGCGCCGTCGGTCACTACGAGAATGTATTTCCGAAAGGTTCCGGCTTTGTACAGGTCTTCGCGCGCCACGTCCATTGCATCACCAATGGCGGTGCCACCGTCAGGGCGAACCAGCGCCGCCAGCGCCGCGTCAAGCTTGACGCGATCGTAACGGGCCACCGGCACCACGCGCGTAATTTTGTCGCTGAACGTATACAGACCAACGTTGATCGGAAAATCGGGTTGGCGCGCCACAAATTCATCGGTTGTGGCAAGAATTGTCCGGAGCGCCTCACGCGCTACGAGATACTTTGGACGCTGGTCACCAGGCGTCTTGTCGCGCATGGAGCCGGACACATCCAGCACCAGTGCGATGGACGCGCCAAGCCCTTCGTCGACGGCAGCAACGTACTTGCCGGTGTCTGAGTTTGAGGGGGTCGGATCGAGCTCATTGACTACGGGCGGCGCGTTGGACTTCCGCACGAGACTGACCATGAGCGCTGTGCCCACCAGGACGGCGACCAGCACCATCCGCTTCGAGGATCCCCGTCGCGCGCGGTGCGGCATGGGCATCGTTCTGGCGTACTCCGCTGTGGTGAGTCAATACATTCGGGCGAGTGCCAAGAATCGCGATTCGCACAGGGGAGTGCAATGGCTTGAGCTCTGCCCGCCGGCCGGCAGCAAAATGTGACAATCACACGTGTCGGAATCCAGCAGCGCGCTACAGTGTAACATTCCGAAACGTCGGGCTGTTTTGGCCCTATCGTCCCGTCTACAACCGGAGCTGGGTCATGTCCTTCGCCATCTATCTCATCGGCACCGCACTTTTCATTGGCGGAATCGCCTGGGCGCTGGTTGCCATGCATGTTCCGCAACAGTACATCGCAATCGCGTGCCTGATTCTCCTCGGCATCGGCATCTTCACCGGCGTGACGCGGACACGCGCGAAAGACCCCGCATAACGCCCCGAATGGACGGTATCCCGCATGCTCTACATGGTGATCGAAAATTTTAAAGACGGCAATCCCGACCCGGTCTACCGCCGTTTCCGCGAACGCGGCCGCTTGGCACCAGCGGGGCTTACGTACGTTTCCAGCTGGGTCACCAGCGACCTTCAACGCTGTTTTCAGGTGATGGAATGTGACGACCGCGCGCTCCTGGATGAATGGATGGCGGCGTGGCGCGATATTGTCGATTTTGAGGTGATCGATGTCATCACATCGGCCGAAGCAGTGGCGGTCGTGACCCCGCGACTGTAGCCTCTTCGTAGGCGTACGCTTCCGGCCGGAGCGTTCGCCGTTCCACTCACACCTGATGGTTCGAGACATGCGCGCATCCAAATTCGCGATTTCCTTGTTGCTGGTGAGTGCCATCATAACGAGCAACGGGGCAACGCAAACACCGCGCGCCTCAGGCAGTGTGACTCCGGTGAAGTCGCCATACAACGGAACGACGCTTGAGGGTTCGATTCCGCCCGGCAAGAATTTTGATATTGCGCAGTTTCGCTTTTGGTATCCCGACAATGTGGAAACGCTGCGCGGAATCGTGCTGCTGGTACCCGGCTCAAATGGCGACGGTCGCGCCAGCGCACAGGATACCGTGTGGCAAGCGTTCGCCGTCAAGAACAAGCTTGCGCTGGTTGCCTGCTACTTCAAAGACAAACAGCACGACCAGAATTTCATCGAAGAATACATCAAAGTTTCTGAGGGCAGCGGCGACGCGCTGCTCTCCGCCATTAACACGTTCGCGCAACAGTCAAAACACGCTGAACTGAGCACGGCTCCGATGTTGCTATGGGGAATGTCGGCCGGCGGTCAGTTCAATTACGAATTTGTAGCGTGGAAGCCCGAACGCGTCATTGCATTTGTGGTGAACAAGGGCGGCATCTATTACAGCGCGCTGTTGTCGAAGGCATCACGCGCAGTACCCGGCGTACTGTTTGTTGGCGGAAAGGATCTGGAGTTCCGCACCAACACGATTGTCGGATTGTTTGCCGTCAATCGTCGCGGTGGCGCGCTTTGGGCGCTCTCCGAAGAACCGGGTGCGGCACACATCGTCGGAAAATCGCGCGATCTTGCAATCCCGTTTTACGAGGACGTCATGGCCGCACGTTTACCAGCGTCACCTGGACCGCTCATACCGATGCCCGAAAAGCCCGCGTTTATTGGCGACTTCAAAACCAAAACGTTTGCACCCAACGGTGATGGCCCGGCACCGGGTTTTCCAACGGCGTGGTTACCAACCGAACGAGTTGCGCGCGCGTGGCAGGCCATTCTGACTGAGCAACCACTTCCACAAAACCCGCGATGATTCGCACGCTCTCCCCAGTTTCGGCAGACGATGTTCAAGCGGCACGCGCGCGAATCAAATCGACAGTCGTTCGCACGCCACTGGTCAAACTCAATGCGGACACTAGGGCGCATGAAGTGTTTCTCAAGCTTGAAAACCTGCAGCCCATTGGTTCATTCAAGTTGCGTGGTGCGGCCAACGCGATGGCTATTGTTGGCAAGGATGCACTGAAGGACGGAGTGTACACGGCGAGTGCGGGCAACATGGCACAGGGTGTCGCCTGGTGTGCGCGCGAACTCGGCGTGAAGTGCCGAGTCGTTGTTCCGGAAACCGCACCAAAAGCAAAAACTGATGCGGTTGAACGCCTCGGCGGCGAAATCATCAAGCTGCCATTCGACGATTGGTGGCAAACCATCGTGAACCACGGCCGCGCCGGAATTCCCGGGTTGTTCGTGCACCCATTCGCTGATGCGAACGTGATGGCGGGCAACGGCACAATTGCTGCCGAGATTTTTGATGATCACGCAGACGTTGATGCGATTTTGGTTCCGTACGGCGGCGGCGGATTGGCGTGCGGCATTGCGGCGGCCGCGAGTGTGTTGAGTCCGCGCACAAAAGTGTATGCGGTCGAAGTGGAAACTGCGGCCCCGCTCTCCGCATCGTTTGCTGCCGGTTTACGCACAGCGGTTACGCGGCAACCAAGTTTTGTTGACGGTATTGGAAGCAACGGTGTGTCGGAGGAGATGTGGCCGCTTGCGCATTCACTGCTGGCCGGAACTGTGACTGTAACTGTTGCTGAAGTTGCCGCGGCAGTTCGTTTGTTGGTCGAGCGGGCCAATGTTGTGGCGGAGGGTGCGGGAGCCGCGGCCGTTGCCGCGGCCTTAACCGGAAAACTCAGTGAAAAACGTTTGGTCTGTATCGTGAGCGGCGGTAACATCGATCTCGACAAACTCGCGCTCATTCTGCAAGGAGGAGTGCCGCAATAGTTGGTGCGGCCACGCATGATTTTTGTTATTGCGCCTGTGCGCCGTTCAGTCGATATGGATGCGCCTCTGTCCGTTATCATAGACCATGACTCCAGAACCATCGCCCCAGGACCTCGAATTGCTCGCGCAACAACTCAGCGTGAGCCGGGACTATCGAGTGCTGCGGCGGCTCCAACCCCTCGATTTCAGCGCCTCGCGGCCCGCGACAGGCCCACTCAAACGCGCCCTGTTACTCGACGTTGAAACGACGGGATTGTCGTACGCATCAGACAGCATCATCGAGTTGGGAATGATTCTGTTCACGTATGATGCGAGCACCGGACATGTGGTGCAGGTGCTTGCCGCTGAGTCGTGGTTACAGGATCCCGGTCGGCCCATTCCCGAGCACATTGCGAAACTCACGGGCATTACGGATGATGACGTGCGAGGCCAACAGATTGACGAACAACGCGTGCGGGAACTTTCAAAAGATGTTGGATTGATCATCGCGCATAACGCCGCGTTCGATCGTCCATTTGTCGATCGCCGGTTTCCGGCATTATCTGAGATTCATTGGGGTTGCTCGATGAACGATGTGCCCTGGGAATCCATGAACATGCCGTCGCGCAAGCTGGAATTCCTGTTGTACACGCACGCACAGGCGTTTCTGGATACACACCATCGCGCACTCGATGATTGTCGCGCAACGCTGCATATCCTGACAACACCGTTCGCTGACACGTCGTTGCCCATGCAACATCTTCGCGTGAGCGCCGGCAAACCGCGGGTGCGTGTTTCGGCGGTCCGCAGTCATTTCGACACGAAGGACGCACTGCGCCAGCGCGGCTACAGCTGGAGCGGCGACAACGGCAAGCCACCAAAAACCTGGTGCAAAGAAATTTTTCAAACCGATCTACAGGCCGAGCTGGAGTGGATGCAAGAGCAGGTGTACGGAACGCACCCGGGGCAGGCAACGCACGAAGTGGTCAACCTGCGGAAGCGATACAGCGCGTCGTAACGCGACGACTATGTGTGCTGCTCGTCCTTCTCATCGGCCAGCAGTGAGCTTAACACCAGGCTGACGATCGACACGAGAATTGCACCCAGCAGCGCCGCCGGGAACAGTCCGGAGACCACGAACGGCACGCCCAGGGAGCTGGCGACACGCGAGGTGAGCATCAACATGAACGCGTTGAGCACGAGCGTGAAAAGCCCGAGCGTGACGAACTGGATCGGCATCGAGAGAAACGACAACACTGGTCGCACGAAGGCGTTGATGATGCCGAAGACCAGGGCCACGACCACGAGCCCTTGCCAACCGCCTGAATAGGAAATGCCGGTAATGAATCGAGCAGCGAGCCAGAGCGCGGCGGCGTTGACCACCAGGCGGATGACAAAATTCATGAGTGCGGTGTGAGGTATATTCGGAAATGATGCGTCCCGATCAGCAACACTAGACTAGTCGCCCGTGAGCACTGTTGCACTGCCGGAGCGGCCAATTGTGAATCGGGAACGTGGCGTCTATCAGCCGCCGTTAACTGCGCGGCAAGCGTGGGAAGCTGCCTGTCGTTTGCCAGACGGCGTTTGTGATCCCGGGTTTCGTCCGCTTATTCAGGAAATTGACCCCGCGCCCATGCATCCGGGGCTGCCCACCAAACTGCTGATTGATGGGGAGGAGGCGTTTCGGATCATGGGCACCGCTTGCGATCGGGCGAAGGACGAAATTCTGGTGGAGACGTATATCCTGCGCGACGATCGCGTGGGGGTGTCGCTGTTTCATCATCTCGAGGCGGCGGTTAAACGCGGCGTGCGAGTGTGTGTGCTGGCTGATGGAATTGGATCGTTCGGTACCGGACGACAATATTGGCAAGCGTTAGAGGCGGCGGGAATTGCGGTTCGTCTCTTTCATCCGTGGTGGCGCGCTCCGTTGCATGCCTTGCGGCGGGATCATCGGAAAATCCTGGTGATTGACCGTGAGGTCGCATTTACGGGCGGCATGAACATCGGGGTCGAGTACGGATCCAGCATTCGATCGACGGCCAAGGCGTGGCGCGACACGTTTATTCGGGTCGATGGATCGGTGAGTGGTGAGCTCGCGGCGGTGTTCGCCGAGGGGTGGGATCGGGCCGGCGGTGACGCGTTGCCCGGACTCGAATACGTGTCGTGGAGCGAGGGCATTGTGCGGCCGCCCCGTGGATTTGCAGCAATCCGGCATCCAAAATTTCGGAGGCGTTTGGAGCGGCGGATGGCGCTTCGTCGCGACAAGAAGCGTGGTCGGCGAGTGCGTCGGTTAACGGAGGGAGCGCTGGTGTCGGTGCAGGAGGATGCGGTGATGGTGCTCGATGCGCGTCCCGGGCGTGGTCAGCCGGAGACCATTGCGGTGTTGTCGGCGTTGTGGGGTGCGGCGCGCACGCGGTTGTGGGTAACGACGCCGTATTTCGCGCCGCCCATTGGGGCGTTGGATGTGTTGTCGGAAGCGGTCAAACGCGGCGTGGATGTGCGTTTGTTATTGCCGGGCAAAACCGATGTCGCATTTATTCGGCACGCGGCGCACGGCACATATCAGAAGTTGTTGAAGGCCGGTGTGCGAATATTTGAATATCAGGCCGCCGTGTTGCACGCGAAGACGATGGTGGTGGACGGGCAGGTGGGAGTGGTTGGAAGTGCGAATCTCGATTTTCGCAGTTTGTGGTTGAATGCCGAGTGCAATTTGTTGCTGT
>JBDUBA010000068.1:0-7263 GCA_040004335.1 Gemmatimonas sp.
CGGGTCGTGCTGGTGGCGGTGGTGGCGCCACTGCAGCTCCGGCCGACGCGCACATTCTTGTATTCAGCAGCATGGGCAAACTTGTTCGGCAAATTGGGAAACCCGGACAAACGGACGCGAGTATTCCCGCGAATCTCGATCGGCCCGCCGATGTTGCAGTTGATGTCGCCGCGAACGAAGTGTACGTGGCCGATGGTGGTACCCATCAGCGTGTTGTCGTACTTGATGCGACGTCGGGTGCGTTCAAGCGGCAATGGGCCGGACACGGTGCGGCGTTTCTACGACTGAGCTCAATCGCGCTGTCGAAGGACGGGCAGGTGTACGTTGGTGACCGCAAAGGCAACAAGGTGCAAGTGTTCAAGAAGGACGGAACGTTTGTGAGCGAGTTTGCGGTTGCACCAACGTCGCTGGGCAACGGTTCGGTGTGGGATGTTGCGTTATCGAGTGATGCGGCGCAGCAATACCTGATGGTGGCCGATGGCCAGAACGAAAATGTGCTCCTGTTCGATCGCAAAACGTTGAAGCAGCTTTCCATGTTTGGTACTGGCGGGCGTTGGCCTGGTCGATTCTACGCCATCAACTCACTCGCGATGGATGCGCGCGGTAACGTGTATACCGGCGAGGCCTATGAAGGCAAGCGGGTGCAAAAATTCCTCCCGCAATGATCGCGCGCGTACCGCAATGCGACTCATCGCGCATCCATCACGCCATTCATGAAACCAACCATGAGCCAGCGCATTTTTGTTAGCGGCGCCGTAGTATCGGTCGCCCTCGCCGCCATTGTGCTCGCGCCCAAACGCGCGTACACCAGCAACGCCGACATGTCGACTAACGGCCTCTCGAGTGCCGACACGCCGTTTGTCGAGATGCAGAGTGACAGCGTGATGGCGCCAAAATTTGAGGTCGATCCCAACTTTCCCAAGCCGCTGCCCAAAAACTGGGTGCTCGGGATGTCCGTTGGTGTCGCCGTCGATGCAGACGATCACGTCTGGATTGTGCATCGCCCACCAACAATTTCCGCGAACGAACGCGGTGCCGATCAATCACCGCCGTACAGTGCCTGTTGCACCGCAGCGCCGCCGGTTATCGAGTTCGATCAACAGGGCAATGTGCTGCGCAGTTGGGGCGGCGCAATTGCTGGCGCGCCGTACGAATGGCCGGAATCGAATCACGGAATCTCGATCGACTTCCGCGGCAACGTGTGGATTGGCGCAAATGCCGCGACCGATGCACACATTCTGAATTTCACGCGTGACGGCAAGTTTATTGCGCAATACGGACACGCCGGCAAAGGTCAGGGCAGCAACGACTCCGTCAACTTTGGTTCGCCCGCCAAAATTGTGGTCGATCCGAAAACCAACGAAGCGTACGTTGCCGACGGTTACAAGAACCGGCGTGTGGTGGTGATCGATGCCACGACCGGAAAACTGAAACGTTTTTGGAGCGCGTACGGCAACAAGCCGGATGACGGTCCATTAGGTACGTATCAACCGGGGGAGGAACCCAAGAAAGTATTTCGCGGTCCCGTTCACTGCGCGCAGCCGTCCAGCGACGGACTGGTGTACGTGTGCGACCGGCAGAGTGATCGCATTCAGGTATTTCACAACGACGGTTCGTTCGTGAAAGAGATTTTCATCGCCACGAAGACTGGCGGTGACGGCGCTGTGTGGGACATCGCGTTTTCACCCGACGCTGCGCAGAAATACATGTACGTGGCCGACGGCAAGAACGAACGCGTGTACATCTACGATCGCGCGTCACTCACCATGCTTTCGAGTTTTGGTGATGGTGGACGTCAACCTGGTCAGTGGTTTGGTGCACACTCCATTGCAACTGACTCAAAGGGCAACATCTACACGGTCGAAACCTACGAAGGCCGCCGATTGCAAAAGTTTGTGTTCAAGGGCGTGCAGAAAGTGCCCCGCTGGCAAGGTGTGCCGTGGCCTGCGAAGAAGTAGCGCTGGGCCGCGCGCTCAACTGAATAGTTCAACCGCGCCATCCACTAACGGGTGGCGCGATTGGCATCGGTGAATGACGTGAAGACAAAATTGCTATCCTTCCGTTGCGCGTGACAATTGAAACACGACGTAACCGCGCGCGATTGCGGAAACAAATGTTGCGTGCGGCTATCGCCGGTAAATCCGTCATATCCCCAACCACCCGTGGTGCGAAAGCGGGCGCTGTCTTTGACCATCAGATTGACGAACTGCCGTGCGCCTGCCTTGGTGCGTGCCGTAGTCACGTCCAACGCGAATCGATCAAAGACAATTATGGAGCCGTTCGGAAAATTTCCCGTGCGATATCCCTCCAACGCCCGCGCATTCGCGTAAATGTGATGCATTCCCGGGCCGGATGCTCCCGATTGAATCACCGCCGACGAAATGTGCGTCCAGCTTCGATAACCTTCCGGGAAATCGACGCCGTCTTCCACGCGGGTGGAGGCCGCATCAATAGTAAAGGCAAATATTCCCGATGCCGCGGCAACAAGCAGGGACCAACCGATCGTGGTTTTCACAGTATGCTCCATCGTACGCGAGTCAACGTGATTGTGATCTCATCCGTACCGTACAATAGGCGTCAACGCATTACGCGATGTACGATTCGGGGTGACCGGTATTCCTTCACCAGCGAGATGCAGTCTCGTGCGGTGAACAGCGCCACCGTGGCCCATCACACTGATCGTTTCGTTCAATGAAAACGCAATACTACACCGCCTGCACGCTCGACGGCTTTCTCGCCGACGAACACAACAACCTCGACTGGTTGTTTCAGTTTGGTGATGGGCCCGAAGGTGACTATCCCGAATTCATTCGGAATGTGGGCGCGCTCGCGATGGGATCGACCACGTACGAATGGCTGCTTGATCACATGATTCGCGAAGGTGCCGACAAGAAACAGCCGTGGCCCTACGCGCAACCAACGTGGGTGTTCACCTCACGTACGCTTGAAACCGTGCCGGGCGCTGACATTCGTTTCGTGAGCGGCGATGTGCGAACAGTGCACGACGCGATGGTACGCGCCGCCGATGGCCAGAACGTGTGGATTGTTGGCGGAGGCGAATTGGTGGGACAATTTTACGACTGCGGACTGATGGATGAACTCATTATCAGCATGGCGTCGGTCACGTTGGGAAAGGGTGCTCCCTTGTTCCCGCGACGAATCGTAACGCCTCCACTGAAACTTGTTTCGGTAGAGAAATGGGGAACGGGTTTCGCGCACCTCACGTACGAAGTGCCAAAACCGTAAGGTTGCGATGCAGTCGCACGCCACGGCTGCACCAGTTTTTCCGGGATTCTGCCCAATCGCATGACCCGATTGCACGGTTGCAGCTGCTGCTTGACGCCGGCAAGATCACGTTCGAACACGACACCACCACGGGATATCTCACGGGACTGCTCAAGGCACTCAAAATTCCGGTATCGTCGCAGGGGTTGGTATTTTCGCGCACCAGTTTGCAAACGGAATTGATTTCACCCTGGTCACCGCGCGCGTTGTACTTCAACGACGATGTGTACGTGGGTTTCGTGCAGAGCAGCGATTTTCTTGAAATCGCCACCGTGAGTCCAACCGAAGGAGCGGTGTTTTATACGCTCGATCAGGAGCCTCGCGCGCGTCCGGCATTCAAGCGCACGGATTCGTGTTTGTCGTGCCATCACTCGCGTTCGACCGGCGGATTGAATGGTTTTCTGATGGGATCATCCGTGACCGACAAGAGTGGCTACTATCTCACGGGTGTGTTTCCCGGACAGACCAGCGATGACACTCCAATTCGTGATCGGTTTGGTGGATTCTATGTCACCGGCACAATTGCGCACGATTCACACTCGGGCAATGTGTTGCTTTCCAAACCGTTTACTGAGGTTGACAATCGGGCAGACGCAGGAAAAAGTCTCAACTTTGTGGCGGAGAGCCAGCGCGTGTCGCTTGCGGACAAGTTTGATACGACGCGTTACCTCAACAGGCACAGTGACATTGTCGCGTTGATGGTGCTGGTGCATCAGACCAGCGTACACAATACGATCACCCGCGTACACGACGCGGCCGTTACGGCATTGCGCGAAGATTCCGCCGTGTCACGATATCAGAAAGACACGACATTTGCCGCAACCAGAGTTGTGACCAGTCCGCGATTGCTTGCCGCAATCGAACAATTGGTGCGCGACCTGATGTTCGTTCGCGAAGCGCCGTTCCATGGCCCGATGAACGGCACGAGTTCATTCCGACAGGATTTCGAAAAGCGCGGACCGCGAGACCGCAAAGGGCGCTCGTTGCGTGATTTTGATCTCGAGTCGCGTCTCTTCAAATATCCGATGAGCTTTCTCATCTACTCCGAAGGATTCGACGCGTTGCCGGAGGTTGCGCGACGCGCCGTGTATCAGCGCATTCGCGACGTGATGACCGGGGTGGATACCAACATTGATTTTGCCGCCATTTCGGGGCCTGACCGGAAAGCGGTGCTTGAGATTTTGCGCGACACCAAACCCGAATTCAATCGCGAATGAATTTCGATGTCGCGTACGTGTGATCATTTCTGCTGTCGATGTGTACTGTGTTGAGCGCACCGAAACTCCCATCGCGCGCATTTCACCTCGATTCCGGAAACACGGCTCATGATTGACCTCTACGACACTGCGACGAACAACATGGTGGGATATATCACCGATGCTGAGTTGCAGCATCTGGTAAACAGTCTCGAAGCAGAGTCTTCGCGCGACGTGGATTATTACATCCAGAAAGGCACGATCGACCTGTTGTCCAATGACGGCTTGGCCACCGATCACCTGCTCAAGGTCCTGCGCTCTGCCATTGGGGATGCGGAAGGTGTGGAACTTCGCTGGGAACGGCGCGACGGTGCTGCATAGCGAGTTTGGCATGTAGGTCGCAGAAACGTCTCCCCAGTGTTGCACTCCGACCGCCGGCGCTTTATTTGAGGACGTTCCCGAACGCCGCTCACCACCGGAGTCATCAAAATGCCGTACTTCGACGAACTCGACCTGCTCGACCAAGCGCAAAATGAGGCCGAGTCTCTGGCTGACACGATGGGATTTGTCAGCGATTTGGACCGACGGAAGTTCGTGTTCATGTCTATCGCGGCCGCGGCGGCGACCACGTTTGGTTTTGGCGCGAAGGCCATTGCGCAGGGTCGCGGCACGGGTGGCGGTGGTGCCCCGGGTGCGGACGCGGCGGGCGGGCGCGGTGCACAGCAAGCTCAGACGCCGCCGGTGCCGCTCGACAACATGGAACCCGTTTCGTGGACCTTTCAGCCATATCCGGGTGGAACGGGCGCCTTGCTCGAAAAGACCTACGCCGAGAAGGGCCCCGCGGCGTTCAAACGGCAGTCGTTTACGTGGGTGCCAACGCCCGGCGCGTTTGCCATTGCTCCATGGGGCACAGCACCACTTCCCGCGAACGATGAAGACATCGCGTTTCTGCCGGCACATCGTCTGGCCGCAGCAATCAAATCCGGAAAACTCACGTCAACACGTATCACCCGCATTTATCTCGATCGGTTGAAAAAGTACAACAGCACGTTGATGTGCGCGGTAACGATTCTCGAAGAACAAGGCATGGCCGATGCCGCAAAGGCCGATGCCGAGATCAAGGCGGGCAAATATCGTGGACCGTTGCACGGCATTCCGTGGGGCGTGAAAGATTTGTTCGCGGTCAAAGGCACACCAACCACGTGGGGCGCGGCTGATTTTGAAAATCGCGTAATCGATCAGGATGCGGAAATTGTGATTCGGTTGCGGAACGCCGGCGCGGTGTTAATTGCAAAACTCGCGACCGGTCAATTTGCGCAGGGCGGCAACTGGTTCCGCGGTGGGACGAAGAATCCGTGGAATCTCAATCAAAGCTCGAGTGGATCGTCCGCAGGCCCCGGCTCGGCCACCGGTGGTGGTTGTGTAGCATTTGGTATTGGAACGGAAACGTCGGGATCGATTGTGAGTCCCGCGACAACCTGCGGCATTGCGGCGTTGCGTCCAACGTTTGGTCGTGTGAGTCGTGCGGGTGGTATGGTGCTCGCGTGGTCGATGGATCGCGTTGGGCCCATGACACGCACGGTCGAGGATGCGGCGATGGTGTTCAACGTGATTCATGGTGCGGACCGGAACGACCCGGGCTCCATCACGATGCCATTTCACTTTAATTCGAACATCGATCTCAAAACGCTGCGTATTGGGATGCGTGCGCAGAACAATGTCGATCCGAATTACGTCGCGTTCGTTGACAAACTGAAAGCGCTGGGTGCCAAACCAACCGACCTGGGCGCGCCGCCAACGGTGGCGGGAAGTGCGGGCGGTATTGATGTCGAGTCGGCCGCCGCGTTTGACAGTTATGTGCAGATGAAGGCGAAGGAGTTGAACATGGATATGGCGACCATTCTCACGACGTATGGTCGACAGGCGGGCCGTGGTGCTGGCGGCGCAGCAGCCGGTGGTGCGGGTGCTCGGGGCGCGGGGGCGGCGGGTGGTGCGGACAGTGCGGCGGGCGGAGGAGTTGCGGGAGCTGGAGCGGCCGGTGGAGGAGCTGCGGGTGGTCGAGGTGCCGGAGGTCGCGGAGCTGGAGGTGGAGGAGGCGGCGCGAGTGCGAACACCGGAAGTGGACCGACCAGCGGTCAGCTCAATCGTTGGGTGCCGGGGCGGACGCCAACGGCGATGGATTTCATTCAGTCGCAGCGTCGCCGTCAGATGTTGATCACCGCGTGGGAGAAATATCTCGAGAATACGGATGCGTATATTGGCGCGGCCGATACGGGCGTTCATGCGCAGACGGGGCATCCGGTTGCGGTGGTACAGATGGCGTTTGGTGTGCGCGGCGGTCAGGGTGGTCGTGGCGGTGGTGGGGGTGGTGGCGGTGGCGGGCGTGGTGGCGATTCAACGGCCGCACCGGCCGCTCCGCCACCGGCGCAGAATCCGCAGCCGATTTGTACTCAGATTGCGGGGAATTTGTATAACGACGATATCGTGTTGAGTATCGCGCACAAGTTTCAGGTTAATACAGATTTTCATACGCATCGTCCGCAGATTGGGTAAGTGCGGTGCTGCATGATGTTGTGACAACGCCCCGCAACAATTGTTGCGGGGCGTTGCTTTTTTTGGGCGGACTGGAATGCTGTATTCTGCATTCTCAACTCTGAATTCCTGAATTCTCCCGGTATCATTGTATACGCTGAACACTGCATCCTGCATTCTTTCTTCTGAATTCTCGACCCTCTCGGTATCTGCACTCTGGTGCGGTTGCTGAAGTCTGTGGGTTGCTGAA
>JBDUBA010000322.1:0-24002 GCA_040004335.1 Gemmatimonas sp.
TACCTCGGGTAATTCGGGTGTCGCGACTGCACATGTGTGCTGGTCATGAGCGCGGTTGCCGGAGATCGTTCCATTCGCGATACGTTGTCGCACGCGGTGCCGAAAGCAAAGGCGTGGCGGCGACTGTACGCGTTCGTCAAGCCGCATCAAGGAAAACTGTTCGCGGTGATTGTGCTGAATGTGTTGGCCGCGCTGGCCGACGTGTTCTCGTTTGCGTTGCTCATTCCGTTTTTCAACGCGCTGTTTGGCAAAGCGAGCCTCATTCCCACTGACACCAAACTCGGCCAATTCCTCCAAGCCGTCATCGGGTCGCTGCTTGATCCCGATAATCCGATGGATTCGCTCAGAAACGTCATGCTGATTGTGCTGTTCGCCGTGGCCCTCAAGAACGTCCTGGTATGGATGTCCGGTCAGGTCGGCGCACAGTTGCAGGAGTACGTCGCACGAGATCTGCGGAACGCGTTGTACAGCCATCTGCTCCGACTGCCGCTTGGCTGGTTTACGCAGAACAAAGTGGGACAGGTTATTTCGCGTATGGTGGCCGATACGGCCAACGCGAAAGTGGTCGTGACCGAATTGATCACTCGTTCGCTCTTTAGCGGCGCGCAGGTGATTGCTTCGCTCGTGGCCATGTTCAGCGCCTCGTGGCAACTCACCCTCGCGTCGTTTGTTGTTGCGCCGCTCACCATTGGCGCAATTCAGCCGGTATTGCGCAAGCTACGGAAAGGTCATCGCCGACTGGGGAACGAACAGGGAGAGATTACCAGTCTCTTGCAGGAAACCGTGAGCGGCATTCGCCTCGTCAAGTCGTACGGAGCCGAGGTGCGCGAAGACGCGAGATTTGCCGACCGCAACACGCGGTTCGCGCAAGGATACGTCAAAATTTCGCGATTGGCCCTTCTGTCTCAACCGATTACTGAAACACTGGGCACATTTACGGCGGTGGCGCTGCTCTGGTTTGGCGCCAAGCTCGTGATCGTGGACCACACGATGGAGAGCGCCGTACTCCTCTCGTTCCTGTTGTTCGTCGTGCGCCTGCTGCAACCGCTCAAACAACTGTCGCTGATTCAACCGGCCGCGCAGCAATCATTGGCAGCAGCCGAACGCATTTTCGAAGTTTTCGATGCGCCTGCTGAAACAGCGCGTGATCGTGGGACAATTACATCGCCGGTATTTGATCACGACGTACGCTTTGAGAATGTCACATTCGCCTACGACTCCGATGCGGTTGCGCTGAGTGACATTTCGTTCACGGCGCGCAAAGGGCAGGTAATTGCACTCGTCGGACCGAGCGGCGCGGGAAAAAGTACGCTCGTTGATCTCATTCCGCGCTTCATCGAGCCAACATCCGGCAAGATTCTTCTGGATGGCGTCAACCTGCGCGACATCAAACTCGACGCACTGCGCTCGCTCACCGGGATCGTCAGCCAGGACACAATCCTCTTCAACGACACCGTGCGCGCCAACGTTGCGTTTGGTCGCCGAGACGCGACGCTCGAACAGCTGAACGCCGCTGCCGGTGCTGCGAATGCGTTGGAGTTCATCGAGAAACTGCCAAACGGTTGGGACACGAATCTGGGCGAACGTGGAACGCGACTCTCTGGCGGTCAACGTCAACGATTGGCCATCGCGCGCGCGCTGCTTTCCGATCCCCCAATCCTCATTCTTGACGAAGCGACGAGCGCACTCGACGCGGAATCCGAACGGTTGGTGCAGGAAGCGATTGATCGCCTGTTCCTGAATCGAACGGTGTTTGTAATCGCACATCGGCTTGCGACCATTCAGCATGCGGACAAGATCCTCGTATTCGACCATGGGATGATTGTCGAGGAAGGAACGCACGCTGATTTGCTGAGAGTGTCCGGCGTGTATGCGCGCCTGCACGCGCTGCAGTTTGATTCGCCGCGGAGTGTTGCTGCGAGTGATTCGACTGATGCGGAAATGTTTGCCAGCAACGATGACGACGCCGATGCAGGCATCGACGCCGGCGCCGCATCAGAGCCGCCCAACGGAACTGTGCCCGTCGGATCACACTCCGCCCGCACAAGCCGCTAATGCGTCTCCCCCGCGACGGTCGCGTCATACTTGGCCTCACCGTCATCGGCCTGCTCGTGTTGGGCGCAATCTTCGCACCGCTCGTCACCACCGCCGACCCACTGCACATTGACCTCGCCAACTCCCTCGTACGCCCGTCCAGCCAACACTGGCTCGGAACCGACGTACAAGGTCGCGACGTCTGGACTCGGCTCGTGTATGGCGCGCGCGTCTCGCTGCTGGTTGGGCTCGTTTCGCAAGGAATCGCGCTTTCCATTGGCGTGGTTATGGGACTCGTGTCCGGCTTCTACGGTAAGTGGACCGACGAAATCATCATGCGTTTCGCCGATGTGACGCTCGCCTTCCCGTCGCTGCTGCTGCTCATTGCGATGGCTGCCGCCTTTGAACCGTCGCTCACCGTGGTGTGTGTGGTGATTGGTGTCGTTGGATGGGCCGCCATGGCGCGCCTGGTACGCGGGCAGGTGTTGGTGGTGCGCGAACTCGAATACATACAGGCCATGCGCGCTCTCGGCATGAAAGACGTGCGTGTCTTGTGGCGGCACGTGTTGCCAAACGTCATCGCACCAGTCGTGATTGCGGCAACGCTGGGTATTGCGGGCGCGATCATGGCCGAAGCCGCGCTTTCGTTTCTTGGACTGGGGGTGCAACCACCCACGCCCAGCTGGGGCTCGATGATTGCGGATAGCCGAGATCTCTCGCAGCTGCGAAATGCGCCTTGGACGTCGCTTGCGCCGGGACTTGCAATTGGCGCTGCGGTACTGGGTTTCAACTTGCTGGGTGATGCGTTACGCGACGCGTTGGATCCGCGAAACGCGAAGCGGGTGAGCATCAACCCGCCGACGTAAATTACTCTCGCGATGTTAGTGACGACGAGGCGCGTGTTCACGATCCGGACATGAGAACGCACGTTGCGTCGTCTGCCTCATCGTTTTTGCCAAACGCTTCTTCCAATCATTTAACCTCGCCCGTTCATGACTGCTCCGGCGCTTTCAACGTCCGCAACGCCTTACGATTTCGCTGCGATGCGCGCGCGCGAATACGAGTGGATGAACAACGGAAAGACTATCTATCTGAACGCTGCGTCAACCGGACCGTTCCCCAAAAGTGCGGTCGAAGTTGCGGACAAATGGACGCGATTGCGCGCGGAGCCGCAGCACATTCCGCTTACACTGATGCAGGACGAAGCGGCGAAAGCGCGTCGTCAGTACGGGGCGCTCATTGGGGCTGACGAGGGCGAAATTGCATTGATGCCCAACACCACGTACGGGCTGAATCTCGCGGCGCGCGCGTTGCCGTTGCGGCCCGGCACGATTCTTACGTTTGACGGTGAATTTCCGAGCTGCGTGTACCCGTTCATGGCGCTGTCGTCGCGGGGGATCAGTCTGGAAATCGTTCCCAAGCGTGATGGCTTGCCCGATGAAGACTTGCTGGTCAAGAAAATCGGACGCGGCGATGTGGTCGCGGTCGTCGTGTCGTGGGTGCAGTTCGCGAACGGATTTGTCGCGGACCTCGAACGCATCGGCAACGCGTGTCGTGCGGCCGGGGCGTTCTTTATTGTCGACGGGATTCAGGGCGCTGGTGCAAAAACTATCAACGTGCATGAACTGCCAATCGATATCTTCGCGAGCGGCGCGCAGAAGTGGCAGCTGAGTCCGTGGGGCACAGGTTACGTGTACGTGCGCAAAGATCTCATTGAAACGTTTGATCCGCACGACGTGGGTTGGGCGTGTATGACGTCGTCCACAGATTACAATCGCCTCACCGATTATGAATACGATTTCTTCAAGGACGCAAGAAAGTTTGAAGTCGTGACCATTTCGTATCACGATTTTGCGGTGTCGAATGTGTCAACGCGGTTGTTGCTGGAGGCGGGGACGGTAGCCGTTCAGGCGCACATCAATTCGCTCGTGGATCGGCTCATCGGCTGGGCCGATTCGCGCGACGACGTAAGACTGGTCTCGCCGCGTGACTCGGCCCGCCGGGCGGGCGTGTTTGCATTTGCGCCGAAGGACATTGCTGATGCGTACTCACGTCTCAAGCGTGGCTCGGTTACCTGCGGTACGCGCGAAGGCGCTATTCGTCTCGCGCCGCACTGCTACAACACGATGGCGGAGATGGATCGGGTTATCGCGTTGCTTGATGCGTAGTTAGAGGGGGCGGGGTGCGAGAGGTCGGGATCGCGCCGACTTCCCGACTCGCCGCTTCGCGACGCTTGGGCCGGCCACGCGGCGCGGCATTCACGCGGAATCTGAATTCGCGCCGCGCGGCCGGCCCGACGCTCGCTGCAGATGCTCGCTGGGAAGCCGGCGCGACCCCTCCCGCAACTGGCCCATGCGCACGGACTGCGCACTCTCGCGCGCATGGACGACCACGCGCAGGCGTGTTGTCTCGGGCGACCTCACTCACTCGGTCTTATTCAGCAGTCGAATTGGGCACCTCTACCAACCCATATTCGCGCGCGCCCTTCTTGATCAGCGCATACTTGCCGCGCAATAACTGCTCGCGCGACACCGGACTTCCGGACTCCGACAGCTTTACGCCGTTTACGCTCAAGCCACCCTGCGCGAGCAAACGTTTCGCGGCACCGCGTGACGCGGCGAGACCGAGCTCGGTCACCCAGTTGAGGACATCGAGCGCGTTGCCGGTTTCTGGTGTCTCGCGATGTGTTGTAAACGGGATCTCATCACGCAGCGCGGACAACGCTGCTTCCGACAATGCGGTCGCATCACCTTTGCCGAACAACAACGCAGAAACCTCGGCCGCAACGCGCGCCGAGTCCGCACCATGCACACGCGCGGTTACATCCGCCGCCAGCGCACGCTGCGCCTCACGGCGTTCCGGATGTTCACGCACCGACATGTCGAGCGCCGTGATTTCCTCAAGCGGCATCAACGTGAAGTACCTGACCCAACGCGAAATGTCGCGATCGTCCGCGCCAATCCAGTACTGGTAGAACTTGTATGGCGAGGTACGCGCTGCGTCGAGCCAAATTGCGCCACCTTCACTTTTGCCGAACTTCGATCCGTTTGCGTTGGTAACAAGCGGCATCGTCATCGCGTGCGCGGTTGCACCCGCGCTACTGCCAATCAACTTGAGCCCCGCGGTGATGTTGCCCCACTGATCACTGCCGCCAATCTGCAACGTCACGCCTTCGCGTTTGTACAGCTCCAGAAAATCGTGCGCCTGCAACAACATGTACGAAAATTCCGTGAACGAAATTCCGTCGTCCATGCGAGCGCTGACCGAGTCCTTGGCCAGCATGTAATTCACTGAAAAGTGTTTGCCGGTATCGCGCAGGAAATCCATCAACGGAAGTTTGCCGAGCCACTCCGCGTTGTTCATCAGCTTCGCGCCGCCCACCCTGTCGAAATCGAGGAAGCGCGAAAGCTGCAAACGAATACCTTCTGCATTCGCCTCGATCGTTCTGAGATCCAACAACGACCGTTCGCTGCTGCGGCCACTGGGATCACCAATCATGCCGGTGCCACCACCCACCAGCGCGATCGGGCGATGGCCCGCACGCTGCAGATGCACGAGCCCCATGATGGGAACGAGACTGCCAATATGCAGGCTGTCCGCAGTTGGATCGAAGCCACAATAGGCGCTGACGGTCCCGGAACGGAACGCGTCACCCAATCCATCGGTATGCTGGAAGAGGAGCTCGCGCCAGGCGAGCTCGGAGAGAGGGGCTGGAAGTTGAGACATGCGGGTAAGATAGACACCCTTTCCTCTTGGCGCGCCCCGGTCAACATCAGTACGTTCCCTCCCAGATGACAGCCATTCTAAATTTCCTCCGCCGTCCCTGGGTTTCGTGGACGCTCGTCGCATGCTGCGCGTTGGGCGGCGTGGGCCTTGGCGGATTATTCGGCGCCTACAATTTCGTCTGTCGCGGCGAAGGCCAATGCCCCTCGGCCAGTTCGCTCGAAACGTACGTTCCCAACCAGACTTCCAAGTTGTACGCCGCCGACGGTCGCTTCATTGGCGAACTGGGTGCCGAACGTCGCACGTTGATCAGCGTGAAGGATGTGCCCAAGATGGTGCGCGAAGCGTTCGTCATGAACGAGGACAAACGTTTCTACTCGCATTCGGGCGTTGACTGGTTTCGTATTCCCGGCGCGGTGCTGCGCAATTTGCGCGCGCGCAGTTTCGTGGAGGGTTTTTCCACCATCACTATGCAGTTGGCGCGTAACGTGTTTCCCGAACGCATCACGCGACAAAAATCGCCGCTGCGCAAGCTCAAGGAAATTTACGTCGCGCGCGATATCGAGAAACACTACAAGAAGGATCAGATTCTCGAGCTGTACCTCAACCAGATGTCGTTTGGTAATGGCGCGTTTGGAATTCAAACCGCCGCGCAACGTTACTTCGGCAAAACGGTTCAGGAGTTGAATGTTGCCGAGGCGGCAATGTTGTCGGGGCTGTTGAAGGGGCCTAGTCGATACAATCCGCGTCGTTTTGCCGATCGGGCCATTCAGCGCAGGAATACGGTCATTGAGTTGATGCGTCGCGAAAAGGTGATCAGCGACAACGACGCGTCACTCGCGAAAGCATTCCCGCTCCAGCTCGCGCGGCGCACCGAATCGGGCGAAGTGGCACCGTACTATGTGGAGTGGGTGCGTCAGCAACTCGACGCACACTTTGGCCAACAGCTGTATGAACAAGGCTACAAGGTGTACACCACGTTGGATGTGGACATGCAGGCCGCATCCGAACGTGCGCTGGAGCAGCAGCTGCGGGCTATTGAAGCGGGACGTGTGGGTCCGTACAAACATCTGACGTACGAAGCCTACCTGGCCAAAAATGCGCAGTCGGGCGAGTCGGCCGGAGCGAATTCCCCATATTTGCAGGGGGCGTTTGTTGCGCTCGATCCGCGTTCCGGTGCTGTGCGCGCTATGGTGGGTGGACGGGACTTCGACGACTCCCAATTCAATCGCGCGGTACAGGCGTTGCGGCAGCCGGGATCGACGTTCAAACCGGTGATGTATGCGACGGCCATTCATGCGGGATTCACCCCCGCGCAGATGGTTGATGATGCGCCCATCGCCGTGGAACAATTGGGTGGCGAGGATTGGACGCCGCAGAATTACGATCTCAAGTTCATGGGTGAAATGCCCATGCGGAAAGCGCTGTACATGTCGCGCAATCTCGCGGCTATTCGCACGGGCATGGAAGTGGGTCCTGAAGCCGTGATCAGCATGGCGCGCAAGTTCGGTATTCACACGCCTATTCCGCCGTACCCGTCAATTTATATTGGCTCGGCCGATGTGTATCCGGTGGAAATGATTGGTGCGTATTCCGTGTTTGCAAATCTGGGACTGCGCACAGAACCGCACGCGATTATTCGTGTGGAAGACGCCAACGGCAAGAAAATCTGGGAACCGAAAGTTGTGCGTGAACCGGTGCTCTCGCCCGAAGAATCGTGGTTGATGGTGAGCATGATGAAAGATGTCGTTGTGCGAGGGACCGCCGCAGCGAACGTGACTGGTGCAGGCTTTCATGTTCCGGCCGGAGGCAAAACCGGTACAACCAACGACGGATCGGACGTGTGGTTTATTGGATACACGGCGGATCTTGTTGCAGGCGTGTGGATGGGTTTTGACAAGCCGCAGAAGATCAAAGCCAACGCTCAGGGCGGCCAACTGGCAGCGCCGGCGTGGACGGCGTTCATGACCGAAGTGTATCGGCGGAAACCCAATCCGCCCGATTGGCCAATGCCCGATGGCATCGTGACGAAACAGATTGATGGAATGACTGGTCGCTTGCCAAACAATTCGTGCATGGGCAACATCGTGACCGAATATTTCGTGATGGGCACGGAACCGCAAACAACGTGTTCCGATCCGGCCGTGATGCGACCGATGCTCCCAGCCGATTCCATTATGCGCGCGCGGAAAACGGCCGATTCGCTCAATCCGTTCACCATTCCGCCGATCAAGCGTTGACGTACACCGTTCGTTGGCAGCGGTCCTTCACATTTCGTTCTGGATTGTAACCGAGCGAATGGCCCGTATTGCGTATCACGCACGCTGGGTGTTGCCCATCGCTTCGCCGGCAATTGCTGACGGGGCGATTGTTGTAGAGGGCAGTGTGCTGCGGTCCATCGGTTCGTCAGTCAACGCAACGGCCGATCGTCACGTGCGGCTTGGTAATGCGGTGTTAATGCCGGGCTTGGTCAACGCGCATTCGCATCTCGAACTCACAGCGTTGCGCGGGTTTCTCGAAGGGCTCGACTTTCGTGAGTGGTTGCGCGTGTTGACGGAGGCGCGCCGTTTGGTGTTGACGCCTGATGCGTTGATGGATTCCGCAACGATTGGTATTCACGAAGGGTTGTTGGCGGGCATTACAACGTTTGCGGATTGTACCGAGTCGGGCGTGCCCATTGCGGCGATGCGTGCGGCCGGCGTTCGCGGCATTGGATATATCGAGGTGTTTGGTCCCGATCCTGCGGTGCGTGATGCGTCGATGCTCGGTTTGCAGCAGTCGGTGAATGCGTTACGTGTTCACGACACGGCGCTTGTGCAGACGGGAGTATCGCCGCACGCTCCGTATACGGTTTCGGCGCCGCTCTTTCGCGCGGTTGGTGATTGGGCGCGTGAGGAAAAACTTCCGCTTGCAGTGCATGTTGCCGAAGGCACCGCCGAAGTTTCGTTGATTCGTGATGGCACAGGTCCGTTTGCGGAACGTCTGCGGGCGCGCGGAATTGAAGTGCAGGGGAGTGGCCTTTCGCCGGTTGCACTTCTCGCGGACACAGGCATTCTCGACACACAGGCGCTGCTCATTCACGGCGTGCAGATGAATGATCGCGACGCCGAAATTGTTGCGCAGCACGGCGCGTCAATTGTGCACTGTCCGATTTCGAATGCGAAACTTGGTCACGGCATTGCACCTCTCGACCTCTTTCTCAACGCAGGAATTGCCACCGGACTCGGCACCGATTCCGTCGCGAGTAATGATCGCATGGACATTTTGAGTGAAGCGCGGCAGGCGTCGCTGTTTCAGTCAATTCGGCTCATGAAACCGGATGCATTTAGTGCGGCTGACGCGCTCGCGCTTGCAACGATTGGTGGCGCACGTGCGCTGAAACTCGATCACCGCATTGGTACGCTGGAAGTTGGTAAGGAGGCGGATGTGGTTGCGTTTCCGCTTGATCGCATTGAAGCGTTGCCGAGTTACGATCCGGTGATTTCGTTGGTGCATGCGCTTGCCGGAGCAGTGACCGCGCAACTCGTGTTGGTGGCGGGTGTCGAGCGTGTGCGCGATGGTCGCGTGGTTGACGCGGACGAGACTTTGACCGTGCGATTCACGAATATCGGCAGCCGTTTGCAACAGTGGCGCGCGCAGTTGCGGTGAGGGGCTACGTGCAAGACTGCGATCAATACTGTTGCACGCGATTCGTGAGTGCCGAATCATTTTGCAACAATGTGCGACGATTCTTCTTGTTCGATTGCGCGTTGCCGCGAACGACTTTTCGCGATATCGGATTTGTGACGGCGTCCAGTGCGAATTCAGTCCTCGGCAACGAATTGGGAATTACTCTTGCGCAAAAGGGCTGAAGGTGATACCGTCTGCGCGTGGTCGATGGGTCGATGGGTCGATGGGTCGATGGGTTGATGTGTTGATGTGTTGATGGAGTTCCCCGTTGGTCTGATATTTCCCTGAAGTGGAGAGGTAACAAGATGAAATTTCAAAGGAAATTGTCCAAGTTCGTCGGCGTGGGTATCGCACTTATTGTGCTGAGTGCGGCAGCTGCGACAGAAAGTGCCGCGGCACTCTCTGTGCTGTCAGTTGCGGTGACCGCAGATGGTCCGGGTGTGACTGACGCGCCACCTCCGGGCTGTTACGGTTGCACAGATCTGGGTTACGATCCTGACGAAGGATACCTTGGGCGCATGGGAGCGCCTTGCGAGTTATCCGGATTGCAGTGCGCTCGCTGCGAATATAACTGTGAGTACGAGGAGATCTATTGGTCTCTGCCGTGTTCGATGGCCACATGCGGGGTGAACGAAGAATTCGAGCAAGAAATGGGTGACGCCATTACTAACGGAGACGCCAGGAAGATCGCTTCCCTCATCAACGTGCACAGCAGGAATGTGAGTCTTGACGTGAAGTCCAGCAATGTCCTTTGGACCAATTGCAACGGCAACGTCGACTACAAGCACACTTTGACGGTAGCTCTGGTCAGGAAAGTCGATCTTCAGCTCGCTGCGATGCGCTCAGTCAGTGTTCATTGAGAGCGATTGAACGCACGTACATGGGGAGTGCGCGTCTTTCGAGTGCACTCCCCGGTGTATTTGCAATCGAGTGTGTCGCCTTCCCAACCAACCATTCGCATAACGGTGAAAATTTGCGACGCGTAATCGCCCTGGTTTCGTTCGTCACAGGCCTCGTGGTGCCCCGCACGGCCGTTTCACAGTTGATGCAGAAAATAGATGCATCGGCCGCCTCCTGCCGTGGCTGCTCAATCACGTTGACGCGAATTGCGACACTTGGTTCAATCGATGACGACGTCTTGCCGGCGATATCTTCCAGCCGGATATTTTCAACGAACAGCAAAGGCGAGTTCTTCGTGCCGAGTTTTGGGGTTGATCAGGTGGTAGTGTACAGCAAATCCGGAAAATTTTTGCGCACGATTGGTCAAAAGGGTGATGGCCCCGGTGAATTTCGGTCCGTGCTGAGTATCGCATCAGGCGTGAATGATTCCATTTACGTCTTATCAGCCGCGAGGGTCACCATATACTCAAATTCGTTTTTGCTGGCTCGAACGGTTCCCCTCAAGTTCTCGCCGTTTGGCGCGCTCACGGCTCTTCCCAACGGCGACATTGTCTCGGATGCGGGTAGCCCGAACACCTCACCGCAACCTCTCCGGATTACTTCAGCGTCTGGTGCCGCCACGCCAGCAGGACCCGCGACCAATGTGCCAGCCACCGTTTGTCCCGTCTGTGGCGCGTACATCGTGAGCGCATCCCGCACACCAGGAGCGTTTTGGACGTTGGGCCCCAATTCGTACCTCATCGAGCGGCGGAAGGCAGGTGGAGACGTTGCGTTGCAATTGCAATTGACAAATTCGCCTTGGTATCGCCCTTGGGGTCGAACGTATGTCGTTGATCGCGAAAACCCACCGCCGACAATTCTCAAGAGTGTAAAAGAAGACGCCGACGGTCGTCTCTGGATAGTTGGTGATGGCCCGACACCAAAGTGGCATCCGATGCCATTCATTGGAGAGGTTGCGGGTCGCGGCAGAGTCGCACTCAGTTCTCCTGTCGGGGGATCGGTTCTCGACAAAGAGCGGCTGGACCGGGTGTACACTGTCATCGACGTCATCGACCCAACCTCCGCGCGTTTGGTTGTATCGACAATGTTCACGGGCCGCCAACTACGGCTTGTTGCCCCGGCGCTCCTCGCGGAAGTGAGAGAAGACGCCAATGGCATCGGTGTTCTCGACATATTTCGCGCCGAGATCAAGAAGCCGTAGTCCGCCCCTACCGTCTGGTACAACCCGCGCCCCTCGTGTATCCTACGGAAACCCGAACCTACGAGCGAGGGATGGCGTGATCAGTAGATGTCTCGCACTGAATGCTTCGTACGAACCGCTAACCATGGTGCCGCTCCGTCGAGCGTTACGCCTGGTCATCGACGGTAAAGCCGAGATCGTGGAAGCGGAGAAGGATCGCCCGGTGCGCTCCGAGAGCCGGGCATTTCCGCGTCCCGTGGTTATTCGCCTCACGCGATTTGTGCACGTCCCTCGCCGCTTCCGCCGCCAGGTCACGAACACATTCCTCTTCGCGCGCGACGACTACCAATGCCAGTTTTGCGGCCGCCGCTCTGTCGAGCTCAAAACTCGCGAATCACTCACGCGCGACCATCTCATTCCCATGTCGCGCGGCGGCCTGAACATCTGGACCAACGTCGTGACTGCGTGCAGCAGCTGCAACACGCGCAAGGCCAATCGCCTGCCCGACGAAATTGGAATGCACCCGCTGCACGCACCCGTTGAACCGCACTTCGTGCATCTGAGCTGGGCCGTCCGTCGCCTCACGCCCATTCAGGCGAAGTACATTCGCGTGTTCTATGGCGAAGCCACGCTGCGCCAGCTCGAAGCGCTGGAACGAGACCACAATGATCACGCGGTCGTGAATTTGTAGCCTGCGCACTGGAAAGGGACCACACGGATCACGCGTGGTGAGTTTGGTACTGCGCAGTCCGTTGCAGCGCGGCCCACTTTGCCTCGAACATTACTTATCGCGCCCGTGTATTGTGCGTCCCTGCGATGAGCACAATCATTGAGCACGCAACACACAGTAACTGCGCACCAATGCGCCCCCTGTGGCTGTTTGCCTGTTGAGCACTACAGGAGGCCGCCTCGTGTCAATTGTATTGTTGTTCCGCACCAGGAGTTTCGGCTCATCGCGCCTGGCGATTGAAAACGTGCGCGCATGACGGCCCTCTCTTCCGCCGCAACCGATGCCGCCAGCAGTGTCTGGAACGATCGCATCGGCGACAACCACTCGGCGGCAACCACCGCAAACGCCATGGTCGATCTGCTTCGGGTGCTGCGAATCAGCCTCGGTCGCTGGATCGGAGTGGTGGGCTACAGCACCCTGCTCGATCGCGCGGTTGGAATCACGCGCGAAGACTATCCGTGGATAAGCGCCCTGTTTCAACCAGAGATCGATCCCGCAGACGTAATTGCGGCCATTGAGAGTTTCGGCACTCCCGTGGTGATGGCCGGCGGCAAGCAACTTCTGGCCGTCATGATCGAATTGCTGGGTCGCATTGTTGGCATAAACATGGCATTACATCTCGTCAAACACATAGGAATATCCGGTTCGTATCCAGTAATCCGCGCGTCAACAGAAGGTGAGGTCGATGAATAAACATGAGAGTGCAGGCCGTGGCCTGAAAGACGGACTTGGGCTGGTGCTCCTCAAGACCGGCGTTCCCGGGCTGGACGAGATTCTTGGTGGTGGCTTGCCAGCGCTTTCGTTCAATCTGATTGCCGGCTCACCAGGGTCGGGCAAAACAACCACGGCAATGCAAATCCTGTTTGCGAATGCCAGCACCGCGCGTCCCGGGTTGTTTATCACGTTGCTGGGTGAGACGTCCTTGAAAATGTTGCGCTATCAGCAACAATTTCAATTCTTCGACATAACACGCGTGGGTACGGATGTGCACTTTCTCAATCTCAGTGAGGAAGCGCTCGATGGGGAGCTGACCAAGGTGCTCGACCGGATAGTCAAGGAAGTAGATCGACTACGACCGGGCATCGTGGTAATCGACTCCTTTCGCTCGCTCGTGAACACGTCGACCGCGCAAACACCAAATCTCGAACTCGAAAACTTTGTTCAGCGATTGGCCTTGCATTTGACCACATGGGAAATCACCGCATTTCTCATTGGTGAATATCAGGAGAATGAACTGCGCAACCCGGTGTTCACGGTGGCCGATGGAGTTCTCTGGTTATCGCAGGAGGCGCATCGCAACTCGGTCGTGCGCAAGTTACAAGTCGTGAAGGCGCGTGGCGTGGCGCCGATGCCCGGCTTGCATACCGCGCGCATGACCGACGCTGGAATGCAGGTGTTTCCGCGTATTCCCGAGAGCGCGCAATTTGACGGCGGTGATCGCACGCGACGGTTAAGCACCGGCGTCGCCGCGCTCGACGACATGATGGACGGAGGCATTCCGGCAGGTGATTCGCTGGTGCTTGCCGGGCCCGCCGGCACCGGAAAGACCACGTTTGCGCTACAATTCGCCGCCGCCGGAATTGCCGCCGGCGAAACGGTGGTGATTGCAATATTCGAAGAACGTCCCGACGTCTATCTGCATCGGGCAAAGGGCGTGGCACTCAACCTCATTGACGCCGTCCGCGACAACAAACTACGCATCATCTATCTACGCCCGCTCGACTTGTCCGTTGACGAAACCCTGGACGAAATTCAGAAGGCCGTCAAATCCATTGGCGCCACGCGCGTTGTGATCGATTCGATTTCGGGGTTCGAGATGGCATTGGCGCCGGGCTTTCGCGAAGACTTTCGTGAATCACTATATCGACTGATTGGCGCACTCACGGCACTCGGCGTCACGATGTTTTCAACCATCGAGGTCGTCGCTCCACAGGGGGATCTGCAATTCACCGGTTATCAGGTTTCGTTCCTGACCGACGACATCATCAGCTTGCGGTACGTCGAAATGGATGGTGAACTGCGCAAGATCATGATGATCGTCAAGATGCGCGGTAGTAATCACAGCCGGGAATTTCGCATTTACGAAACGACCGCGAACGGAATCGCGTTGCGCCAATCGTTGCGCGACTATGAACAAATTCTTCAGGGATTTCCCAGGCGTCAAATGGACTCGAGCAATTCCTGAGGTGAATCCCGTGAAAGCCATCGTGCAACGTCCGCTGAATGATGCATGGGCCTCCAACGATCGCTTGCTGGCGCTCGTCGAACTATCACCCGATGGGATCATTGTGCACGACGGCGAATGCATCGTCTTTGCGAACGCCGCAGCACTTCATCTCGTCGGAGCTGGGCACTCGAATCAAATTGTGCGGAGACCCATTGAGGAATTCCTCGAACCTCCGCACCTGAAAGCAGCCCAGGATGACATTCTTGGCAATTCTCACTGGACCAAATACGCACCGCCAGTTCGCGACTGCCTCAAACGTCTCGACGGAACAGAGCTCGCGGTTGAAGTACGGGCACTCGCCTTCGTTGATGATGGGCATCCGTTCATTCATCTGGTCATTCGCGACATTTCCGAACGCATCATCGCCGAAGAAGGGGCGCGCGTTATGGAGCATCGCCTCCAGGAAGCGCAACGAATGGAAGACGTTGGCGCACTGGCAGGCGGTGTCGCGCACGAAGTGAACAACATGATGACTGTAATAATGGGATTCAGCCAGTTTCTCCTGGATGACGGCCACTTGAGCGACGAGGCCAGGCCCGATGTCATGCAAATTACCAAGGCCGCCGAGCGCGCCTCTGTCATCACCGCCCAGCTGCTCGCGTTCAGTCGGCGCACCGCAACGCGTCCCGAAGTGCTTGATCTGAGTTACGCCGTAACACTGGCCGCTTCAACCATTCAGCGCATTCTCGGCTCGGCCAGGGTTGTTGTGCTGAACACGGAGGTTCACTCGAACATCTGTATCGATCCGGCCCACGTAGAGCAGGTAATCGTGAACCTGGTGCTCAACGCGCGCGACGCGACGGCCACGGGTGATACAATCACGATATCTACAGATACTATCGCATTGGCGTTCGGCAACGTGTGCGCCGAGGGCACCGTTGTTCCGGCGGGTGAGTACGCAACGTTGTCTGTGTTGGATACCGGCACGGGAATGACTGCGGAAACCAAACGCCGGATATTTGAACCATTCTTCACAACAAAGCCCGTCGGGAAAGGCACTGGCCTCGGACTGGCGGCTGTGATCGGCCTGCTCAGGCAAAGCGGTTGCTACATTAACGTGAGCAGCGCAGTAAACGCGGGCACCGAATTTATGATCTATTTTCCTATCGACGGCACGAAGAGCACGAATCAGCGCGATCGTCATCAGTTTTCGTATCGCACCGCGGTCAGCGCGCCCAAAGGCACTGTGTTGTTTGTTGATCAGGAACCAACGCTCCGCATCATTGCAATGCGGGCTTTGGAAGAAGCGGGCTACAGTGTTGTGACTGCGGCAGACAGTCGTGAAGCATTTGCATTGATTGCGAGCAACGGTCCGCCTACGGTTGTTGTGACCGATGCGATGGTCGCGTCAGTGGGCGGGAGCGAATTGGCGCGGCGGCTGTCGCTGGAGTGGCCGTCACTTCCCGTCATTCTGATGACGGCCTACGTGCCGTCAGATTTCTACCTCGGCAATGATTCGCACTCGGCCGTGGGATCAATGCAGAAACCGTTCACGCCAATCCAGTTAGTGAGCGCCGTTGCTGTTGCTGTCGCGCGCGTGTCACCCGTTTCAGCGCAACGTCCTACAATTTGAACGAAACGCGCCCTTCAAGGTGACGAACCTCTGCGCCCAACAGTCGCGACCCGAGTGATCGCAACGCGCCGCCCACCACTGTAGTCGGGTTCTTCTTACCCTGAACGGCTTTCCGCGCATCTCCGCGCAACCAGCTCATGAGTTCATCGAGATCACTCATTTCGATGGTCTGCACATCGGCCTGAACGCTGATGTAACTGTCGCGACCTCGCGGCGGAGTGGGGAGCCGCAACGCGAACGGAATTTCAGCCGTCTGCTGGGCTGCGGCAAGTTTTGCAAACGGGCCCAGTTGTGTAATGGAATCGCCAACAATACGCACGACGTAATACACCGATTCGAATGTGTCGAACTTCACGAAGAAGTCCCATTCCGATTCGGCCGTAATCTCATCCAGAAACGAACGGTTGTGCCACAACTCGGCTTTAACATGTACGCGTACGGGAAACCCACTCCGCATCACCTTGTCGAACGCCTTGT
Organism: Gemmatimonas sp.; assembly: GCA_040004335.1. Classification (GTDB taxonomy): domain Bacteria; phylum Gemmatimonadota; class Gemmatimonadetes; order Gemmatimonadales; family Gemmatimonadaceae; genus Gemmatimonas. The sequence continues at coordinate 16,514 of JBDUBA010000322.1, forward strand.
CGGACAACACCCCTGTGACCGCTGCCGTTGCGGGTGAGGTGAGTGTTGGTGCAATCACCGTGACCGCGAGCTGATTCTGCGCCCACACGGCTTGCGGCAACACCAGGGACAGGCAAACGAATACTGCGCACAACGCTGCGCGCACGCAGCGTGTAGGCCGCAACGAGTGGCCCGTGAGGAGACGGAGATACAACACACTTTGCTTCATTGCAAGACGAATCAATGCTAGAACCGGCGCCCCAATCGCAAGAAGACGTTCGGCCTGAGATCGGTGTCCGTCACCGATTGCGCGATGTACACTCCGAAGCTGCCGAAATCCAAACCGCCGCCTACATCCGTTCGCCACGAACGCAGGGTTGGTAAATCTGCTTTTCCGTAATGCAACGCATCGTCGCCTCCACCAATCAACCAACCGCGGCCCGTGTTCATGAACACAACCCAGTTGCCCTCGGCGCGGAAACGGCGATTGAATGGCCAACGGCTCTGACCGCCTTCGGCGGGATCGCGAAACAACGAGAAACTAAACTCGGTTTTCCATTCTGCCTGGAACAGCGCGAACCGATCACATTGCGCCGGTCGACCCAATGCCGCGTACGCGGTATCCGGACCCGATGCACACGAACCAACATCCGTCAGTCCTGTCTTGCTACGGAAGTCATAACCCGGAAGTGCGTCGGCACCGCTCACGGAAAACCGCCGCTGCAGTGGCAACTGATCACCCGCCAACACACCGCCGCCAATCATTCGCAAGTTGAGCTGCGTGTTAGGCGCCAATCGATTGTAGCGACGCAAATCAAACAAAGCGCGCGAATAGACAATGCTGCCGGTCTCGGTCGATCGTGTACCAACCGTGGTCGGCGCAATCTTGGTCAGCGTGCCCGCACCGCGTTCGAATTCGGCTTTCAACAACCATCCGCTGCGCGGCCGATCGATATTGTTGCGCGTATCAAGTTGGCCCGTGACGGTGACCAGATTAATGAGGCCGTTGTCTGACGCCGGATTGATACGCCATTGGTCACCCGAGTAGAACAACGACCACGGATTACGCGCGGAACGTGAATCCCACCGTTCGCGCGCCAGCGAAACAGTGAGATTGGTTTGTCCTGGACCGAACAACGATGCGTACCCGCTGCCGCCATGCCGTTGGTAGTAGTCGCGAAAATCCCGCGTGAAGAGTGCGCTGGCCAGCCCTACTTCGTTGTCCGTCAACGCCCAACGTTCAACGGGTTCCACTTCATCATAGATACGCGCGCCTAACGCATACCCGGCATCGTGTCCTTGACGAAGTTCGGCGCGAACGCGATGGCCAAGGTTGAGCGGTTCCCACGACAGCTGCTCGCCCGTGCGAAAAATTCCGAGCGCTTCAACTGTAACCCGAGTGTCTCCGTGACGGGTGCGAAAACGCGGTCCAAGCAGCAGCGGTAACCCTTCCACGCGATTGTATGTATGTGCCGAGGCCGCGAAGAAATCGCCCCATGCACCCTGCACTTCGTGATTACGTCCCCAACGCTGCCAACGCGCGAGTTCGGACATCTCGGCAACTGGTTCGAAGTGTTCGCCGGATTCGGTGTAACGAAGGCGCGTGAGCCATTCGCGCACGTCTCCTTTCACCGAAGTACCCGTACGATTTTGCACTTCACCACCAACAACTGTCAGGGTGCCATCAATGCGACCCGTGGGTTCGAACGAAATGTTCGCGTTGATAACGACGACTTGACCCGTGACCACGCCTGCGATTTTTGCTGGTCCATCAACGATCGCCAAGTCACCACGCAGCGTATCCGTGGCCGCCAGCGTGAACGGCCCACGCACGCGTTTGGTATCCACCGCATTCCATCGGTCGATGACTTCCCGTCCCACGCCGCGCGGCAAACCGGCCGTCGATTCGCGCGTGCGCGCCGGATCCTGGGCCGCGAGCACGGGCACTTCGAACAGCGCAGCGGCGAGCGGTGACATTGCCAGTACTGCGAAGATGGAAGCGCGTTTCCAACGGATAGCAGTCATACAAAGGCTCTCAGTGCTTGGGTCTTGCCTGCGGTGAAGTTATCACTCTCCCGAGATGCCCGGGCCAAATGCCGCCAGGCCAAGGCGTTTCATGCGGCGATACAAATTGGGGCGATCTGTTTGCAGGCGACGTGCCGCTTCGGCGACATTGCCCGCCGTGGCTGCAAGTGCGCGAGAAATCATCTGCCGTTCGTACGCGTCCAGGGCGTCGCTGAGCGGAGGAAATTCAACCGGCGGGTCCAGCGCTTCTGAAGTTGATCCCACGTTTGCCGCAGCGGCGCCTTCTATAGATAACGCCGCGCTTCCAACAGGGGTGATGCTGCTCAAGCGTGCGGCCGTCGGGATCACTTCCGTTACGTCCTTCGCGGTAATGACGGCGCCCGAATGCAAAATGGAAATGCGTTCAATCACGTTCGCGAGTTCGCGCACATTGCCGGGCCAGCGATAACAGGCCAGCGCTTCGAGCGCGTCTTCGCGCCACGCGAGCGCCGAACGCCCCGTGCGTAAGCGATGACGTTCACTGAAATGGCGGACCAGTGCGGGCAAGTCGCCCGGCCGATCACGAAGCGGCGGAAGTTCAATGGGGATCACGTTCAAACGGAAGAACAAGTCTTCGCGAAAACTTCCATCTTCGACAGCGCGCGCCAGGTCCTTGTTGGTGGCCGCGATAATGCGCACGTCAATGCGAATGGGTTTGGTGCCCCCGACGCGTTCAATTTCGTGCGCTTCGATGGCGCGCAGCAACTTGGCTTGTGCTTCCGCGCCCAGGTCACCCACTTCGTCCAGAAAGAGCGTGCCGGTATGCGCGCGCTCGAACCGGCCAATGCGTCTGTCGGTGGCGCCCGTAAACGCACCACGCTCGTGACCGAACATTTCACTCTCAACGAGATCGCGCGGAATGGCCGCGCAATTCACGCGTTCAAACGGCTTGTCCCGGCGCGGGCTGTTGAAGTGAAGCGCTGCGGCCACCAGTTCTTTTCCCGTGCCCGATTCACCGGTGACGAGCACTCGCGCATCGCTTGGACCAACCCGTGCGATAAGTTCGCGCACATGTCTTAGTGCCGGCGAATCGCCAATCATTTCACCCGACACACCCAGATCTTCGCGCAACACCTGCGTAGCGCGACGCGCCTGTCGCAACTCAAACGCCGATGCGAGCGCGAGCAACACACCTTCGGGCGTGAGTGGTTTTTCGAGGAACGTGAATGCACCCAACTTGGTAGCGCGCACGGCGTCGACCAAAGCAGCGCGTCCGCTCATCATCACCACGGGCAGGTCGGGGCGTTGCTCGCGCAAGCGCGCGAGTAGCCCGAGTCCGTCCAATTCGCCTGGCATCATCAGATCGACCAGGGCAACATCGGGTTCGCTGGCCTGAGCTTGCGCCAGTCCTGCGGCGCCGTCCGCGGCGTCGCGAACGTCGTACCCTTCGGCATTCAGCAACGCGCCCACCATCCGGCGGATGTTGGGTTCGTCGTCAACAATCAGCACGCTGGGCATGTCAGCCCCGAAACATCATCAGGTGCGGCGGGCGTTGGCGGGTGCGCCGACCGAAACCGGTTCACGTGCGGAAACGAATTCGGGCGAGGCGTCATGCGCACGTTCGGACAACACGCGCGTGGTGAAGCGCTGACCTTCGCTGATACGCTCCACTTCCACGGCGACCGACTCCACCGCCTGCTCGATGGACTCGAGACGCAACTTGATTTCGCTCGAAGCGGCCGGCGGCGTTGCGCCGCGACGATCAAGCCACCGCGCAAACGCGCGTGCGATGGGAAGGCCAACGACGCAGAACACAACGGTGAATCCCAAAATTCCCATTATTTGAGGAACCTCCTTCGGGACTGTCGGAACGAACGGATATCCCTGCGACGAAAATCGGATGTCGGGCGGTGGCATCATGATCCCCGGCATCCCCTCCGCGCGTGCAGCGTCAATTGCCGCACGAATCTGCTCCCGAAGTTCTATCCTGGCGTCGCCAGAAGTATGTCCACCCTTCACTGCCTGTTCGATGGCTTTTTCAGTGATCTTCTGAATCTGTGCCTGCAGTTGTGCGGCTTGGTCCGCGGCCGACTGGACCTGGGCCTGTGCGGCAGCCTGATCGGCGGCGGCGTTCGCGCCCGCCTGCGCGGATGTTTGATCAATCCTGTGCATGTCTATTCTCCTTTCAATGCAGCGGTGCGTTGCGGACTCTGCTCCGCAAGCAACCTTGTGGTGAATCGCTGACCTTCGGCAATGCGTTCAACCTGTTCGGCGATGGCGTCGATGGACTGTTCCATCCGCTCAAGGCGGGCGTTGACGTGTTCGGGTACTTCGTTCACCGCCTGGCGCTCCATGCGACGTGCCAGCGCGCGGGCTAACGGAAACAACACGACGGTTGCGCCCGAGGTGATAAACATGACGATCGGTACCGCGATGCCGGTCATGAACTAACTCCTCTCAAGTGACGAAATGCTGGTGCTGTTCACCGGCAAGCGGAAACGAATCTCGGTGCCGCTTCCAACAACACTTTCTGCTTCCAGCAAGCCGCTGTGTGCCGCCACGGTTTGCCGCGCGATGGCCAACCCAAGTCCAGTACCACCGGGCTTCGTGGTAACGTACGGATCGAAAATCCTCTGCACTACATCGGCAGAAATGCCTGGTCCGTTATCACGAATAGAGATACGGACTGCTGCTGCCGACGCGACCACATCGTGCGAAACACGAACCGTCAGCGTTCCCTGGTTCCTGCAGGCTTCAACCGCATTCAACACAACGTTGGTCACCGCACGCACGAGTGCTTCGTGATACCCGGTAACGAGCGGCAATCCTTCCTCGACTTGCAGCGCCGCGTTCATCTGTTCGGGCACCGCGTGGTACACAACACGCGTGACGAGTTCGCCCACATCAATTTCGGCAGCCGGACCATCGGGCAAGCGACCAAACTGCGCGAAACTCCGCGCCATGGTTTCCAGCCGCGACGCTTCCTCGGCCAACACCTCAACCGTGTCGCGCAATTCCTCAGGCGCCGAGCGCCGCAACCGATCGACGGCGAAACGAATGGGGGTAAGCGGATTCTTGAGTTCGTGCGCAAAACGTCGAGCGGATTCGCGAAAAGCATCGGCGCGTTCGGCTTGCAGTTCGCGTTCACGGCCGCGCTCCAATTCGGCGGCCATCGTCCGCATGCCACTGCGCAACACTTCGAATTCGGGCGCACCGCGATGATCACGGTTTGATGGCGGCAGCGGTCGGCCACCACGAACGAGCCCGGTCCATCCAACCAGTTCGTCGAGCGGCCGGCTGAGTTGTCGGCTGAGATGCCCCGCTACGCGCGAACCGCCGATGGCCACGACAATCATGACGAGCACGGCGCTGATGGTGACCAGTCGCAAGGCGTTGGGCGCGACAAATCCGAAACGTTTGGCTTGTTCGACCGACTGTCGCAGCTCGGCTTCGTGTGCATCAATGGCGTTGCGCTGTGCGGAATCGAGCGGAGCGCCGCGCACGAGCTGGATCGCGCGTTCGCCACTGCGGGCGACGCGATCCCAGGCGGAACTGGCGGTGACCATCGGGAGCGTCATGTTGGCGGTTACTGCCCCGATGGCTGTCACAGCAACGGAAGGGATAACGGCGAATAACAGAAGCACCGCAAAGAGTCTCGTACGAAACGGTGCCGGTGCCCGCTCCGTACGACCGCCGCCCAAGGGTGGTTTCGTGGCGGGGTCCTTGGCAGCCGAAGTTGCGGCCGTTGTCGCACCGGTTGGCTTCCGTATCTCCTTCATTCCCGATAATTTACGTGATTGCACCCGGGAGGCATCCTTTCATCGGCCGCCGGAGTGCATGAATCCCCGCCTTCGATCCTAGCAAAATCGAGGCACCCGAACCAGCTGCACGTCAGCACAAGCGCGCGTTTTGCGCCCTCACCGGAGTGGAATGACAACGTCGTGGTCCCTGGCTCCCCTCGTCGAGCAACGCGCGCGGGAGCATCCCGAGCGAACGCTGGCTGTGGAAGCGGACCGAAACTGGACGTATGGCCAGGTTAATAGGCGGGCGTCGGCGCTGGCCACCGCGCTGGCAGAGTTGGGATTGGGGGCCGGTGATCGTATTGCAGTCAATCTTCCCAATGCAGTGGAATGGCTGGTGTCTCTCCTCGCCTGCGCGAAACTTGGCGCCGCGGTCGTGCCCATCAACCCGAAACTCAGTATTCACGAATTGCGCTTCCAGTTGCGTCACGCCGAAGCGAGCGCCGTGATCACCATCGAGAAACATGGCGTCATTGATTTCATGCATGTGTTCGAAGAGCTGCTGGGCGAATTGCCGGATCTTCAGTACATCGTGACGGTTGGCGAGCAGGACACGTGGTACGACGATCGCATCTTTCAGTTTGATGCGCTCATTGCGGCGAACCGCGACAAGGCGTACGCCGCGGCAACACATGCGGACTCAATCGATCTTGCCGTGATGTACACCTCGGGCACGATGGGCAAACCCAAGGGCGTGCGGTTGTCGCATCGCGCTGTTGTCGAAAATGCCACGCGCACCAGTGACATTCTCGGCGTGTCCAGCCTCGATCGACTGCTCGCGTTGGTTCCGTTCTTCAACATCATGGGCTTGAGCGTGATGATTGGAGCGATGTCGACCGGTGCGGCGTTGGTCATGCTGCCCACGTTTGATGCGGCGTCGGCCCTTCGCATCATTCCGGAACAGCAGGTCACCGTGATGTACGGTGTGCCGACCATGTTTCATCTGCTCATGCGCGAACCTTCTTTTCGTCCGGCCGCACTCACGTCACTGCGAACGGGTGTGATGGCAGGAAGCGCCGTCTCGGACGATCTCGTACGTCGGGTACGAAAGTGGTGTGATGTGCTGGTGGCGTACGGTCTCACCGAAACGGGACCCACGGTTTCCATCACCCGATTTGATGACGACACCGAGCATCGGTTGCATTCGGTTGGTCGGGCGTTGCCGGGTGTGGAAGTGATGGCGGCCGATCTCATGACGGGCGCGTTGCACGGACCTGAAGCCGTTGGCGAAATTGCCGTGCGTGGTGCGGGGCTGATGCAGGGATATTTGCGTATGCCTTCTGAAACGGCAAAAGTCTTAACTCCGGAGGGATTTTTCCTGACGGGGGATCTCGGAATTATTGATGAAGATGGTTATGTGAAAATTATCGGACGACGGCAGGAGACCATTTCACGCGGGGGGCATCAGATCTACCCCGGTGAAGTGGAAGATCGCCTGCGAGGTCATCCGGCTGTTGACGACGTATGCGTGATCGGTGTGCCCAACGATGTGTTGGGTGAGCTGGTGTGCGCGTGTGTCGTGCCCATTGAGGGCGCGGTTATCACTGGGCGCGAGATCAAACTCTTCGCCGCCGATACGATGGCCGAGTACAAAGTCCCCGATATCGTTCGTTTCTTTGACGAGTTCCCGTTGACGGGAAGCGGCAAGGTCCGACGTAAAGAACTCTCGCGCGCGATCGCGCTCGAACACACCGCATCGTATCCCA
>JBDUBA010000103.1:0-23982 GCA_040004335.1 Gemmatimonas sp.
GTTTTGCACGCACGTCGGCAGGCAACGCCCACAAACGTTTCTTGAACGGTCCGATAGCCTTCTTCCGAGTTTTGTACACAAACTGCTCGTCGGAATCGGTGGCCTTGCGTTCATCTTTCGCGTTCACGTCCAGCCAGGCATAGATCTCTTTCCGCAAATCCTCGGGTAGATGATCGTACATGATGTTCTGGAAATTCGTCGCCAGATGAATTTCGGCCGTTTCGGTTTTCGGGAAATTATGGAACGCGGTGTCGGGCAACGTGGACGCACCATGCTGCACCGCACCGGCCATCCCGTATTTGTCCCGGGCAATCCTTGAGAGTGTACCCAGAGTATCGAGGTCAAGTTTCACATCGGCGATAGATCCGTCGGACAAGACGATGCCGCCGTGTGACGTTCCTGACTGCACCGAGATCTTGGACAGACCAGCGGTGCCTGGCTTCGCCGCTGCAAGCGCCGTGTTGTAGCCATCCATGAACGCTTCGAGTTCGGCGGGTGTGGAGTTTTCCGTTCCGACTTCACCTATTTCGCCGCCGATGGAAATTGTCACACCGCGCGGTTGTTCGGCACGAACAGCAAGTGTGATATCCACACATTGTTCGTAGTTGAGACGTTGCTGCTCGGGCAGCGTGGCTTTCGAAAGATCAACCAACGTGGACGTATCAACATCGATGTTGTAAAACCCTGCGGCCACCGCCTCTTTCACCAACGCTTTCACCGCGTTGACTTCGGTAACCGGATCGACCGCAAACTTCTTGTGATTGACCTGAAAGTGATCGCCTTGAATGAAGACAGGCCCGCGGAACCCTTCACGCAACGCGGCGGCCAGCATCACGGCAACGTATTCGGTTGGACGTTGATCGGTGTAGGCGATTTCCGAACGCGCAATTTCGAGAATGAACGCGCCGGCATCGAGCTTGACAGCCGTGCGGAAAATGGCGCGTGCGGTGTCGTACGACATACCGCGGACGTTCATGGCCGGAACGGTGAAGCCATGGCACTTCCCCTCACCGCGGGCGATGTACAACTCGTGGATTGAAGCCGGGCGCACACCAACAATTTGGCCGAGCTCCCAAATCAGCCAACGCGCCGACTCACGTTCGGCGGGATCACCAAACACCGCCCGGTGCACCAGCGAGTCCATGTGGGCCGACGCAAGCATCTCGGGGCGCGCGAGATGCACTTTGCCTTTGGTGACAGTAACGGCACCATCGAACGGAAGGGATTGTTGCTGCTCGGTCATCGGCTACCTGAGCCACCGGCGCCGTGAAGACGCGGGGCGGGACAGAAGTGGAAAAAGGCGCTCACGGGGGTGTTCCGATCGTGGTGAGCCAGAACTTGGTGAGCGAGAAAACTTTGTCAGCCAGAACGTGGTGTGACAGAACGTGGTGTGACAGAACGTGGTGTGACAGAACTTGGTGTGCCAGAACTTGGTGTGCCAGAACTTGGTGTGCCAGACCGTGACGTGCCAGACCGTGTGCAACTTCAAGTGCATGGAAGGTTGCGGCAAGGGCAGAAGAAAAGTCAGCCGCACGCCCCGGACTATTGGTGACTTACGCCCAATGTTTCGGGTTCGGCGCGGGCAACGCCTCCAGCTCGGACTTCGCCTTCTGGAAGCGGGGTCGACCCAGCATGCGGTAGGCAACTGTTTTCCGAATTCGACTCAGGGATGGCTGAAAGCAGAAATTCCATAGAGGGATCCCGCGTACGCCGTCGGGAGTCCGAAACGCGGCGTCATCGCGCTCATGTGCGATGCGTCGGCGCCGTCGAAGGGGAAGGTTCCTTATCCGTTCAGCGCCACGAATACGAGGGTTTGTCCAGCAGTCTGACGGTCGCGCGCGCCATCGTGAACGCGGCCTGACCTCCCGTCCGCTCGGCGAAAGAAGGCGAACTCCGATGGCTCGTGACTTCGGAGTGCCGCCGCGAAAAAGAAGGCGAATTGCGATTGTTTGCGATCTGGGAACCTTAGCACCTGCTTTACGCGGAGGTGCGAAGACGCGGAACACTGCGCGCCGGTCGCCTCCTCGATCGCATGAACGAAGCGTTCTTGTTTTTTTACTCCGGAATTTCGATGGTTAAACCATCGTACGCCGGTGTGATGTGGTCCGGCAATTCGGCATCCAACTCTGCGTGGAAGTTGTCGTGCGTGAGATGGGTGAGATATGTACGACGCGCACCAATGCGCTCCGCCGCTGCCAGTGACTCCGGCAACGACAAATGCGTCGGATGCGGTCTGCGGAAGAGCGCATTGATCACCAGTGTATCGACACCTTCCAGCGCCGCAAAGGCTTCGTCGGGAATTGTTTTCGCGTCTGTGACGTAACCCAGCGGTCCGCATCGGTACGCAAACACTGGTGTGCGCCCGTGCGGGATGTCGATCGCGGTTAGCGTGAGATCGCCAACGTGAAAAACGTCGCCGGCGTGCACGGGAAAACCTTTCGCCTCGGGTTTGTACGTGCCCGGCAGCGGTTTCATGTTTTCATTCAGGATGTACGGCACCCGCTGCGCGATGTCGGATAATGTTTGCGCCGAACCGTACATGGGCAACGGTGTTGCCCGACCAATCGTGAAAGCGCGCACATCATCGATACCGTGTATATGATCCGCATGCGCATGTGTGTACACCACCGCATCGACGCTGCCAATGTTCGCCGCTACCAACTGCAAACGCAGCTCGGGCGGCGTGTCAATCAAGACTCGCGTTCCGGTTCGCGATTCAATAATTGCGCCGGAACGTGTGCGTTTGTCGCGCAAATCGGTGGAGTGACACACTGCGCACGCACACCCAATTTGCGGAACACCGAAGCTGGTTCCCGTGCCGAGGAACGTCAGCTTCATTTACACAACTTCGACTTTGAGCAGGTTGGTTGTTCCAGGCACGTCGAACGGTGCACCCGCCGTTACGCAGACCCGATCGTTCTTGAATGCCAGCCCCAAATCGAGCGCTTCGCGAAGCGCCATCGCCACCATGTGGTCGTAACCGCGCGCGGTTGGAACCAACCGGGGCACTACGCCCCACACCAACGACAGTTGCCGGCACACGCGCGGCTCGTCCGTGAGGGCAAGAATTGGCACGGTTGGACGATGCGACGCCACAATACGCGCGGTAAATCCGCTCTTCGTAAACACGACGACGAGTGGTGCATCCATCATGCGAACGGCCGCTACGGTTGCCGCGGCAATGGCTTCCTCGGTTGCGACGCCACCAACGGTTCGGCGCTCGGCGCGCATCACGTGACCTGGACGCGGATGCGTTTCGATTTCGGTGATGATGCGAGTCATGGCTTCGACGGCCAGTCGCGGATATTTGCCCGCTGCCGTTTCGGCCGACAGCATCACTGCATCGGTGCCATCGAGAATGGCGTTGGCCACGTCGCTCGCTTCGGCGCGTGTTGGACGCGGATGTTCGATCATCGACTCCAGCATCTGTGTGGCGGTAATTACCGGGCGGCCGAGCTGATTGGCGAGCGCGATGATGTTCTTTTGTGCAATTGGAACTTCTTCGAACGGCAACTCGACGCCGAGATCGCCACGCGCCACCATGACGGCGTCGGTGGCGCGCATGATTTCTTCGATGTTCGCGAGCGCAACGTCCTTTTCGATCTTGGCAACGATGATCATCCATTTCGGGATGAGTGCGCGCATGCCGGTGATGTCTTCCGCCCGCCGCACAAAACTCAGTGCCAACGCATCGAGGCCATGTTCGACGGCGAACGCGAGATCGGCCTTGTCCTTCTCGGTCAGTGACGGCGCAGAAACGGCGACTCCGGGCAGGTTCATGCCCTTGTGACTCTTGAGCGGACCGCCGTGCACGACGCGCGCAAACACGCGTGGCGCTTTGACATCGGTCACGAGCAGTTCCAGCAAACCATCGTTGATCAGAATGCGATTGCCTTTCTGCACGTCGTTTGCGAGTGCGTCGTACGTGATCGGAATTTCTCCGTCGTGACCATCGACCGACTCCGGCACCAGCACGACGTCGGAGCCGTCAATCAGTTCGATGACGTCGGGCAGATCGCCAATACGAATACGCGGTCCCTGCAAGTCACCAAGAATTGCAACCGGACGTCCAAGTTCGTCAGCAACGTCGCGCACCGTCTTGATGGTTTTCGCATGTTGCTCGTGCGTGCCGTGCGAAAAGTTGATGCGCGCAACATCCAGTCCCGCCTCGATCAACGAGCGGATACTCGCGGCCGTGTTGCTGGAGGGCCCAAGTGTACCGACGATTTTTGTCCGTGGAAAATGTTTGCGCACTTTGGTCACCGGCACTCCAGTCGCCGGGTGATCGGCGGCAGCGTTTTCGGGACCGGTGCGCGGTATTTTCACCACGTCGTCTGTCGACATTTCAGCAGCGGACACTAAACGTTCGCTCCTTTGGAAGAATCGGCATGGAGTGCGGCGCGTTTCCGCGCGAGTCCTGCCTGCAGTGTCACGAACGACTGCTCGAACGATGCGACGCCGTCCTTGAGCAGTTGATCGGTTACTTTCTTGAGCGAGACGCCGTGTGTTTCAAGTTGCGCGAGTACGCGTTCGGCTTCATCCACGCCAACATCAACCGCCACGCGTGCTTCGCCGTGATCGCGAAATGCTTCAATTGTTGCGGGTGGCAGTGTGTTCACCGTGTCGGGGCCCGCCAGTTCCTCGACGTACATGACGTCGCGATAACCCGGATTTTTCGTGCTGGTGCTGGCCCACAGCGGACGTTGCGCAAGCGCGCCTTTCGTGGCCAACACCTCCCACCGCGCGCCTGAGAACTGCTGCGTGAACAAGCGGTACGCCATCTTTGCATTGGCGATTGCAGCTTTGCCATGCAGTGCGAGCAGCGCACTCTTGCGCGCTTCATCTTTTTCGCCTGCCGCCATAATGTCCAGCTGCTTGTCGATGGACGAATCGACGCGGCTCACAAAGAAACTCGCCACCGACGCAATTTTCGCGACCGACTTTCCAGCGGCGATGCGATCTTCGAGTCCCTTGATGAATGCTTCGATCACGCGCGCGTGTGCATCGATTGCAAAAAGCAGCGTGACGTTGACGTTGATACCATCCGCAATCAGACGCCGAATGGCTTCGGCGCCTTCCGTGGTACCGGGCACTTTGATCATCAGGTTCGGGCGATCAACGATAGCCCAGAGTTTCCGCGCTTCGGCCACCGTGCGTTCCGCGTCCAGTGCCAGGTCGGGTGCCACTTCGAGCGAGACGAAGCCGTCCGCTCCATTGGTTGCGTCGTAGACGCCGCGAAACTTGTCACAGGCGTTCCGGACGTCGGTCGTGGCAAGCAGCTCAAACGCGTCGCGATCGGACGTTCCCGTGGCGACGGTGGCCAGCTGCGCGTCGTACGACGAGCCCTCGGCCAGCGCCTTTTCGAAGATGGTGGGATTGGAGGTCATTCCCGTGAGGGCGTCCTCCCGGATTCGACGTTCCAGATCGCCGTTGGCGAGGATGGTGCGGTCGATATAGTCAAGCCAAAGGGATTGTCCGATGGCGTGCAAAGCGTGGAGTCGATTGGACATGGACCGTTTTCCCGGGTCGGGTCGCGTACGCGGAGCGTGAGCGACTGGGGCTCACAAGTGTCACTACTCTCGAACAGTGCATGGTAACCAAGCGGTCCCCTCGCTCGTAAGTCACGGACGGCTTTCGCGCCGCTCCGGATGGAGTCGGCTGCACATTTTTGATCAGGACTCATGCGTTCACTCGATTTCTCTCGCCGCTCCCATACACCGCCTGGTCCGAGCCGTTTGCGGTCGGCCGGTTCGTTGGCGTGGATGCTGTCGGTGGGGACGATGCTGACGATGGCGTGCCACTACAAAGCACCGAATCTCGCGGCTGACGGTCCGGTCTGTGCAAATGCGGTGCTTCCGGCGGTCTCGGTTGACGGTCCTATCAGAAACGGCGCCGCGACGTTTGACTCGGCCTGGTCGATTATTGCCCGCTCACATTGGGATACGACATACCATGGCGTGAATTGGAATACGGTTCGTGACACGCTGCGCCCCAAAGCCGCGGCGGCGCGTGACAACGAGACCTTGCGAACGGTGCTGACGCAGATGGTCGGGACGCTGGGTCAGTCGCACTTCGCCATCATACCGGGCGAGGGAAACGGCGACGTTGCCGCTGTTCCCGGACGCGATCTGTCCGGAACGATTGGCGCGACCGTTCGTGATGTTGACGGCTTGATGCTGGTGACGGCGGTTCGGGCCGGAGGACCGGCTGATCGCGCAGGGGTTCGGCTTGGCTTTGCCATTCAGGCCGTGGACGGATGCGTGGTGGCGGGTCGAGCGAAGCTGCCCGATGAGCGGCATGTGAAGCTGACGCATTGGAGCGCGTTGATGTCCGTGCTGCGTGGGCCGGTGGGCGACAGCGTGCACGTTCGGATGCAAGATGGCGCCGGCAAATCACAGACGTTCGCGATCGCGCGGGAAGGTGAGCCCGGGCAGGTTACGCGACTTGGGAATCTGCCGGCAATTTCGGCGCAGCTCGTGACTGAAAAGCGCGTCGTCGATGGGCGTACGATCGGCGTGATTCGCTTCAACAGCTGGATGGCGGCGTTGTCCGAAGGCATCAGCAATGCGGTTGATTCACTCCGTGATGTTGACGCTATCGTCATTGACATTCGCGGCAACTTTGGCGGAGTGGCGACGATGGCGCCGGGGGTGGCCGGACACTTCGTTGACACGTCGCTGACACTGGGCACGATGATTCAACGTGGCGGGGTTCAGTATTTCGTGATCAATCCGCAACGAGTGAACAGCGCCAACAAACGCGTGAAGCCGTATAGCGGTCCCGTGGCAATTGTTGTCGACGAACTCTCAATCAGCACCTCAGAAATTTTTGCGGCGGGGATGCAAGCATTGGGTCGTGCGCGCATTTTTGGAGCGCAAACGGCGGGACAGGCGTTGCCGTCTGTTGCCGAACAGTTACCCAACGGAGACTTTCTGTACCACGCGATCGCCAACTTTTTGTCCCCTACGGGCAAACCGGTGGAAGGCGTCGGAGTCGTTCCAGACGTGGCCGTTCCTGTCACGCGTGCCCAGCTCTTGCAGGGACGAGATCCGGCATTTGACGCGGCGCTTGCCTGGGCGGCGTCGTCGAACAAGCACACAGTTCGGAGGAAATAGGTCGCTGGCAGACGTTTGGCATTTGAGAACCGCGCGACAGCGGTCGATGCTTTTAACGATGCCCAGGCTTCGGCCCGGTTGGCAACCTAGCAGTTGGAAGGCCGTTCACCCAACGGCCGATTCACCTCCCCCCAGGATTTGCATGCACGTTGTAACGCGATCGGTCGCAGTTGTTGCCGCTCTGCTGATGCCATTCGTTTCCGCAGCACAGACGGTGCCGTCGGCCGACGACGTCATCGCACGGCACGTGGCCGCCATCGGTGGAAAGGACGCCGTGCTGCGCGTCAAATCCATCAAGAACAGCGGCAAGCTGGACATGCCGTCCGCCGGCATTTCGGCCACGATGGAATCCGCCTCGGCGCCCAACCGGTCGTTCATGCGGATGACGATTCCCGGCATTGGCGACATCAAGAGCGGTTACGATGGAACGGTCGCGTGGGAAGTCAATCCGATGCGCGGCCCGCGCATCAAGACCGATAAGGAAAAGGTCAGCGCGCAGGAAGATGCCGACTTTTACGGCACCATGTTGTTTCCGAAAGAACGTTATCTGAGCACCGAAAACGTGGGTGCGGTTGATTTCGGCGGAGAAAAAACGTGGCAGGTGAAGACCGTGCTCAAATCGGGCAAAGTCATCAACGAATTCTTCTCGGTTGCAACTGGACTCAGAGTGGGCTCATCGAGCACTCAGGAATCGCAAGCGGGCACCATGAACGTGGTCACGATCGAATCCGAGTACAAACAGTTTGGTGCAATCAAACTGTCCACGCGGAACGAGATGACCACGGGCGCGCAAAAAGTTGTGGTCACACTTACCCAAGTTGTGCTCGATGAAGTTTCGGCCGAGACGTTTGCATTGCCGGAAATGGTCAAGGCGCTGCTAATCAAGCAGTAATAGTTGACGCGGTGCTGTTGACCGAACCGTAACAATCGGCGTCAAGAAGCAAGAGCGGGCTCCGATGCGAAATGCGTCCGAGCCCGTTTTGCGTTGCGGTCCCGAATAATCCGGGTCCATCACTTTCTTGATTACCGCTACTTCGCGTACATCAACTTCGTGACTACTGCTACTTGGTAGACATCACCTTCCAGATGCGCCCCACCTTGTCATCGGAAATCAGCATCGAAACGTCCGGCAACGTGAGCAAACCCGTTGGACGATAGACGATTGCAATTCCGCCGCCGCCCATCGACCCAAAAGTCTCCTGCTTGTCGGCTTTGCCGTCGCCGTCGGTATCGCGGAGCACAGTGATTCCGGGCGCGGTGGCCGGTCCGCGTCCGCGCTGCATTGCCACATAAAGGTCGCCACCGGCACTCATCGCCATGTGTCGTGCGGCACCAAGTTTGTCGGCAAACACCGCCGCACAAAAACCGGTTGGCAGTGTGATCCCACCGTTATCCGCGTCGCATTTTGGTGCCGGCGAGCGCGTTGGGACCATGGGATTTCTCGTGGCCAGACGCGTTGGTTCGGTCTTGGTCGGCCGGCTCTGGAATGCAGTCACGCTTGCGAATCCCGTCAATGCAACACTCGCCGCGCAGATCCCTCGACCAAATCTTAAGGGCCAATACGCAGAATTCTTAATCTTCACCCGGAGACCTCCAAAAGCGGCGCGATGTGCGTGAACGACTCCAGAGTGCTGCAAACCTACACCGGCTACCATATCCTGACGACTTTGCGCGACATTGATGGTGATAGTCGGAGCCCGGCCCTTCATTGACACACCTTGGTAACGCAACCCATTGTCCAGTGAGGGTTTATCGATCCCTGCAAACCGTCGTTCTCTGTCACCACTACCCGAGGATATGCTGTTGCGCTTGAAGCGTTCGCGGGTGGAGCTGAGATGTCAACGATTGCGCGCCTGGCAAACGAGCGCACGGCATACCGGATCACATGCAGAACTTGCGAGGCAAACCGCTACTCGGCGGCGTGGTGTGACGTTGCTTGAGCTGTTGGTTGTGCTCGTGCTCATGGCGATTGCGACCGCACTGGTGGTGCCCGCGCTGCGGTTTCCGTCAACCGTATTGTTGCCAAACGACGGCGCTTCGGCGGAAAGTCAGCGGAAGTCGGGACTCATTCCAACTCCCGAAGTGGACGGCGTGTTAGCCAGCGCGCGTCGACTCGCTCTCAAGCGTGGCGAACCCGTTCGGCTCCGCGTCGCTTCCGATGGCGTGTGGGCAATCGTGCCGCTGAGCGGCGGCGACGCGATACAGAGCGGACGCGTCACGGAGCCGCTGTCGTGGCAGCCAGACCTAACTGTCGATGCAATTGGAACGTGTGTGTTATCGGCAGACGTTGTGCCGCGAACAGGCGCAGGCGCGTGGGATGCACTCGCGTGTCGCTGGCGTGAGGCGGTGCCATGACGTTGATGGAAGCGGTGGTCGCGCTTTTAATCCTGGCATTGGTTGGCGTGGGCTGTCTTGAACTCACGCAAGGCGCGTCGAATCTCGAATACAGCGCCACGCAGTGGAATGCGGCAATCAGTGCGGCGGAATCACGGATGGCGCAGGTGACGTCGAACGCGGCTGGTGCGACCGAAACTTCCCTGCGCGTGAAAACGGCGGTTCGCGCGGAAGTTGTACGCGATGCAGACACGCAGGTCACGCGCGAACCGTGGCGTTCGGGGCTTGACTTGATTTCGGTATCGGTGCCCGTTGCGAATGGGAAGCGGTATGTGTTGCGGCGGTTGGTGCCGGCGCAGGTGGTGCGATCGGCGAGTGCCGCGCGATGAGACCGACCATGCAGGATTCCGTTCGATGGAGTGCTAAAGCGCAGCTGCAAAACGGGCGATTGCCGCGTCGTGGCGGGTTTACGCTCATGGAAATTATGATCGCGCTCACCGTAACTGCGCTCGTGGCAACGTTGGCGGCGGCCGCGCTGCATGCTGGTCTGGATGTTCGCGAACGGGTGCAGCAGCATCGGTTCACGTTGGATGCAGAGGCACGCGCGACGACGTGGCTGGGTGTAATGCTTCGACATCCGCCGGTAGCCAGTGCAGTAAACGAAGCGATGTTCTCGATCTCGCAGAACGCGGATGGCAATGCGAGCACCACGTTTCTGTCGCAAGGGGTCGAGACGCCGGCCGGTACCGGAACGATATGGCGCGTGACGTTGTCCGTGTTTTCAGATGGGTTGCACATTCGCGCTGTTCCAACCAACACAACGCATGCGCGAGTGCCACTTGAAACAGTGCTTCCGCACGTCACGCAGCTTGATGTCGAAGCTCTTGAGGCCAGCGGTATTGGCGCGGCCTCGTGGCGGAGCGACTGGCCGGTGTTGCGGTCAATGCCCGGTGCGGTGCGCATCACCATGGGTGATCGGATGCCGGTGGTGTATCCGGTTTCTCCGCTCACGGTGGTGGCACGATGAAAACGTGCTCGAGCAAATGCCCCGGTGATGTCACGATACAAACGCAGTATCGCTACCGTAGTTGCGGCAGGGCGAAATCGCACCTTCAAAACCGCCGTGGTGTGGCACTGCTGTTGGTGTTGTGGCTCGTGGTCATTCTCGCGACGGTCACCATGGCGGCTAGCGGTGCCGCGCGCAGCAGCAGCGATTTGGTCACGGCGCGACGCGCGAGCGCAACTGCACAATCGATGGCCGAGAGTGGAGTGACCGCGGCGGTTGCAGCCATCAATGATTCGTTGCTCGCGATGCTGTCCGATACCGTGCAGCGGGACGCATATCTCAACGCGCTCGACGCGGGCACCAACAACGGCGCGAGTGCCATGGGCCGAGCGCTGTCGGACACGCTGGTTGACGGTGCATTTGCGATCGCGATTGTTGATGTCGCAGCGCGGCTCGACGTCAACAACGCTGGCGAAGCGTCGCTGGAGAAATTCCTGGGTGCGTTCACGAATGCGGGTGACGCGCGGCTGATTGCGCATCGACTGGCCGAACGCGTTCTCGGTGACGGGTTGGCTAACGACTCGGCCAGCATCGCACGATTGTCGCGCGACTCCACCGTGCGCGCACTGCTTGGACAACCGGGCACCGGCACATTTGCGCGTCATCCGTTTGAGACGCTCGACCAACTCAGTGAAATTTCGGGACTCGACGAAAGGCTTTTGACGCAGATTGTGCCGTTCATTACCGTCGATGGAGACGCCACCGTTAATCGTCGCTCGGCGCCACCCGCAGTTGTTGCTGCGGCGGCCGGCACACTCGTGGATGCACCAACCCGGCTCCTGATCGTTTCGCGCGGATGGCAGCTGGGACATCCGCTCACGCACGAAATTCAAGCGGTTTACGACGTGAGTCCTAACGGTCTCGTGTTGGTTCGTTGGCGGGAGCGCGTGCTCTGATGGCGCGCATGGTTGGCGTCGCACTCGAAACATCGCTGGTGCGCGCGGCGTATCGCGATGGCGGGCGCGTTGTGTTTGTGGAGCACGCGTGGGATTCGCTGGCGCCCGAACGCGTCGTTGATACCCTCAGCAGCGAAATCGAGAACGTTCAATCCATTCTGCTGTCAATTGGGCTTGGCTTTCTCGAAGTCGCAAAGCCGGAACTACCGGCAATGGCTGATGCTGATCGTCGTCGAGTCCTTCTTCGTGACGCCGATCGGTATTTCCCGTTGGAAGGCGCGCTGGCCGTGGCAAGCGGGCGACCAGGCGCGTTCGCCTTCGCGACTGACGGCGGGCAACTCCAACGCTGGATTCGAGCGTTTGAAGAGTGGGCACCGATTCGCGGCGTGATTGCGGCGCCGGATGCAATTGCGTCGGTCATCTCGACGTCTGGCGGATTTGTAGTCGACGCTGGAACCGACGAACAGGGCTTGCTGCAGCTTGCAAACGGTGACGTTCGGGATGTGCGACGCATCCCGGTTCGGGTATGGAATGCGATGCAGGAAAACGCGGTCGCGATTCCGTCGGCAGGATCGGAGTCCGCACCAGGCAAATACGCGTCGGCCCTTGGGGCATTGAAACTCGCCAACGCACCGCTGGAAACGATGCTGCTCGACGCATCATTGGAAGAGGAATTGCGATCCGCACGTACGCGTCGCCAGTGGATGTCGTACGCTTTTGCGGCGCTCGCGCTATTCGCGATTGGATTTGCAGCGAGCGGTCGCCGCGACGCGACGTTGCGAGCAACCCAACACACCGCCGATTCACTTCAAGCCATCGCGGCGCCTGGTCTCGCTGCGAACGCACAGTTGGCCCAACTCGAAGAAGAAGCAACCATCCTCGCCGCACGATCGGGAACGGCCTCCGATCCGTTGCACGTTCTGGCGGTCATCAGCGAGTCCCTTCCCCGCGACGCTTTTGTGCAACGACTTGAGTGGGATGGCAGGGAGTGGCGACTCGACGGTAGCGTCAATCAAGCGGCAACGGTTGTACCACGCCTCGACTCGGCCCACATCTTCGCGAACGTTCGCGTGTTGGGTGCGAGTACCCGCTTCCGCGATGGCGCTCGTATGCGAGAATCATTTTCGATCGCGTTACAGGTGAAAGGAGATTCCGTTGCCAAACGCTGAGCGCGTGACGTACTCGAAGACCGCCGTGCAGCGCCGGACGCTCTTCACCGCGATATCGTTGGTTGTACTCGCGGTGCTCGTCATTGCGATCGTGCCGCGCGTGCGCGCATGGCGTGCACGTGAATCACTCATTGACGCCGCACACACACGCTTGCAGGAATTGGCATCGGTTGTCAGCGGCCAACCCAGAGTGGACTCACTCATTCAACAACGTGAAGCCGACCTCGCGCTCCGGCCGCAGCGCGTGTTGCGTTCGCGATCACGTGCACTGGCCGCCAGTGCGTTGCAATCACTTGTGCAGGAGATGGCCGAAGCAAGCAATGTTACGGTCACGCGGTTGGACATCGCGAACACGGTGAGCAGCGGCGACGTGCCGATAACGCTCTCGGCCAACGGCGACATTTTCGGCCTGACTGAACTGCTCCACCAAATTCGCTCGGCCCGTTTCACCGTTGTTATCGACAAACTGCAGGCACAAAACAACTCGGCACTTCGCGGCGCGCCAGACGTATTGCAGCTCGCGCTTTCGCTGCATGCACCCGTGATTGTGCAATGATGCAATCACCGCGTTCGCTTCGGTTCCTGGACGTTGCGTCAGGGCTCGTGCTGTTGATCGCGCTGGCGTTGTATTTGTGGCCCGTAAACACGGCCGTTCCAGCGGCGACCGTTGTGGTCGAGTCAAAAGTCGCGCCAAGCGTTGCGCCACGGTCGGCGTCGGACAACGACGCTGCCTCCGTTGTTGCCGCGAACATTCTGAGCAGCAGTCGGCACACGCCAAAGGTTCGGTATACATCTCCCGAGCTGTTGCCTGCCCCTGACTATTCGGTGCCGGCGGCGTTCGCACCGGCAATGAATGGCGACAGTGCACCTGCACCGGCGGACGCGCCCGACGCAGTCCCGTCGCTCTACGGCATCGTTAACGCCGATGGAACGTGGCGCGCCTTGTTACGTCTGTCGGAAAGCGATGTGAGCCCCGCGCTACTTCGCGAAGGTGAGCGTCGCGGGTCATACACCGTAGTAAGTATTCGTCCGAACGCAGTGGTCGTAGCGGGACCCGCCGGGCAGCGCACATTGCGTTTGACCCGGGCCGCGCGTAACGACTCAACCGGAAAATTACAGTGAGCACAACGTGAGCGTTTCCCGCACGTGTTGGCAGCAGTCGCGTGGCCGATTCGCAAGAGGGGCGTTCGCGCCACTACTGACCAAACAGGTCCAGCCCGTACGATGCCTCGTGCCCGCATTAACGCGACAGAAGCGCGCGAATCTGCCGGCAACTGTAGCGCTCGTTGTCTTGCTGTCGTTGTACACGTCGCCGTTCGACACGTCGAGGGCGAACGCGCAAACCTCCGCGGCGGCCGGCGCGTCCGCCACGCAGCAAAACAACACGCTCGACTTTGCCAACGCGCGCCTTGCCGATGTCATCCGGACACTTGGGACCATGTTGGGACGCACGATCGTGTTGAGCGACGTGCCGGACGCACGTGTCACGTTCTCAACCGCCGCGCCCGTTAAACCGGGCGATGTTGAGTCGATTCTCGAATCGCTGCTTGAGAGTTATGGGCTGATGCTCATTTCCAAAGGCGCCGTCAGTCACGTGGTGCTGGCCGAAAAGGCTCCGGCAACGGGTGTGCTACGTTCGGGATTCGATTTCCCCGACCCGCCGCCACTCGGTCTCGTGTCGCAATTGGTACCGCTCACCAGCATTCGCGCGGACGAAGGCGCCGATGCGTTGCGCGCCATTGTTTCGAAGGGTGCGCGCATTGAAGTGGTGACGCGTTCGAACGCGCTCCTCATTACCGACCGCGGCAGCAACGTTGCGCGTTATCTCGACCTGCTCAAGCGTTTGGATTCCGCACCCGCTGGCGAAGCCGGCATGCGTACGTACGTGGTCAATTTGAAATACGCGTCCGCAACCGATTTGGCA
This sequence comes from Gemmatimonas sp., assembly GCA_040004335.1. GTDB lineage: Bacteria > Gemmatimonadota > Gemmatimonadetes > Gemmatimonadales > Gemmatimonadaceae > Gemmatimonas. Next base: position 14,505 of record JBDUBA010000103.1, read on the forward strand.
GAGGCGCTTGGACAATTGTTTGGTGTCACGGTTGCGAACGGAAGTAACGAATCACTGGCCGATCGCTCGTTGTCGCGTTCTCTGGACAACTTTCGCACGCGTGAAGCCGACACGTTCCGTCAACGCAGCAACACAAACGCAAGCGGAACGGCTGGAACGGCGAACGCCCCAGGAATGGCCGCGCGCGATTCAGCGGCGGGCGTGTTGGTTGGGCGCACTACGATTGTGCCCAGCGGACCCACAAACGCATTGGTCATTCGAACGGCGCCGCCAAACTATCCGTTGCTGCGCGAAACGATTGAAGCGTTGGATGTTCGGCCGGTTCAGGTGTTGTTCGAGGTCACCATTGCTGAAGTAGCTCTCGGACGCGGAACGGAGTTTGGTGTTGATTGGTCCATACTCAATCGAGGTGGCGATTTCTCCGCGCAGCTTGGAACTCCCGGCTTTCCCGACACCACCGGGAGTGGATTGATCGTCAGCGCCCTCCGGCTCGATCCGCCGGGTATTCGCACCCTGTTGCGCGCGCTCGCCTCCAAGAGCGATGTGCGCGTGCTCTCAACACCACAGGTGCTGGCGGTTAACAATCGCGAAGCAACAATACTCGTTGGAAGCAAAGTGCCCTTCATCGCATCAACTCGACTGGGCAACGATGTGTCGATTGATCGAGCGGTGCAGTATCAGGATGTTGGAACGAAACTCTCCATCGTCCCCACCATCAACGACGACAACTACGTCTCGGTGCAACTGTTGCAGGAAGTGAGCAGCCTGACCGCGCAAACGGTGAGTGCCGCCTTGAGCGCGCCGGTCATCAGCACCCGTGAAGCGTCCACGCGCGCGGTGTTGAAGGATGGGCAGACTGGGATCATCGCGGGACTCATCGGCGATTCGCGCGAAACCATCGACAGCGGCATTCCCTTCCTGAAGGACATTCCCTGGCTCGGCAATTTGTTCAAGCGCAAAAGCGTAACGCGGCAACGTACGGAACTCGTCATCTTCGTTACGCCGTACATCATTCGGAACGACGCTGATGCGGATCGCGTGCGTGACCGCATGCGCGATCATTTCGACGGCACTATGCCCAACGGATTAGATGGGACGAAGTTGGGTCGTCCAGTCAAAACTGACACCCTGAGCAACGGCGTGAAACAACCGGCGCGCAATCGGTGACGGCTCCAAACACCGTGTTGTCAGCAACCGCGAATCTGACCGTGAACACCGACGGCCGTGATTTACGTTCGGCGGCCTCTGGCGAGTTGGCGCTGCGGTTTCCCGGTCGTTGGTTGGAAGAACACACGGTGTTGCCCCTCGAGGCGGATATGAATGGTGTAGTTGTCGTTGCGTGCGCCGCGAGCGTTGACTCCACGGTATCGGATGCGTTGCAGCGCGTACTCAAAGCGGCAGTGCGCTTTGTAGAAGTGCCCGAAGGTGAATTGCGCGCGGCTTTGCTGGCAACTGAGCGTCACCAAACGGCCGCAAATGGAACGGTCGTCACTGATGTTGAGGCACACTCCGAAGACGTCAACGACCTGCGCGCGATGGCCAGCCGCGAACCGGTCGTGCAGGTGGTGAACGCGATGCTGGCCGAAGCGTTGCAGGCGCGCGCGAGCGACATCCACATCGAATCAACCAGCACCGGCCTTCGTATTCGCTTTCGTCTGGATGGCGTGTTGCGTGACGCACAAACGCTGGGGCGCCCGTTTCAGGCAGCGGTGTTGTCTCGCATTAAGGTTGTGGCGGGATTGGACATTGCCGAGCGGCGGTTGCCGCAGGATGGGCGTGCGCGGGTGCGGGTGGCGGATCGCGACGTGGACGTGCGCGTGTCGACGCTACCGGGACTGCACGGTGAAAACATTGTGCTGCGATTGCTCGATCAGGGTGGCGCTGGCCGCACACTGACCACGCTTGGCATTGCTCCCGACGTGCACGAACGTTTCACCGCGTTACTGTCGCGCAGTTCTGGATTGGTACTTGTGACGGGGCCAACCGGATCCGGAAAAACGACAACGCTGTACGCGGCGCTCGCTGTTCGGAGTGTGCCCGGCGTCAAAGTGGTGACTGTTGAAGATCCGGTTGAATATCGGTTGGAGGGGGTTACGCAACTCCCCGTGAATGTGAAAGCCGGTTTTGGTTTTGCCAATGCGTTGCGCGCCATTCTCCGTCACGATCCGGATGTGATTTTGGTTGGTGAAATGCGCGACACCGAAACGGCTGATGTGGCGGTTCAGGCGGCGCTCACAGGACATCTGGTCCTCAGCACACTGCATACGACGGACGCCTCGAGTGCCATCACGCGATTGACCGAGATGGGTGTGGCACCGTATCTGGTTGCCGCCACCGTGCAGGGCGTACTGGCGCAACGACTTGTACGCACCCTCTGCGAGAATTGCGCGAAATGGGATCTGGCAACAGCCGCCGAACGAGCGCTGATGCGCGACGCCCGAGCCGAAGTTCGCGTGCGACGCGCTGTGGGTTGCGACGTGTGCGCGCATACGGGATTTGTGGGTCGTGCGGCCATCACGGAACTGCTGGTGTTATCGGATGCGATGCGTGCGCAGATTGTGGCCGGCGCGTCGCTGGGCGAATTGCGGCAGTCCGCGGCGTCCAACCGTTTGCGTTCGCTGCACGAAGACGGTTGGCGATTGGTGCAGCAGGGCGCAACCACGATTGACGAAGTGATGCGCGTTGTGAGCGAAGACGAGGCGCGTTAAAAGTGAGCGCGAACCGCGGCCTGTCTGACCGTTCGGGCACTACCAGTACGCAGTCGACAAACGCTGGCGTTCGGTTTGGATATCGTGCAGCGAACGCTGCGGGTGCGTTGGAAGAAGGCGAAGTTGACGCGACGTCCGAACAGGATGCGGTGGACACGTTGCGCCGACGTGCGTTGTGGGCCACCGAGGTTTGGCCGAAACAATCGCCCCGAAAAATCAAACGCTCGCGCGGAACTCCCGCCGGCGCGTTGGCGCGTGATACGCGCACCTTCGCAACGCTGCTGACGAGCGGTGTGCCGCTTGAACAAGCACTGAACTACGTCGCACAACATTCACTTGCCGCCGAACTCCGCGACGGCTTCTCGGCCGTACGTACTCGCGTGCAAAGTGGCGTGGCGCTGTCGGACGCACTGCGCCTGGAGCGTGTCTTCCCCGCGATGTTCCCTGCGCTTGCCGCCACCGGCGAAGCAACCGGTACGCTTGATGCATCACTCTCACGCCTCGCGGATCATCTTGAACGTGCTGACGAACTACGGGCGCGCCTTCGCGCGGCGTTGCTCTACCCGGCGCTTCTTGGCGTCGCTGCAATAGTTGGTGTGTCGGTGATCATGCTGGTTGTCGTGCCTCGATTTGCTGTGTTGCTGCAACAAGCGGGCGGCAAACTGCCATTGAGTACGCGACTGTTGATGGCAGTGCGCAATACGTTCACGGTTGGGTGGCCGGCAATGCTTGCTCTCGCAATTGGCGGCGCGCTCGGGTGGCGTCAGTGGATTGCGCGCCCAGCCAGCCGACGTCAATTTCACGGCGCGCGATTGCGTTGGCCGCTTGTGGGCGATTACGAACGCGCCTTGGCAGCAGCGCGATACACACGAACGCTCGCAATGGCGCTGCCGAGTGGCGTAGATCTGCTGGCAGCAATGAAACTCGCGCGCGGCACCGTTGAGAATCTCGCGCTGGCGCATCAACTCGAAGAATCAGAAGCCGCTGTGCGAAATGGCGCCGCGCTCGCTGCATCGGTGGCGAACGTGCTGCCACCCTTGGCCGTGCAGTTGCTGGGTGCAGGAGAGGCGTCAGGCGCGCTGGCGGCGCTGTCTGGGCGCGCGGCCGACGCGCTGGAGGCCGAGACTCAGCGCGAGCTCGCGAATGCAGTGACGCTGATCGAGCCGATATTGATACTGGGATTTGGTGGACTGATTGGATTTGTCGCGCTCGGACTGCTGCAGGCGATTTACGGGATTAATGCGTCGACGTTGTGAGGGCGGCGTGGCAATGATCATTTCATGTTAACAGCTCCCGCGACACGCACGGATTTGACCCACGGGCTTCTGCTCGCCTGTCCGAAGGCCGCAAACAGCAAGGCGTTTTAAGCAGCATGGGATCCGATCATGCTGCGGAGAGGTCCTGCATGAACGGCTGGCTGGTTAGTGCGTGACATTCGCTGAGCGTGATGTGGTTCGCAGTTCTATGGTGAAGTGGCCCATCTAATCAACCCAAAGGGTTGATGCATTTTGCGCCCAGACTGCACATGGTCGCTCGGTCTACGCCAAATCGGGCGCAGCGCGGAAGACAATCACGAGATGCTTGACAAGGCACACACACACACACACATTCCCGCGTGTCAGAATTGTTGGCTTTTTGTGGGTTTTCAGGTGAAGCCATTCTGGCGGTTTGGCGACGAGATACGGTCGTGAGTTGCATGTGAGTAATTTTTGAAGTTTGATCGCACAATCACCTATGAACAGGAAGGTCTTGATGAAGGGGTTCACTCGGAAAGGAATAGCTGGTGCCATAGTGATGTCTGCGGCTTTGCTTTTCAGCGCACAGTCGGCAAGGGCCGAAGGAGAGGGTGACAGCGATGGCCCGAACTGGAATTCGCAGAAGCCGACCAAGGCAGGCTTCGGTTGCTTGCCGTGTTTTCCTTCGAATATCGGTAACTCCACTGAATGTCCTTGCGACGTCAACGATCCGATTATCATCCACTAGCTGTTCGCCATCGCACCACTGTACTTCGTAAACCACGGGGAGTGACACGGTCCGGAACTCGTCACTCCCCGTGATTCCCATCATACCTTAGCGAATCGCCGGATAAATTGCCTTCAAATCTGCCGCTCCTCGTTCGCATTCCGAGCTGGTTGTTGTTCGTATCGGCCTATGGTTGCAGTGGCGATTCCGGAAATGTGAGCACTGTTCCACCACCACAACTCCGTGCCGTGGCGGTCACACGGCTATTGGAAACGGACAGCGTGTACGTCGGTATCGCGACGGCGCTCGCTGTGTCGCGCACGAATGACTATTTCGTTACTGAAGCATTCACTCGTCAAATATTACGTTTTGATTCGGCGGGTACGCTCGTTGAAGCGATGGGTCGCGGCGGCAGAGGACCCGATGAATTCGAACGACCCACCGAGATTTCTGCAATGGACGATTCGACGCTCCTCGTGGCGGATGATGTGCGCCAGGATCTGGTCTTGTGGGATCTCGTTCACAACCGCGCACGGAAGCGCCTACGCTATGAGGGCATAGCCGGCAGTCTGGCCGTGGGTGGGGGGCGCATTCTCAGTACGGTTTTCAATTTTCGAAGACATACGATGGCCGTCCAATGGACCGCTCCGTATGACACTCCAACTTATTTCGGAAAGCTCCCGGCGTACACCAGCAAACATTTCGGTCAGGCCTACGGAACCGTCGCCGTGTCGACTTACAACGATACCGTCGCGTACGTAGCGGGTGATTCAGATGTCGTGAGAATCGCGAATGCAAATTGGACCGTGATTGACTCCATTCCAATTCCACGCCGGATACGTCGTGGCGTTCCGGCGCATCTTGACACTAGTCTCAGTGGCGGCAGAAACATCTATTCTGTCATGAATCAGCTGTCTGTGCTTTGGGGAGTGTACCGACTCTCTGGCAATCGGTTTGCTATTGCTCATCTTGACGGAAACGCCGGTGCGAACGGCGTTGGCAGCGTGATCTATTTCACGGTGGTCTCAAAGGGAGGGGCATCGCGTTGTGTTGATGTGCCAATTCCCACCCATTGGCGGAAAATTCAACCGTTAATGATGTTTAAAGGCGACTCGCTGTATGTACTTGACCAATATTCGCCATCGAACGACAGCACCCGAGCCGTGACGGATATATCGAAATACATAATAGGACAGGATATCTGCTGAATCGTTGGCACATGTCGCGAATCTTTCTCACCAAGGATCATGTCGTGTTTAAAAGAAGGCTACACATTTTCCGCCTGATTGTGCACTCTGCCATTTTCTTTGTTTGCGCTGTGAGTTGTGCGGCACCCTCACAGGCCGTGAACGATGCAGACACATTGCTCAGGCTCTCGGTTTCACATGGCGCGACATTGCGCCAATTCGTGAGCGACAGTGCAGTGAGTGTGATATTGGTTCAGAGCCCTGCCGAGTGTCTCACCTGTACCGACAACCTGTCTGACTGGGTGAACGTCGCGAATTCCCGTCATGGTCAATTGGCCGTAATTTTGACTCAAGACCCCGACAGCAACCTCTCGACGCTTCTTGGCAAGCTTCGAATCACACATGCAACATTGACCAAGTCGGACGCCGCCCGAGTGCGCGGCGTTGCGCCAATCGTGGCCGTATTTGTTGGTCGTACTCCTTTGGTCTTCGGTCTGCAGCTAACAACGAGAAGTCGCGCTGCCTTGCTCGATAGTACCAAGAAGTTGCTGCACATGAAAAACACGACCGTCGCCACGACGAGTCAATGATCTCAACGTGCGGTGCCCCGAGTTGAGGAAGGGCGAGCAAGGTTGTTGTGCGCTCAATCGTGTCGGAATGGCACACGACATCGCCAATATGAGCAAGCTTCGTTTGGAAATGGAGACGCAGGTCCGGGTCGCACGATAACTCGCCGAGATTGCGGTGACCACATCAGGGCCGGTTCGAAGGCGCACGTTGGGAGAGAGCCACATCAATTCCCCGCGATTCGCCAAGATGCTCGCGCAACATGCATCACGTCATTCTCGTCGGTAATACTGAAGTAAATTGTCTCGCTACCGAAGCCGATAACTCTTTTGCTTAGTGGCAATTCGAGTTGGCGGGCAAGTTTTGCCCGACCGATCGATCACAATGTAAAGGCGTGATTGCCCGTTGGTGCGACCAAGCATCCCGATAAAGAGCCTGCCCTCTGTTGCAGGAATGATACTTCGCAGCGGCACGATGAACATCGGCAAATATTCCGGGAAGTCATTCGCTTTCGGGAGTGGCAAGCCCACTGCAACAATGGCCTCGCGATTCTTCCGGAGGTATTCGTCGCAGCGTTTCGCATCGAACAGCGTTTGGGCGATAGCTATCGGTTTTCCGCGCGCGCAATGGACACGCGCCGACCCGCAGCGTCAGTTCGGACGGTGCTCCGGATCGGCTGCTGACGGATTCTCGCCACGGTATCAGACTTTCCGTGTTTTCGTGAAACCAGGACCACTGCACTCGAATCCGCCAGCGTTGTCGTCCTGATTCCGGCAAGAGATTTCTGATCCGCTAGCGTGTGTACGTTCCCGAAGCGATCGGTACCCAAGACCGATGCGGCAGCTGCAAACACAGCGGGATCTTCAGCGGGAATCGGTCGCACTATTTGCGATCCGTTGAACCCCAACCATCGCGTTGTGATCGGTCGGACATGATCGACGAATCGCCAAGCGTCGACAGAAACATCCCCGCCGAGCGGTATTCGTTAGGACCACTCCCCGTTCTGCCGACACGCTCCGCGACTCCGATTTTTGGTGGTGCTCGAAAATGACATTTGCGCGCGCCAAGCAGAATCCACCAGCATAGGCATCCCCCGAATAAAATGTCGCAAACCGTGTAATCCGCATCACAACGCGTCGTTACCTCGCACGCGATGTTTTAGTCGGCTTTTAACATGACGTTAACGTCGTCTACCCGTTTCGCGTCGTACAATCGATCCAACGTTACTGAATCGCGTTCGAACGTCACACCGTGGCACCCGCCGCCCGGTAGAAGTGGGACCGTTCCCGGTCCAGATCGTTGACTTCCTGAGAGCGTTGATCAAAGGTTGTCCCGTCGCAATTACAGCCCGAGGACGGGGCACCATCGCTCGCCTACAGCTATGCGCACCAGGACCCGCATGATGCCGACTGATACCGTCGAACCCGCCGTCACGGATGGCGCCGCGGCCGAAGCCCCCGTCTCCAATCGCCGAAGCTTCCTGGCCATGGGAGCGGCCGCAGCCGGCCTCGCTGTCGCGAAGTCGGCCACTGCGTCGGCGCAAACGATCCGCAACACTGACCCGCGCACGAAAAAACCCGGCGCAGCGGGGGGCTTGGGGTTGCCCGTCGACTCCACGGTGAACTGGGTAGATCCGGTGCTTCGCCTTGCTCGTCGCATCACCACCGGGCTCACCGCCGGCGAGGTGACGGCCGCGCGGAAGATAGGCTTCTCCGCCTATTTGAACTCGCAGCTCAGCCCGGCCGCGCTCGACGACTCTGCCGTCGACGCGTTCATCGCAACCAAGCTGCCGCTGCTCTCGATGCCGTACGCAACGCTGGTGATGCAGGACTCTGGCGAAGTCAGCAATCAGCTGATGGACGCGGCCCTGTATCGCGCCGCGTTTTCGAAACGGCAGTTGCAGGAACGCATGATCGATTTCTGGACCGATCACTTCACGATCAGTCTGAACAAGGTTGGCATTCGAAAAGCGATTGATGACCGGGATGTCATTCGTCCGCTCGCACTCGGGAAATTCCCCGATTTGTTGCGCGCGACGTCGAAGAGTCCGGCCATGTTGGTGTATCTCGATCAAAATCTCAGCAAGTATCCGATACCCAATCAGAATTACGCACGCGAAGTCATGGAGCTGCACACGCTGGGCGTGAACGGTGGTTATACACAGACTGACGTTGCCGAGTTGTCGCGCATTCTGACCGGCTGGAGCGTGAGCGGTGCGAATTTCACGTTCACACGCAACAATCACGATCGCGGTCAAGCCGGAAACAAGGTTTTCCTTGGTCGCACATTTCCGCCCATGCCGTCTACGGCCACTGCCGCTGAAATGCAGAAGGAAGGCGAAGATGCGATCGATATGTTGGTCGCACATCCAAGCACAGCCAACTACATCGCGCTCAAGATGGCGCGGTGGTTACTCGCGTATGACCCGCCCAAGGCAGTGGTTGACGCAACGGCCGCCGTGTATCTGTCAACGGGCGGAGACATTCCGTCAATGATTCGCACGATTCTGACGCCCACCAATCTGATGGCGTCGGTTGGGAAATATCGTCGTCCGTTTCACTTTGCCGCAGCGAGTTTGCGCGCGCTGGGCGCGAGTGTCACGAACATCCGCAGCATTCGTGGGACGGCCGACGCGATGGGCATGCCCAGTTTTCAGTGGGAACAACCGAACGGCTATCCGGATCGGATTGATTGGTGGTCGGGGCTGGTGCTGATGCGCTGGAAGTTTGCAAGCACGCTGTCCACGCAAACAAGCGCCACCACAACCAACGTCGATCTCACACCGTTCAAGGCGCTGGGTAATACGGCCGAGAATGTGATGAAGGTGATCAACTCGCAGATCTTTGGCGGTGAGATTGCACCGGGGCTCAACACACAGTTGCTCGCGTATCTCAAAACCGGCACGTTCAACGACGCACGCATTCGGGAAGGTCTCGCATTGGCGATCAGCGCACAGCAGTTCCAATGGTACTGATCCCCGTCCCCCACACTGATCGCCGAGGCCAATCATGAGCGAACATGAACACAACCCAGGTTGCGCTGAATATTCCGAGG
>JBDUBA010000439.1:0-7246 GCA_040004335.1 Gemmatimonas sp.
CCAGCACCGAGACCTCGCTTTCGTGCGGAACGTCGTCGTGATGCGCCGCAATACAATTCACCACCAGCGGATTTTCCCCGTATTTGGTTGCAACTTCGACGCCCAGCTGAACGTGCGTGCCTTCGTGTTCGTGCGTGAGCACCTTGCCAATGTCGTGCAGCAGCGCTCCGCGTTTGGCCAGCAATACGTCGAGCCCCAATTCAGCCGCCATCATGCCAGCCAGCCACGCCACTTCCTTCGAGTGGTTGAGGATGTTCTGACCGTAACTGGTGCGCCACTTCATGCGGCCCACCAGCTTGATGAGTTCGGGATGCAGCCCCACAACACCAACTTCGTACGCGGCCTGTTCTCCCGTCTCGACGATGGCAACTTCAACTTCCTTGCGCGCCTTCGCCACCACTTCTTCGATCCGTCCCGGATGAATACGACCGTCCGATACCAACTTCTCGAGCGCCAGTCGAGCGGTTTCGCGGCGAACGGGATCGAAGCAGGAAACGACGACCGTATCGGGCGTGTCATCAATGATGACGTCCACACCCGTCGCGAGTTCAAAGGCGCGAATGTTGCGTCCCTCGCGACCGATGATGCGTCCCTTCATTTCATCGTTTGGCAGCGAAACGGCGGACACGGTGTTTTCGGCAGTCGTTTCGGCCGCAACACGCTGCACCGCCAACGCCACGATTTTCTTCGCGTCGCGTTCGGCGTTCTTCTTGGCCGTTTCGCGAATTTCGCGGAGGCGGTTAGCCGCGGACGCATGCGCTTCGTCCTCAAGGCGCCGCATCAACTCGGCTTTGGCATCCTGTGCCGACAAACCGGCCAGCAGTTCCAACCGATGACGTTCCTCCGCGATCAGCGTGTCGAGCTCACTTACGCGCTCGCCAACTTTCGACTCGCGCTTGCCCAGTTCACCCTGCAACCGCTGCACTTCCTGCTCGCGGTTGAGTAAAGAATCGCGCGTGCGATCAATTTGGCCTTCGCGGTCCTGAACCCGTTTCTCTTCTTTTTCGAGTTCGATGCGCCGCTGGCGCGCGTCCTTCTCAAATTCTTCGCGTATGCGCAGCACTTCTTCCTTGCCAGTCACAATTGCGCTTTTGCGCACATTGTCAGCGTCGCGCGTGGCCTCTTCGAGCATCCGCGCAGTTGTTTCGGCGGCGGTTGCCTTGGCTCGGCGCTGGTGTTCCAATTCGGCGGCGCCGCCGGTCTTCCGTCCAATGACGAAAGCCACCACAGCAGCTACTAAAACTGCTACCGCAGCGCCCACGATGGGCGCCAGGTCGGGAATTCCTCCCATGGCGATGTATGCTCCATCGCAGGCGGGCCTGCGAGTTCGATTGTGCGAAACTTCAAAGGCGGGTCTGCTGACGTTTCATGCGCCCCGCAAGGGCGGCAGTCCACCGCAGCGCTCAACGCGCCCGATCAAGTGAACGTACGTAAGGGGTTGTAGGCACGCAACCTACGTGCCACGCCCAACGTCGTGGTTCGCGCGTTCTATGAGGCTTCGGAACGCTTGGCCGGCGGCAGGAGAGGCCTGATGTCATTTGCCAATTGGCGAATTTCCATGGTCACGGCCTCGGCGCCCTCCCGCTCCTTGAAAAGTTCGTCGGTGATCTGCAGCGCAGCCAGAATGGCGGCTTTGCTGGTTTCGTTCACGCCCGCATCCATAATTGCGCGAATGGTGCGGTCCACGTGTTCGGCGACTGCCCGCGTGTGTTCGGGCGACTGATCGGTGCGCAGGGAATGTTCTTCTCCCACGATGCGCACTTTGACGACGGTTTTGCGGTCCTTCATGGAGTTTGGCTCGATACGTTCGTCAAAGGTCACTTTTCGGGCACCGTGGCGAGCTGCTGGCGCAGGAAACGAAGCCGTTCGCCCAATTCGTGGGTGCGGGTGCTGGCTTCATCCAGCCGTCGCTTGAGTTCTTCATTTTCCCGCACCACGGCGCGATGCGCGGGTGGAATCGGTGCCGACTGCTCAGCCGAGGCGACTGCTAGTTCGGCAGCGGTGGCACGTTCGGCGGAGGCGGCGACGGCCTGCGTAAGGCCTGCGAGTTGAGCCCGCGCCGAACTTGCGGCCTCACGTTCCACACGCAGCGATTCCACGGCGGCGGCTAACTGCTCGGTGACGGATTCTGCGCGGTCCTGCGCACGACTTGCGGCCGCGCCAAGTTCGTCGGCCCCCTGTTCCAGTTCGCGAACACGCGATTCGGCCGCGAGCGCACGCCGCCGGTACCCCGCGAGTTGATCGCTGAGATTCCGAACGAGAGTGTCGAGCTCACGGAAAGCCGCCAGGTCAGGACGCACGGGGTTTGATTCCCAGCTTTTTGTTCAACGCGTCGAGCAGCGCCATTCGGCGTCCCTCGATTTCCTTCTCCTTGAGGGTGCGCTCTGGGTGGCGGAACGTCAAATGGAAGGCGAGACTGCGGGAGCCGTCGGGAACGCCGGTGCCGCGAAATTCGTCGAAGAGCTCGATGCTTTCCAGGAGATCGCCGCCCGTGTTCCTGAGAACATTGTCGACGTCCATCGCACGCACGGTGTCAGGGACAATCAGGGCGAGATCGAACTCTGCGGCCGGAGTAGTGGGTATGGCTTTGTATTTCGTGTGAATTCCAGGTACGAGCAGCGGCCGGCTGTCTGCGCCGTCTTTGCTGGTCTCGGTGCGATGCATCGCCGAGGCAATTCTTGCGGCGTAGACTTGGGCGTCTTCAATCGCATCCGGTAGCACCTGTTCAAACTTGCCGTGCGCGTTTTTACCGGTGGGAGCAATGTCCGCAGACGGCATGAGTCCGAGCGTCAGCTCAACACCAAACGCCTCGCTGGCCCACACGGGTTTATCGAGCGGCACGCGGACGACGCGGCCAATCACGGTGTCTTCAAACGTGGTGATTTCCCACAATACGTCTCCTTCCAGTTTCTCCACCGACAGCATGGCAAGGCCTGGCGGGAACGCAGTTTTGACCATCACGAGCGCGAGATTCAGTGCGTCCCACATATCGAACGCGGGCGGATTGGGCTCGGTGAAATGCGGCGGCCGACGCAGGCCCATGATGAGCGCACCCACGCGCACTTCTTCGCGCGGCAAACGATCGTTGCTCGCAACAAACGCGTTCCCGATTTCGAACAATCGGATGTTGCCCTGCATCCGCGTGAGATTGAACTCCGCACGACCCGCCAGTGTCTCAAGAATTGATTGACGCAGGTACGGTTCGTCTTCGGCCAGCGGGTTACGCACGCGCAGAGACTCGTCACCCGTTTTCGTGAACGGCATTGGTCGAGTTTCGGCGAGACCGACGCTCACAAGTGCGTCACGCACGCGACGACCCACAATGTAGAGCGGATGATCGGGCACGTTGCCTGGTCGCGTTGCGCGCAATTCGTCGGGCAGCGAATCAAAACCCTCAAGGCGCGCAATCTCTTCGATAAAGTCGACTTCGAGATTGAGATCGTTACGCCACGTAGGCGCAGTCACATGAATTGTTGTGGTGTCGGAATAGTCGTCGGCGGCCACGTCGGTTGGCGCCAGTGGATCGGCGAGTGTGGCCACCGTACATCCCAGTGACTGCAGATGACGGATGCACTCGTGCGCGGGCAGATCGACACCGATGAGTTGCGAAACGCGCGCGACGCGAACCGGGACGTACTTCGGTTCCGCTTCCTCGGCTCCAACGTAAATGAGGGAGTCAACCGTGCCGCCAGCGATGCGAGGCAACATGAAAAGCGCCAACGCGGCCACTTCCTCGAGCGCATGCACATCGGTTCCGCGTTCGAACCGGTAACTCGCGTCGGTAGACAGGTTCACACTGCGACGAACCTTACGCACAAAACGGGCGTCGAACGACGCAATTTCGATGAGCAGATCGGTTGTCGTTTCTGTCACTTCGCTATCGCGTCCGCCCATGATACCGGCCAGCGCCACCGGACGTTCGCCATCGCAAATGACCGTGGTGCCGGTTTCAATTTTGCGCTCGATGCCATCAAGCGTCACCAACGATTCTCCCGTGCGCGTGGGGCGCACCACGATACTCGAACCAGCGAGTTTGCCGAGGTCGAACGCGTGCACCGGCTGGCCATATCCGTGCAACACGTAGTTTGTGAAATCAACCACGTTGCTGATACTGCGCACGCCGATGCTCGACAAGCGCTGCTTGAGCCACGCCGGGCTTTCCCCAACCTTGACGCCACGTACCGTTACGGCCAGATAGTGCGGACAGCTGGCGGAATCTTCGACGGTAACCGTGATGCCGTTGTGAGTCGCGGTGCGTACACCTTGTGTGTTCGTGGGCTCGGTAACAGCCTGTCCGCCAATTTTGTGATCGGCATGCAGCGCCAGCGACGTGTCGAGATTTTCCAGCGGCAACAAATTGTACGGCAATCCCGTAATTGCGCTAATTTCGCGCGCCACACCGCGATGCGACAACAAGTCCGGTCGATTGGGCAACACGTCGAGATTCAACCGGGAATCGCCGACCGACATCACCTGCAACAGCGGTGTGCCAGGTTCGGCATCGGTATGCAACTCGAGAATGCCGTCGTGATCCTCGCCCAACAGGAGTTCACGTGCCGAGCACAACATGCCGTTCGAGGTTTCGCCGCGAATCTTGCGTTTTTCGATGGTGATGCCAGCGGGCATGCGCGTACCCGTGCGCGCGAAGGGATACTTTGCGCCAACGACAATGTTTTGCGCACCACACACCACATCCAACAGTTCGCCACTGCCGTCGTCAACCTTCGTGACCGACAGCTTGTCTGAGTTGGGATGTTTTGCGGCCGTAACCACGCGACCAACCACAAACGCCGACAAGTCCGCGCCGGTTGACTCAATGCCGTCAAGCGTGACTGTATGTCGACTGAGCAAGTTGCCCACTTCGGCGGGCGACAAGTTATGCGGAACGAATTGCTTAAGCCACTCGTGAGAAACGATCATCGCGCAAACTGCTCCAGGAAACGAACGTCTGAATCGTACAGTAGCCGAATGTCAGGAATGTCATGACGCGACATGGCAATGCGCGCGGGACCCATCCCAAAAGCCCAGCCCGTGTATTTCTCGCTGTCGACACCAGCGGCTTGTAGCACGTTGGGATGCACCATGCCGCAACCCAAAATCTCGACCCAACGCAAACCCTTGCCGTCGTTGAGATCAACTTCGACGTCCATCTGTGCGCCCGGTTCAACAAACGGAAAATACGACGGCCCAAAACGCACGCGACGTGTATTGCCATAAAAGCGCCGCGCAAATTCACTCAGCGTCGCTTTCAAATCGACAAACGAAATGTCTTCATCAACCGCGAGTCCCTCAATCTGCATGAACGCTGGCGCGTGGGTCGCATCAAAGAAGTCGCGACGATACACTTGCCCTGGACACAACACGCGAACCGGCGGCGCGTACTGTTGCAATGTGCGCACCTGCACTGGCGACGTATGCGTGCGCAACAACGTTTCCTTGCCCAGATACAACGTGTCGTGCAACTCCATTGCCGGATGATCGGGCGGAAAATTCAACGCGCCAAAATTGTAGAACTCCGTTTCCGCTTCGGGACCCAACGCAATCGTGAAGCCCAGCTCGCGGAAAATGTCACTGATTTCGTCGATCACCAGCGTGACGGGATGCAGCGATCCGCGCCACGAACGGCGCGACGGCATTGTGAGGTCGACCGCGGCTTCCGCACCACTCGACGCATTCTGTCGCGCCACAAACGCATCCAGTTCCGCCTGAATCTTTTGCTTTAACTCGTTAAACCGAATACCACCTGGTTTGCGGTCCTGCGCCTCAAGCTTTGGAATGCCCGATTGCAGTGACGCAAGGCGCGCATCTTTCAAGGCGTTCAGTTCACCCCTCACAACATCCAGACGCGCGGATGCGTCAGTGCCACGCAGTTTTTCGGTGACCTGATGTTCAAGCGCTTCGATGAGCGCCAGGAATTCGGAAAGTGGCACGTTTGGCGGGCGAGAGCTGTGAGTCGACTGTGAGGAATAAAGAATAACCTGCAAACGGCCTGGTGTCAGAGTGATTCGACTTCCCTCAAGCAGCGGCGCCTGTGCTTGAGTGATGCGATCTCTGATAAACGAAGAGACCCGCGCTCGGTATGAGTGCGGGCCTCTTTAGCTACTGCAGTAGCGCGAAGTGACGTAAATCGCTGGCGTTAAATCACGCCGCTGTTTTCTTTGCGTCGTACGCTTTCCGCGCCTGTTCGGCGATGGCCGCAAATGCTTCCGGCTCACGCACCGCGAGATCGGCCAGCACCTTGCGATCGATTTCGATGTTGGCGGCATGCAAGCCGTTGATGAACACACTGTACGACATGTCGTGCAAGCGGGCGGCGGCGTTGATACGAACAATCCACAAGCGGCGGAAATCGCGCTTCTTGTTCTTGCGATCGCGGTAGGCATAGCGCCATCCACGTTCGACGGTTTCCTTGGCCGGCCTCCAGAGTTTGCTGCGGGCGCCGTAGGCACCCTTGGCATACTCCATGATTTGCTTTTTACGCTTGAGGCGGACGACGTTTGATTTTACGCGTGGCATGTGTGCTCCTTACGCCAGAATGAGACGCTTGATGCGCTTCGCTTCGCCGTTGGTCTCGACAATAGCCGGACGACGGAGATTCCGCTTACGCTTGGACGACTTCTTGGTGAGGATGTGGCTCTTGTAGGCCTTCAGGCGGCGTACCTTGCCCGTTCCCGTGATACTGAAGCGCTTGGCGGCGCCACTGTGGGTTTTCATCTTTGGCATGACAAACTCTCAGGCTGCGGTTAACCGCCCAAACCGGGCGGTAAATGGTGACAAGCGCCTTACTTCGGCGCCAGAATCATCGTCATCGACTTTCCTTCCATGGACGGCGAGCTCTCAACTTTCGCGAGATCTGCCAGATCCACTGCTACTCGGTCCACCACCTGCCGGCCCAGCTCCGGATGCGCGATCTGTCGACCGCGAAACATCAGCGTGACTTTGACCTTATTCCCCTCTTCCAGAAAACGCCGAGCGTGGCGCGTTTTCGTTTCGAAGTCGTGGTCATCAATTCCAGGACGGTATTTCACTTCCTTGAGATGGATGACGTGCTGCTTTTTCTTTGCCTGACGCGCCTGTTTGGCTTGTTCAAACTTGAACTTGCCGAAGTCCATGATACGGACCACAGGGGGGCGGGCTGCTGCTGCGACTTCGACGAGATCCAACCCGAGCTCGACCGCCTGGGCTAGCGCAACGTCTACTTCCATGATGCCAAGCTGACTGCCGTCGGCGCCGATGACGCGGACTG
>JBDUBA010000453.1:0-64262 GCA_040004335.1 Gemmatimonas sp.
TGCGAAACCACGCCTGCTTTTTCCGGTCATTACGCCCCCGGCCGTCCGGAAGTTCAAGAAGGTCCAAGCGGCGGCGATGTACTGCCCGAACAATGTGCGCTGTCCGGATCGACACATCGCCTGTTACCGCGCTGGAAAAAAGGCACCGAGCGGCAAAAGTGTTGCACGCCCAATTCCCGGTTCCACCTACAGCAAACATGGGGCCGCTCCTTCTATATTGGCCGCATGTCTCTGACCATCCGGTTCCTTGGAACCTCCGCCGCCTGCCCAACCGTCGACCGCGCAGTCAGCGGGTTGGCGATTCATCGTGAAGGCGAAACCATGCTTTTTGACTGCGGCGAGGGAACTCAGAGGCAAATGATGCGGTACGGTGTCTCGTTTTCTTTCAACCACCTCTTCTTTACGCATACGCACTCCGATCACATCCTCGGATTGACCGGTTTGCTTCGTACACTCCAGCTTCAGGGTCGAACCGAGCCCATGCATTTATGGGGCCCTAAAGGATCGTCGAAAACGTTGCGGCAATGCATCAGCTTGGGGGGCGAACGCATCACGTTTCCAGTCGAAGTGACCGAGCTCTCCGAGGGTCAGACTGTCACCCGTGATTACTATCACCTGCAAAGCTTCCCAGTTGATCACCGCGGTACTTCGGCCGTTGGGTATGCGTTGGTTGAACACGACAGACTGGGCCGTTTTAGTCCCGAGACTGCTCGGGAGCTCGGAATTCCTGAAGGTCCGCTCTGGGGGCAGATCCATAAAGGGCGTGCAATCACGCTCGATGACGGTCGGGTGATCGAACCGCAAATGCTGGTTGGTGCAGCCCGACGCGGGCGGAAGATTGTGTTAACCGGTGATACGCGCCCGTGCGACAACACCATTCACATGGCGCACGATGCAGACGTGCTCATCCATGAGGCAACGTTCGCCGACGATGAGGCGGCGCGCGCCGTGGAGACGGGTCACTCAACTGCGCGTGAAGCGGCCGAAGTTGCGCGGGCGGCCTTGGCCCGTCGACTGGTGCTCACACACATCTCAGCGCGTTACACCCGGGAGGCGCCCGAGCTGGAGGCGCAGGCGCGCGAAGTGTTTCCGCGCACGCAGATTGCGCGTGATGGGTTGGAGATAAATGTCGCGGCAACGGAAGAGGCGGTGGGCGCGGGGTGACGCGAGTACTACTAGCGTGGTAGTAGATAGAGTTGTATTGTGCCAGCATGAAATATCTTTTTCATTGTGTCGCTGCGGGTTGTCTGTTTTTAAGCAAACTCGCAATTGCACAAACAGGCGCGCCGCCCAGGAAACTTGTCGCCGACTTTCGCATTAACGGTGCGACGGAAGAACTCAGTAAAATACAGGGGATACTTCCGCAGAAGACGGGAGATGTTGTTGTGCTTCTCGAAGACGGGATGTTCGGACGCCTCTACTCGGACAAGGGCGTACTGAGGAAGAAGTTTCTCCGAAGCGGAAGTGGTCCTGGCGAAGCGCGATCTGCATTCGTGGCCGGTATGATCGCAGATACCATCTGGATCTACGACGATGAATTGCGCCGTTACACATTGTTAAAGATTGATGGAACCTTGTTGCGCAGCTGGCCTGAGTCACCGCTCAGTGCGTGGCAGGATGGAAGCGCCGAGCGACGACTGCAACTATATGCGAGACCCGTCGCGTTGCTTCCCAAACACGTTGCCATCATGCAGATCGGCGCTGCATCACGCCTCACGGCGAGTGGTGAAGTGACGACGCATCCAATTGTCAGAACGACTTGGGAAAGTGTCGCCGGTGGCGTCATAGACCTGCAGCGATACGTCGCCCGTCCAATGGAATTGCGCACACCAAATTCGACAAGTTATGGGTGGCCACAGCTCTTTGACCCAGCGCCTGATTTTGGTGTCTCTCCCGACGGAGCACACGTCGTGATTACCGACATGAAAACTCCTGGCCGCGAGCCGTTTGTTTATGTGACGCACGTGTCGATCAAAGGCGACACGGTGCTTCGTGCAAAAGTACCGTTCGTTCCCGACCCCGTTACTCCGGGCACCATTGACAGTGTCGTACGTGCGGTAACCAGAAGGCGCCCCGAAGTGGCGAAGCTATACCGCGCCGCACTCTTCCTTGCGCCTCATTGGCCGCCCGTGCTCAAAGTTCTGGTTGCGAACGATGGCACGACATGGCTGCAAATGCATTCAACGAACGAACGCAAACGATGGACGGTGGTTTCACCCACAGGGGTTGTCACGATGACCGTCGAAGTTCCGAAGAACGTTCGCCTTTGGCGTATTGATCGCGGCATCTGGGGCACAGAGCTCGACAACGATGATGTGCCGAGCGTGGTGCGGTACAGAATTGGCAACTGATTGCGAGCCTCCAACGTTCACAGAATAACAATTGCAACTACGCGCGCACCCGCCATTATCGATGAAATATTTCGGCAGTCGTTGTGCCTTCGCCTGCATACTCTTGAGCAGCGCCGTCCAGGCGCAAGCCAACGCGCCCACAAAGAAACTTGTGGCCGAATTTCGCATTGACGGAGCGCGGGAGGAGCTCAGCAAGATCACCAACATACTTCCGATCTCGAACGGCGACGTCGCAGTCATGCTGGAAGAGGATGTGTTCGGTCGACTGTACTCCGACAAGGGCTTGCTCAAGAAGAAATTTCTGCGGAGAGGCGGCGGACCCGGTGAGGCGAAAGATGCTTACGCAAGCGGAATGATTGCTGACACGATTTGGCTGTTCGACCGCGCACTGCAACGGTATTCGCTGGTCAAACCCAATGGTAACTTTCTGCGCAGTTGGCCACTGCAACCCATTGGCCCATGGCAGGACGCGAGTCCGGACCGAAAGCTCTTTCGTTTTGTCTGGCCGCTTGCCATGCTGCCAAACAATATTGTCATCGGACAGCTCGGTGCGGCGGCCACCGCAACAGCGAGTGGCGAAGTAACGACGCGTCCCATCGTACGAATGACCTGGCAAGGCGTTGTGAACGGTGTCGTCAATCTCAACCCACGCGCGGCGCGCGCAATGATGGTGCGCGCAGGAGGCATCATCAGCTTCGGGCAGCAGCCCTTTGACAATGCGCAGGAATTCGGCATATCGCCCAACGGAACACACACGGTGTTTGCTGACATGAAGACGGCGGAAAAACAACCATTCTTCTTTCTGACTGACGTTTCGCCGAAAGGCGACACCGTGCTTCGTGTGAAAATTCCGTACACTCCGGATCCGGTCTCGGCACGCACTATCGACAGTACCGTCAGCGCATATTCACGCAATAACAAGGATGTTCAGACCCAGTATCGTGCCGCATTGTACATCGCTCCTTATTGGCCGGCCGTCCTCAAATTGCTGGTCGCAAATGACGGAACGGCCTGGTTACAAATGCACACGAACAACGGAACCAGGCAATGGGCAGTTGTTTCGCCGCAGGGAAGATTGATGATGAAAATTGACCTGCCGAAAAACATCGGCCTGATGCGCATCGATCGCGGCATCTGGGGGACGGACCTCGACAGCGACGATGTGCCAAGCATAGTGCGGTATAAAATCAGCAACTGATTGCGAAATGTCGGCGCAAGCTGCAGAATGGCAGTTCCCGTTTGCGTCCAAACGCCACCAAACATGAAATACCTCTGTTACTGTCTCGCGGCGGGCTGGTTGATCGTGAGCACCGTGGGGAACGCACAAAGTGGCGTTCCCGCCAAGAAGTTGATTGCCGAGTTTCGTATTGACGGCGCGAAGGAGGAATTCACCAACGTATTCCAGATTCTTCCTCAATCGAACGGCGATGTCACAACCTTTTCGTCAGAGGAGACGTTTGCACGCCTCTACTCGGCGAAGGGTGCACTCAAGAAGAAGTTCATGCGGAAGGGTGCCGGACCCGGCGAAGTCAAGAACGTTGGGTCAGTTGGAATGCTTGCCGATTCTATCTGGGTCTTCGACTACGAACTCCGACGGATTTCGCTGTTCGAGCCTAACGGTTCATTTTTGCGCAGCTGGCAAATGAAGCCCCCTGGCGCCTGGCGCGATGCGAGTCCCGAACGCAAGTACTTTTTGTCCATCGCACCAGCGGCGCTGTTGCCAAATAATGTTGCCATTGGACGTACTTCGACGGCAGCAAGCGCACTTGCGTCAGGTGAGGTCACTACCCGACCAATTCTTCGCATGAGTTGGGAAGGCATCGTGAGCGGCGTCGTAAACGACATGCCGGTCGCGGCGCGCGCCATGATGGTTCGAATGGGCGACGCAGTCAGCTACGGACAGCAACCCTTTGACAACTCTCCCGCGTCCGGGGTGTCGCCCGACGGCACACAGATTGTCATTGTCGACATGAAGTCGCCCGGAAAAGAACCATTCGTTTTCGTCACGCGCATTTCGCCCAAAGGAGACACGCTGTCGAGGTCAAAGGTGCCCTTTACTCCAGATCCCGTTACGTCTCGCACGATTGACAGTACCGTAAACGCAGAGACAGTGCAGCGCAAACGTCCGGAAACGGAATCACAATTTCGCGCGTCACTGTACGTCGCGCCTTACTGGCCGCCCGTCGTCACCGTGCTCGTGGCCAATGATGGAGCGTCCTGGCTGCTCATGCACGCGCGCGATGGCTCGAAACATTGGATGGTTGTATCACCGCAGGGCAAACCGACGGCGGCTGTTGAAGTGCCAAAAAACGTTCGTATCATGCGCATCGATCGAGGAATCTGGGGAACGGAACTCGACACCGATGATGTGCCGAGCGTTGTGCGGTACAAAGTCAGCAACTGAATGCGGAGCAGGCACGCAGTCCGAAGTTCTTCGCGCCTCCGCGTGAACCCGTCAGTCGTTCGCGAAAGCCCCTGCTGAATGACCGGTGACGCATTCTGACAGCGATCAATGGTGCATGACGCCCTCACAAATGACATGGCCAAGCACAGAATTCGGTGGCAGTCACTGCGGCACCAACTTCCCCAACCGTCGCAACATTGGCAAGCGCCACGCAACCATCGCCACAACTGCCAGCGTCGCCACACCACCAAATACCACACTGGGCGCCGTGCCAAACCAACGCGCGGTCACGCCCGATTCAAAGCCGCCTATCTCGTTGCTTGACCCAATAAAAATCTGATTGACGGACGATACGCGCCCCATCAGTGCAAGCGGTGTGCGTACCTGCAAGAGCGTGCTCCGGACGACAACGCTGACCATGTCACACGCGCCGCTTGCCCAGAGTAACACCGCCGACAAGATGAAACTGCGCGACACACCAAATCCAATCATGCAAAGGCCGAATCCCGCCACAGCGAACAATAACGTGCGCCCGGTGCGATTGAATGGCGGCCAGCGAGTAAGCGCAACACTTGTAATCACGGCGCCCAGTGCAGGCGCACCGCGCAAGATGCCAAGACCCTGTGGTCCAACATGCAAAATTTCCGCAGCAAACACCGGAAGCAACGCCATCGCGCCACCAAACAACACCGAAAACAAATCGAGCGTCATCGCTCCAAGAATGACCGGTTCACCCAAAACAAATCGCAGGCCGCTGGTGAGCGACGACCAGATCTTCTCATCACTCTTGTCACGTGGCGGCGGAACGTGCCGAATTGAAAGCAGAATGAGCACCGCCAATACCATCAACGACGCGTCCACCGCGTACGCTCGGCTACTGCCGCCCCACGCGTACAAAGCGCCGCCAATTGCCGGCCCAAGCACTGCGGCAAGTTGCCACGATCCACTGCGCCAGGTAATCGCGTTCGGATACAACTCACGCGGAAGCAACTCGGCACTCAAGGACTGGCGTGCCGGCTGCAGAAACGCACGGGCAATGCCACTCAGCACTATGACGCCGTAGATGGAATTGAGTCGCTGCTTCGACAACACCGCAATGCCGATGGCCGTGGGGTGTGCCAGCATCCAGAGGGCAAACGAACACACAACCAGTACAACAAGTGCAACGAGCGCAATGCGACGCCGGTCCTGTGTGTCCGCTACGTGCCCGGCGTACAAAGCCGTGGTGAGCGCCGGGAGCGCCTCCGCCAAGCCAATAAGGCCCAACGCGAGCGGGTCGTGCGTTAAATCATAAACCTGCCACCCGACGACGGTCCCCTGAATCTGGATGCCGAGTGTCAAGGCAAACAGGCAGATGATGTAGCGGCGAAAGTTTGGCACGCGCATCGCGGCAAACACGTCGTGTAGTGGAGCAGCAGGTGTTCCCGCCATTCTTGATTTCCGGTGGTACGCGCCGACTCACCAGGCGGAGTGGTTGTTCACTCGATCGCCGGTTGAGACTGGCTTGTTGGGCGCTGCCATTGAGTACAGTGCTTTGATCGAAAGCGCGCGCAAGTGCAACCCGGGTCACGCTGTCGAGCGGTGTTTCGTCGAGGGCTATCAACTGGTAGGCGGGCGCGGCAATAGTTGCAATGGGCCATTTGCGCACCGCCCCCTTGTGCGATCGGTCGATCATTTCGATTGCGAGGAAATCTCCACTGCTGGTGGGATGGGCCACAACATCGTAGTGTGCGCGCGACCACGAGAGCTCGGTGGTGTCGGAATTCCAGAGCGGGAGCGTGTTGGCCACCGCTGACCACCAATCAGGAGCGCTGGCGGCCAGTGGTGGCAAGTAGAGCGAAAGTGCTTCGCCTTGTTCGCCCGTACCGGGAACCAGAAACGACACGGCCGGATGGCGCGCTACGTCTGTGAGCGCAAAACTGAGCGAGTCAAAAACAAAACTTGCGAGGGTACGACGCGCGGCCGCGCCACGTTCGTCTTGAGAGCGCCGCACGGAATCACGCATAGCGGCAAAAGTTTTCACGCCGAGTTCATACAGGCGTGCGGCTTCGTTTGCACCAAACAACGTTTGCAACGTTCCGCGCGTTCCGCTTCGAATATCGACCACGCCATGGTGCCGGCGATGCCGATGATCTTCACGTCCGGCGATATCCACATCAAGGGAATATCCGAACGTCAACCACGGACCGAACACGTCCAACACTTCGAGATCGTCGCTCACCAACGTTGGCGGCGCATCGTCAGGCATGTCATCCGAGGGATCGAGCGGAATCGCGCGTGGATGGCGTTGTATCCACCGTCGTGCTTCGGCGGGAACCGTACCCTCTTCGTATACCAGTACCGAATCTGCTTGCAGAATGTCGCGACGATAGGCGCGGGCGCTCGCAAACGAAGCATCGGTGTAGTCGTGCACGTCATCGGTGATGTAAATCTCGAAGAACCTTCCGTCTGCTTTCGTTAGCAGAATTGGTGCGCTGCGCACACGCAATCCGTCAGCGTTGCTGCGAATCCAGTACGTGGAATCACCCGCGGCGAGGAGGAATTCGGCAGCTGGAGGGCGTCGCGAAAACACGGCCGGCGCCTGGCAGGACGTACTCCACGCCGCGGCAACGCCCAATAGCAGAGACTGAACAAAAATACGGGGCACGCCGAGCACTGAACGTTCGCTGAATTTCACTACGCGCTGGTGACGAGTTCACGAACACCCTCGACCAAACGTGCGATCTCATCGTTGGTCGTGTAACAGGCGCATCCGGCGCGCACGAGTCCTTCGTCGGCCACGCCGAGTCGGCGCGCAACCGTACTTGCGTAGAAATCGCCGTTGGATACGTACACACCGCGCGGGGCGAGAAATTCAGCGACCTGTTGCGAACTGAATCCGGCGACGCGGAACGATACAGTTGGTGTACGTGGCGAACCTGGCTTCGGACCAAAAAGCGACACCTGCGGAATTTGTGCGAGTTGGTTCCAGAGTTCGTTGAGCAACACTTCGCCACGTTCGTGCAACGCCGTGAATGTTGCCGCCAGCCGCTCGCGACGGGTCGACAGGGTTGCTGGTGCGAGTGATTCCAGGAATGCGACAGCGGCAGCCGCACCAATAATACCTTCGTGGTTTTGCGTACCCGTCTCGAGGCGTTCCGGGCTGTAGTCGGGTGCGGGTTCGAGCCGGGGAACGTCGAGCGCTTCGATCGTTGCGCGCTTGCCGTAACACACACCAATGTGCGGTCCGTAAAATTTGTACGCGCTGCACAAAATGAAGTCTGCGCTTAGCTCGTGCGCGTTTACGAGCGTGTGCGGCGCAAAATGCACGGCGTCAACAATCGTGAACGCGCCCATGGCTTTGGCGGCGCTCACCATTGGCGCAACGTCGGTGATCGTGCCGAGGATGTTGGACGCGGCGCCAATGGCCACAACTTTCGTTTTGGCATTGAGCAGTTTCTCGAAAGCGCCTTCTTGATGCCGTCCGGTTTCGATATCGAGTGGCAACCAGCGCAACACAGCGCCGCGTTCCTTTTCGAGTGCTTGCCACGGTGCCACGTTCGCGTGGTGATCGAGTTCGGTGATGATGATTTCGTCACCCGGATTCAAAGTCCGGCCAATAGCGCGCGCGATGTGGAACAGCAACGTCGTCATGTTGGCGCCGAATGCAATTTCACTGGCGTCCGCGCCCAGGTAGTCCGCAAGCGCTTCACGTGATGCGGCCAGCATGGCATCGGTTTCAACGCTGGTTGGATAGGCCCAGTGCGTGTTTGCATTGTGGTGCAACAGGTAGTCGGACATCGCGTCTGCGACGGATTGCGGGACCTGCGTACCACCCGGACCGTCAAAATATGCAACGCACTCGTCGTTTTCCTTGCGCTTGAGCGCGGGGAAACGCGCGCGAATTTCGTCAACCGATGCAACATCTTTTGCGGCCTTCGCACTCATGGTGCGGTTTGCTGCCGTTGCACTGCCCAGTGAGGCCGTCATCCCAGCGCTGCTCATTGGTTTCCCCTGGCCTCTTCGCCAATGATCGCGCCGCTGATGTCCTCAACGAATTTCACGGCTTCCATGTGATCAACCTCTTCTCCCAATGCGACGTGAGCTTTTCGGAATAGTTGCGACGTGAGCTGGAGCAGATCGGACGGCACGTCGAGCTCGCGCGCGAGATCGGCCGCGATGCCAACATCCTTGTCCAGTAACGCCAAACGAAAGGTGCGCGGAAACGATCGGTTGAGCACGCGCTCAGGAAAGAGGTTCATGCTGGCGTTCGATCGCCCGCTGGAAGTGTTGATGACATCGAGCGCCGCGGCCGAACGCACTCCTGTTTTCTCGAGCGCCAACAACCCCTCGGCTGTTCCCCAGATGTGCATTGCGAGGAGTGCGTTGTTGACCGCCTTGAGGGCATCACCCGTACCGACCTCACCGCAATGCACAATCTTTTTCCCAAATTTCTCGAGGACGGGTTGCACGCGTTCAAGCAGCGCGGCATCACCACCCACCATCACAGTTAACGTCGCCGCGATGGCGCCGGCCACGCCACCTGACACGGGTGCATCCAGAAAACCAATGCCTCGTTCTGCGAGGCGCGCGGCAATGCGCCTGGAGGTGGCCGGATCTCCAGAGGTGCAATCAACAAGGACCGCACCCGATTGCATCGTTGCAAGCATTCCGTCTGCGCCATCGAGCAATGATGCGACGTCACGCGACTCAGGGAAACAGGTAATCACGACATCGGCTGCCTGCACCGCGTCGGCCGGCGTGTCGGCTACCCACGCGGTGTGTGCCGCAGCGAAGGCTTCTGATTTTGCGCGCGTCCGATTCCACACGACCAACGAGGCTTCGGCACCAGCGAGGTGGCGCGCCATTGGCGCACCGATGGCACCAAGTCCGAGAAAGGCTACACGAGTCATGAGATGTCGAGAGAGCTGGTGGAATTGGCCGCCGTTCAACGCGATCGTTAATTGCAATGTAAGATGCCACGCCGACAGGGTTGGGTGGAGGTGTTGGGCAGCTCCGTCACGATTGTGTGCAGCGATATTTTTTACGTGCGAAGTTGCTTTTAATGCGGCGTGTGTGGGGCTAACTTGCGCGCCCCGACTGGTGTCTCTCTTTCGGCGCGCGCGGCCCTGATGACTCCCTCTCGTTCCGAACACAATCGGCCGCTGGCGGCCCTGCTGGCCCCGGACATTCTTGAACTGCTCAAGGATGCCCCGGAGAGCATTGCGCCACAGACCGAGGAAATGCACCCGGCCGATCTGGCCGATGTCGCTGAGTCGCTGCCGGAAGAGCTGGTGCGGGCGTTCTTGCGTGCGCTTCCAAAGACACGTGCTGCCGAAGTACTCGAATACCTCGATGACGATCTCCGCACCCAGTTTCTCGAGGAGATAACCGCGGGCGAAGCGGCCACGATTGTGGCTGAGATGACGCCGGATGAACGGGCGGACGCGCTGGAGGAACTGGACGAGGAAACGGCGGACGAAATTCTTTCCGCGCTCGGACCCGTCGCACAAGCCGAAACAGAACGACTGCTGCAATACGACCCGTACACGGCGGGCGGCCTGATGACGACCGAGTTTGTTTCGGTTTCGGAAGCACTCACCGTGGAGGAAGCGTTACGTGCGGTGCGGACGATGGCTCGCGCGGGACGCCGGGAAGCGATGTACACCATTTACACGACTGAAAGTGGTGGCGCGCTGCGCGGCGTCATGTCACTGCGCGAACTGCTCGCCGCTCCCGAGGGCGCGCGCATTGCGGACGTTGCCTGGAGCGAAGTCGTGAGCGTCGCGCCGGAGATGCTGCAGGAAGAAGTCTCGCAGATCATCTCAAACTACGACGTGGTTTCGTTGCCGGTCGTGGACGCCGACCGGCGGATGTTGGGTGTCGTAACCGTTGACGACATCATTGACGTTATCCAGGAAGAACAGACTGAGGATGTGCAGAAGTTCGGTGGTATGGAAGCCATCGAATTTCCGTACATGCAAACCGCGCTGCCCGAGATGATCCGGAAACGTGCCGGTTGGCTGGCGGTGTTGTTTATCGGTGAGCTGTTCACGTCAACGGCCATGCAGCACTACGAGATTTCCCTGCAGAAAGTCGTCGCGCTGTCGCTGTTTATTCCGCTGATCATCAGCTCGGGCGGAAATTCCGGCTCACAGGGCACTTCGCTCATTTTGCGCGCGCTGGCGCTGCGGGAGATTCATTTACGCGACTGGTGGCGCGTCGTTCTACGGGAAATCCCTTCAGGACTCGCGCTCGGTGCGATGCTTGGCGTGATTGGCATCGGACGAATTTTTCTGTGGCAGTACATGCACAATCATGGCTGGCATTTGGGCCCGTTTGAACTCGGGTTCAATTACAACAAGGATGCACCGCCCGGTGTCGACTATGTGTCCCTCATCGCACAAACGGTTGGTCTCGCGCTGTTAGGCGTCGTGACCTTTGGGTCGTTAGCGGGATCCATGCTGCCCTTTCTGCTCCGCCGAGTGGGGTTTGACCCGGCCAGTGCCTCGGCTCCATTGGTAGCGACACTCGTGGACATGACGGGCATTGTGATCTATTTCAGCGTCGCGGGACTGATCATGGGTAACGTGCTCCAATAAGTCGGGAGAACAGATCCGGCGGCGATACCTCTGGGCATTTACATTCGTCCTTCAGTACGCTCGGCCTGCAGTACGTCGTTTCCATTTTCGAGGACAGGCATTTTGAAGATTCTGGTAACCGGTGCCGCAGGGTTCATCGGCTCACACACCGCCCTTCGTTTATTGGCACGTGGTGACGAGGTCGTTGGACTGGACAACGTCAATGACTATTACGATCCGACGCTGAAAGAGGCGCGGCTGGTGCGCGTAGCCAGCAATCCCGGTTTCCGTCTGGTTCGCGCAGAGCTGGGTGATCGCGCGGCGGTCGAGCAGCTTTTTGCCACGGAACGCTTCGATCGGGTGATCCATCTTGCCGCTCAGGCGGGCGTACGGTACTCGCTCACGAATCCGCATACCTACATCGACAGCAACGTCACGGGATTTCTGCACATCCTCGAGGGGTGTCGTCATCACGGCGTACAACATTTGACGTACGCATCATCCAGCAGCGTGTATGGCGCGAATACGGCCATGCCGTTTTCGATTCATCAGAATGTTGACCACCCCGTTTCGCTCTACGCGGCCACGAAAAAAGCCAACGAGTTGATGGCGCACACGTACAGCCACTTGTACAAGCTGCCCACAACCGGGTTACGGTTCTTTACGGTGTATGGTCCGTGGGGCCGACCTGATATGGCGCTGTTCCTCTTCACCAAGGCCATTCTGGAAGGCCGTCCAATCGACGTGTTCAATCACGGCAAAATGCGCCGGGATTTTACCTACATCGACGACATTGTCGAAGGCGTCATCCGGACCAGCGACAAAGTCGCTTCGGGCAATCCTGACTGGGACTCCGACGAACCCGATCCGGGAACAAGCCGAGCGCCGTATCGCCTGTACAATATCGGGAATAACAATCCGGTAGAGCTGATGTACCTGATTGAGACGCTGGAACGCACGCTCGGAAAAACCGCCGCCAAGAACATGATGGACATTCAGCCGGGCGACGTGCCCGCCACGTATGCCGACGTCGACGACTTGGCGCGCGACGTTGGATTTGCGCCCAAGACCCCGATCGAGCAAGGGGTCGCGAATTTTGTGCGGTGGTATCGCGAGTACTACAACGTGGGCGACTAGTGGGCGGTAGCAGCTGAGTCCGCCGCTTGCCGCTTAGGTTGAGCGGCGGTTAATGTGTGCTCCAGATCACCATAGAAGCGTCGAACGTATCATTTCGCTCGGCGCTTTTTTGTTGGTAGTACCATCGGGCTGAAAATATTCGGCCGGAATGCCGATCGCATGCTGCGCTGTGCTCTACGGGCGATATGATTTGTGATGAATTGCCAATAAGAAAAGTGCGTACCCTGCGCTACTTTATCGGGTAGTGGTGAGGTACTGTGGTGCAAGTAGACACGTTGGCTGGAGGCAAGTCTGTCCGCTCTGAAATTCCGAACCCTCTTGGAGTCATCTCGCTGATGATTACGACCCCGAACCACATGCCATCGCCGGGAAGCGGGATGGGTGTTATTCGTCGTCGCACGCTTCGGAATCGCCACATGTTGATGTTCGATGTGGTGACACTGTTGGTGTCCTGCGTCACCGCGTATGTGGTGCGATTTGAAGGCTTTGACCAGTGGATCCACGGCCCGCAGAAACAAGTGGCGTTGTGGTTTCTCGCCCTGTCGGTTCCAATACGAATTGCGCTCTTCTGGTTCCTCGGGTTGTATCGGCGTTACTGGTCGCTGGCAAGTGTTGCGGAACTTGAGCGCGTGCTTGGTGCAGGATTGGCCGCTGGTGCGTGTTCGTTCCTGATTGGCATCGTGCTTCTCACGGTGTTCCGGTTTACCGGCGAGCGCATGCCGTTGTCCGTGTTTACGATTGACGCGCTGCTGGTATGTGCCGGCATCACGCTTCCGCGAGTGGCCGCGCGTTTTTTACGGCGTCGCCGCGAGCAGCGCAATCTCCAGCGTGAGCTTCCGAGCGCGCTGATTGTTGGTGCAGGTGCGGCCGGCCAGATGGCCGCGCGTGAGCTTCGCGCGCATCCGCAAGCGGAATTCATGCCGGTCGGGTTCCTGGACGACGATCGTACAAAGCGTTGGTTGCTGGTGGCCGATCTGCCCGTGGTTGGAACGGTTGATGAACTTGCGGCGTCGGCCAAGGCGCTGGGAGTGCAGCACATTATCATCGCGATGCCATCGGCCCCCGGTACGCAGATTCGCCGCATCATGAAATTGGCGCTCGACGCTGGATTGCAAGCGCGCACGGTACCGAGTTTGTTCGAACTCATGGGTGCGACCGACGTGGCGGCCAAGGTGCGCGAAATTCGCATCGAGGACTTGTTGCAACGCGAACCGGTGAAGATTGACAGCCATCGCGTGCGCACGCTTACCGCAGGACACACGGTGCTGGTGACGGGTGCTGGTGGCTCGATTGGATCAGAACTGTGCCGGCAGGTGGCGAAGCTCCATCCAAAGCAGCTGGTGTTGCTTGGGCGCGGCGAGAATTCAATCTTCGAAATTCAGCAGGAATTGCGCGGCCGGTATCCTCAGCTCGAGACGGTACCGATTATTGTTGATGTTCGTGATCGCGCCACGATGGCGCACGTGATGAAACGGCACACGCCATCGGTCGTATTTCACGCAGCGGCGCACAAACACGTTCCGTTGATGGAAACGAACGTGCTCGAAGCGTTGCGCAACAACGTGCTCGGCACGCAAAGTGTGGTTGACGCAGCGCTGGCGGCCGCTGTCAAACACCTGGTGTTGATCTCGACCGACAAGGCCGTACGCCCCACGAGTGTTATGGGTGCCTCTAAACGCATCGCCGAGCAGATCGTGCAGATTGCTGCGCGCGACAGTGGATATGCGTACGTGTCGGTTCGTTTTGGCAACGTATTGGGCAGTCGCGGATCGGTCGTACCAACATTTCTGCGACAAATTCGAAGTGGGGGCCCGGTGCTGATCACGCATCCGGAAATGCGCCGATACTTCATGACGATCCCCGAATCGGTGCAGCTGGTGCTCCAGGCATTTGCTTTGGGTAAACGCGGCGAAGTGTTCTGCCTGGATATGGGGGAGCCGGTTACCATCCTGAGCCTGGCGCGCGATCTCATTCAACTTTCCGGTCTCGAACCGTACACGGACGTGGATATTCAATTCACCGGTGCACGTCCGGGTGAAAAATTGTACGAGGAAATGTTTTTCGGATCGGAAGAGGCGCTTCCTACGGAACATCCCAAAATCCTGTGCGCGCGGAAAGCGCAATTGCGCGCCAATGCGCAGGATGGTATCACCGCACTTCGACGCAGTCTCGAGCAGAATGTTGGTGCCGACGAAGCAACGTTGCGCGCTGCCATTCGTTTGTTGGTCGAAGATTTCGGTAGCGACGATGCACCGCCGCTGACCGTCGAGGCGATTGCGGAAAATGGCCGAAGCGAAGTTGCGACCACGTGGTCGCCCCGCATTCCCGTGAACGCCCTCGGCAGATGAGGTTTGTTCAGCCAGCGTTATTCGTGGCGTGCCTGCTTGGTGGCTCCGCGGTTGTTGCAGCACAGACTATTCCAACGCGACCTACGCCTGAACAGGCGCAGGCGATTCTGCAATCGCGCCCCGATCTCGCGCAGCAGGTTCGCGAACGCATGTTGCAGTCGGGGCTGACGCCGGCACAAATGCGCGCCCGCTTGAAGGCACAAGGCATTCCCGAAGACATGTTCGACGACTATTTGCCGGGCGCGCGGTCCAGCGGCATGCAGCGACCGTCGAAAGAAGTGTTTGCCGCCATGCGCGCGCTGGGAATTTCCGACTCACTCGATATTGACGATCTCGAACGCTTGGCCGATGATCGCACCATGCGTCGCGCCACCGCTGACAAAACGAAAGACACCACCGCGAAGCGCGACACCACATTGTCTGAAAAGAGCGCTGAGATTTTCGGGCTTTCGTTGTTCCGCAAGTCGAGTTCGCGGTTTCAGGCAAGTATGGAAGGTCCGGTTGATCCTGGATACCAGCTCGGGCCCGGCGACAAACTGGTCTTGATTCTGACCGGTGATGTTGAACGCGCCGATGAACTGGAAGTCACCCGTGAGGGATTTGTGGTGATTCCGGATGTTGGTCGCGTAAACGTGGCCAACCTGACGCTGGATCAACTCAAAGACTTGTTGTATGTGCGACTGGGACGCGTGTACAGCGGTGTCAAGCGCGGCGCGGACGCCACAACGCTGTTCTCGGTGAGTGTATCTTCGCTGCACGCGATTCAGGTTACCGTCACGGGTGATGTTGAAGAACCACGACAATACCGCCTGAGCGCTGCCACCGTGTTAACCGCGCTGTACGCCGCTGGAGGCCCCAACGATCAAGGCTCGTTACGCCGTATCGAAGTACGGCGCGGTGGCAAGGTTGTCGCGACGATGGACGTGTATGATTTCTTGCTCCGGGGCGATGCTTCCAACGATGTGCGGCTGCAACAAGGTGACGTTGTATTTGTTCCGGTGCATGGTGCCCGCGTACGTGTGGACGGTGCCGTCACGCGAGAAGCCACGTACGAACTCAAGCCCGGTGAAACGTTGGCGGATGCCATTACCGCAGCGGGCGGCTTCTCAGCGACGGCGGGTGCGCGGCGCGTTTTGATTGACCGCATCATCACGCCCGGTGCGCGCACAGCGCAGGGAAACGACCGCGCTGCGGTTGACGTACCGCTGGGCGCGGGTGGCACGCCGCCGGCATTCCCAATGTCCGATGGCGACGTTGTGCGGGTTCCTGCAATTGCTGATCGTGTGCGCAATCGCATAGCGATTTTGGGGAACGTGTGGAGTCCGGGCACGCAAGGATTTACGAACGGTCTCACGCTCGAATCGGCGCTTCGTCGTGCCGGCGGTGTGAAACCCGACGCGTATCTGGGCCGAGTGTTGATTTCACGGTTGCGCTCGGATTCCACCCGTGAGCAGTTGCGTGCAATGTTACGCGATACCACTGGTGCGACTGTCGTGCCGTTCGTGCTGGCCGAGGATGATCAGGTAACGGTGTTCAGCCGCACGAATTTTCGCACGACGCAGGTCGTAACCATCGTGGGTGCGGTTCGGAGGACTGGAGACTATCCGTGGCGCGAAGGATTGACGCTGCGCGATTTGATTCTGCAGGCCAACGGCCTCGAGGAAAGTGCATTTCTGGGCGCGGCCGAAGTGGCGCGACTGCCGGTCACCCATGACGGGCACACAACAGCGCTGACGCTTCGCGTTCCTTTGGACTCCAGCTACCTGTTTATACAAAACGGAGTGGTCAGCACTGCGACACCGGACTACGTGTTGCAGCCGTATGACAACGTGTTGATTCTGCGCGAACCCGGCTGGCGGCTGCCGCACGCGGTGATGTTGAGCGGCGAAGTGCGGTTTCCCGGTCGCTACACGATCGCCGATCGCGGTGAGCGTATTTCCGATCTGATTGCGCGAGCGGGTGGTGTGACGCCGCTGGCTGACCAGGACGCTGCATTTTACTCGCGCCGTATTTCATCCAACACCACTCGCGCACTGCTCGACTCGGCAACGGCACGTTCCGACTCACTTCGCTTGCAGGACAACGCAGAACGCATCCGTGTTGGTGTTGATCTGGGATTGGCACTGCGCCGCAAAGGCGGTAATGACGATCTCGTGCTGGAAGGCGGAGACTCGCTCGATGTTCCGTCGCGCCGACAAACTGTCGAAGTGCGTGGCGAAGTGAACGCACCAACAGCGCTCGCGCACGCGGCTGGCAAGAATTTGGGATTTTATGTTGGTGCAGCGGGTGGACCCAGTGCAAAGGGCAATTCACGTCGTGCCTACGTGGTGCAGCCCAACGGCAAAGTTGAGAGTCGTCATCACATTCTGGGATTCATCACGATCGATCCTACACCGCGGCCCGGCGCAACGGTGGTGGTTCCGGCTGAAGATCCCAATCGTACACGCGGTAATATTGTGGCGACGGTAGGACTGGTTGCGCAGTTGCTCGTGTCCGTTGCCGCGATTCTGGCGGTTTCGAAATAACTAGTCGGGCAGTCCGGCGCGAAAGCGTAATGCGACTGCCAGCAGCGGAATGTAGGCCAGCGCGAGTGCCACAGCGCCGTGCAGTGTGCCCCGTGCCGCGAGCAGTGCCCAGGGCAAGCACCAACACACATTAAGTGCTGCTACCGTCGTGGTGACGCGCGCATGACCATAACACTGCGCCGCATGTTGATACGCGTGCGACCGATGCGCGTGATAAAATTTCTCGCGACGTGCAATGCGGCGGAACAACGTCGTGGTGGCATCAACAACAAACACGCCGCCCAGAATGACGCACGACCACAGGAGTGATGGTGACACGGTTCCCGCGACCAACGTCAGTGCACCAAGCAATACACCGAGAAACCCGCTGCCTGCATCACCCATAAAAATGCGTGCGGGTGGCCAGTTCCATCGCAGAAATCCGGTTGTGGCGGCAGCCAAGGTCAACGCGAAGGCAATTGCACCGTTGCGATGCGCCAATTCCACACCAACCGCAAGGGCGTCGTTATTGGCTGAGTGAGCGCGCGGCGCGAGCAGAAGGCACAGCACTGCACCCAAACATATCGTAATTGCTTCGACGCTCGCGATGCCGTCAATACCGTCCATGAAGTTGGTGAGATTGAGCATCCACACCAGATATCCGACGGCCAACGTTGAGCACAACCACGGAACGCCCGCGAGCACCGGTATTGCAACGCCTAGTGTTTCCGCGCCGATAAACAGAACGACCATTGCCGCGGCCGCAAACTGAAAGAGCAAGCGAAACCACAGGGGGACGGTGGCGCGATCATCGGCGTAACCAACCCCCGCTGCCAAGGAGCCCGCCGCCATCAGGCCATATGACATGCGCCAATCGATGACATGCAACAACGCCAGCATTGGCAGCGACGCCAGTGTTGCGAGCACAATCGCCACGCCACCACCGCGCGGCGTGGGTTGGTCGTGCGAGCTCCGTTCGTTGGGCACATCAAGCAAACCACCCTTGAGTGCGTAGTTACGAAACAAGCGTGTGAGTACAGTCGCGACACCAAACGACAGGATTGCCATGAGCACAATTTGCAGCGTCATTGCGAAGTCACCGCGTCCCGCGTGTGCAGACCGCGATCAGGCTTTGACAGAGCGCAACAATCTCCACGGTCGGCGAAAATCACGGAGTGTTGCACGGCCGAGGCGACTGAATTCCACCTGTGCGGCGGAACGTGAGCCGGGCTCGCTTGTGAATCCTTCGAAAACGAGTGCGAGGATTATGCCCAGCACAAAGCCGGCGATCAACGAGACCACGCCTTTGGTTGCGATTCCGCGAGTGTCCGGGCGAGCGGAAATTTCTGGACGCTCGACCACCGTGATCACAGGCGTGTCGCGCACCTCGTCAATTTTTGCCTGCTCGAAAGATTTCGCGAGGTTGGTGTACAGTTCACGCTGCAGGCGGACCTCGCTATCCAGACGTTCCTGCTCGACTTGTAGTTGTGCGGATGTTATGACTTTGTTGTTTTGCAGGAAACGAGAGCGTTCGTCTTCGGCGGCGCGGAGCTCTTTCTTTACAACGGCCAGCCGACCCTCAGTGAATTCACGTTCGGCGGACGCCTGGCCGCGACGCGTATTCTGGTTGAACCGATTGAGGAGATCGAGCAGCTGCGTGCTGATGTTGGCGGAAAGCGGCGCGGAACGGGTAGACACCCGCATGGTAACCACGCCTGTTTTCGCATTGGTCGAAACGGTGATAGCGTTGTTCAGGCTTTTGATAGCCATGTCGCGGCGCAACGTCGGATCTGTCAATTTGATCTTGAACGCGTCGGCAATATCAACACGCGGAACGCTGCTATCGACAACGGTCGTCAGGATTGCGCGCGACTTGACGAGATCCGCGTAGAAGTTTGGGCTTTCGTTGGCATCACTGCCTGAAACGCCGACCCCGAATTGCGCCGCCAGCGCGGACAGATTTCCGCCGGCCTTTTTTCCCTGCGGAAAGAATGACGTGGCAGTGGTCCACGTGCGATCACCAATCAGGGAATACCCTGTGAACAGAGCCGCACACAGAATGGACGACCACACAATGGTCGCGCG
This sequence comes from Gemmatimonas sp., assembly GCA_040004335.1. Taxonomy (GTDB): domain Bacteria; phylum Gemmatimonadota; class Gemmatimonadetes; order Gemmatimonadales; family Gemmatimonadaceae; genus Gemmatimonas. The sequence continues at coordinate 19,390 of JBDUBA010000453.1, forward strand.
CCGCCGCAGCAGCAGCGTTAACAGCGAAATCAATGAGACTTCGTTGTCACCGTCGTTAGTTGGAAGTTCGGTATCAGAAGACGGGGAAGACACGTTGCGGTCGGTCATGCGTTCGCGGTTACGGGCTGACCTTCGAGCACATTGCACAGCGCCCGAGTGAGAGCCACACGCCCTAGCCGGCTGGCAACCACGCTTTGCGCCTGTCTGCCCATCTGTTCCAACTCACTTGGTGGAAGTGTACGTATCCGCCGAATGGCGGCGACGGTTCCCGCCACATCACCGTGCGCGAGATGCCAACCGATCCCTTCTTCCCGCAAGATATCGGCCGCGTGATTTTCCGGCGGGCCAAACAGAAGAATAGGCCGAGCGACCGCCATTGCGCCATAAATCTTGCAGGGGTGCACCATTCCGACAACGTCGTTTCCGATTGCGACGACGTGTATGTCGCCAGCAGATAGCGACTCGCGCAGGTGCGCCATTGGCTGGTATGGCAGCGAGCGAATGTTCCGAGCGGTGCTGCTTTCGACTTCACGCTTCCCGATGCCCCCACCCACAAAAACGAATTCCAATCCCTCAACATCTTGCAGCTGCTCGGCCGCGTTGATGAGCGTCGTGAGTGGATTGGCGGGACTATGGTTGCCGCTGTACATCACGACGAACTTGTGCTCCAGGTTGTGCTCGCGCCGAAATGGATTGACGTCGTGAGACAATGGTGTTTCGACTTCCTCATGCGGCCACGGGGGCAAAACCACCAGCCGCGAGGCAACTTCGGGCAGTTTGGCGATTACGCGGTCCTTCATGAAACGATCGAGCACCACAACGTGGTTCGCGCGCGTGAGTACGCGACGATTGAGCCAGTCGAACAAGCGCACCGACAACGAGCCCGGCCGAGCTTTGCCCATGGCAATTGCCTGATCGGGATTGAGATCCATGATCCAGTACTGCACCTGGATGCGACGGAGCGCCCCGATTACAACCGCGGCGAGCGCGGAAAACGGTGGCGAGGTTGAGATTACGAGCGTGTCAATGCCCCGCTTGAAAAGCCCCAACACAATCGCTTGAAAAAGAAAGACTAAACCACCAATGGCGCGCACAGCGAGCGACCCTTTGCCGAAGGATGCAAACGGCAATCGACGAATTTCGACGCCGTTTCGCGTTTCTCGCCTGGGATACCGATCGTTGGGGTTGTCATATCCGCGCGCCGATGTCAGCACAATCACGCGATTGCCCCGCCGCACGAGTTCTTCGGCGGCGCCCGCCATGTGTTGTCCCGTGCTCGCAGGATCGGGGACGTACACCCACGTGATGAACAAGAACGTTCGCGGTTTGACGGTCCGCGTGCGCAGTGCCAATTCAGTCTCGTTCGAATTTGACACTGCGGTCGCAGTCACCGGCCGTGCTTCCGGAGGTATTCGCCTTCAATCCAGCAATACGTGCGTTCCATACCGTCGCGCAAACGGATGGATGGTTCCCATCCCATTTTTTCGAGAATGCGCGTGTTGTCGGAGTTGCGTCCGTTTACACCTTTTGGTGCGCTCAGGTTGTAGGTGCGCTTGAGTTTCACACCAGCAATGTCTTCGGCGATATCCACGAGTTGATTGATGCTCACCAATTCGCTGGAGCCCACGTTGAGCGGTTCTTCAATGTTGCTGTCGGTGAGCGCGAGGGTGCCTTTCACGCAATCGTCGATGTACATGAACGATCGTGTTTGATGCCCATCGCCCCAGATTTCGATTGTGCCCGTGCCGTTGTGCACCGCGTCCAACACTTTGCGACACATCGCCGCCGGCGCTTTTTCGCGACCGCCATCCCACGTACCGTGTGGGCCGTACACGTTGTGATAACGTGCAATGCGCGTGGTCAATCCAAAGTCTTCGCGAAAGTGCCGGCACATGCGTTCGGAAAACAGTTTCTCCCATCCATAGCCGTCTTCGGGCATGGCCGGATACGCATCTTCTTCCTTGAGCGCCGTGACGTTGGGATCGGTCTGCTTGTCTGCCGCATAGACGCACGCCGACGACGCGTAAAAGAAGCGAGCAACCTTCGCTTCGCGTGCGGCCTGCAGCATGTGGGTGTTGGTCAGCACGGACATCATGCACAACGCTTTGTTGTGCTCGATGAATCCCATGCCGCCCATGTCCGCGGCCAGTTGATAAATCGTGGTCGCACCTTGGCACGCTTGGCGCGACGCGTCCAGCAGCTTCAGGTCGGCCGAGATGTTTTCGACGTCGTCAAACTTCTGATACCACTCGTCGAATGGTTTTACGTCGACGGCACGGACGGTTTTTCCCTGCGCACGTAGCGCGGCCACGAGATGTCCGCCAATAAATCCACCGCCGCCTCCGACTACAACGACCCCTTCCTTCATGCGTTCCTCATGGATTTCCTGGATGTGACCACCAGCTGCGAATGTTCATGCGACGCCGTGCCTGCTTATCGACGATTGATTCAATCAATGGCCCACCTCGGTTCGCCCGCCCACACACGCTTGCACCAGGCCGCCGTTACATCGACCGCCGACGTAAAGTCGATGGGAGATTTGCCACACACTTCGTTGGTGGCCTCAAGCGCCACAACGGACGGCGTCATCACGTTGTTCAACCGAAACGTGGTAAATGGAAAACGCACACCCAATGCTGAGATGGCGTCGCCGGTGCGGGCAAGACTGCGGGCCATCCACCGTGGCATGGTCCGAATGCGCCCGGCGTTGAGCGCAACACGAAAAGCGTCCGCCCACTGCTCGAGCGAAATTTGCGGCGAGTCCGCGAGATAAAACGTGCGTTGATGTACCTGCTCGCTTGCCGCTTCCAGCAGGCACTGAAACTGCCGCACGGTGTTGCCAACATAACCAAACGTCTTGGGCGTTGGACCACCGGCGATGTGAAAGTACCGACCGTCCCGAACCAGCGCGAAGAAGGTCAGGTAGTGCGGGTTCATTCCCGGCCCCCAGATCGTGGTGGGACGCACCAAGCACCACTCGCGGCCAGCGCCGTCGGCCGCTCGCCACAATCGTTCGGTTTCGACCTTGCTGGCCCCGTATAAAGTGGTCGGGAGGTAATCCTGATCGTGTGCTGGCGTGTGACCCATTCGGCACACCAACTGACTGGAGGTGCACACCACTCTTTTCACAGAGGCCGTGTTGCCGATTGCGCGCAACAGATTTTCCACGCCGTCAATATTGGCGGCGTACCCACGAATGTCCCGCGTCTCATCAAGGTCGGTGCGCGCGGCCAGATGTATCACAGCATCGGGAGCAACGGCCTGCACCGTGGTCGACAACCAGTTGTCCTGCAGAATATCACCGACGTGTTCGACGTACGCGTTGTTGGTCCAGCCAGTTGAGGCCTTGTCCAGTCCGTGAACGACATATCCAGCGCTCGTCAGCTGACGCACCAGATGCCGCCCTATAAATCCGGCGCTGCCAGTAACCAGCACGCGCGCGGGAGGGCGAAGTGCCAATGTTACGCCGGCGCCATCCAATGCGGGATGAATCATGTGCTCTTGGCTACGACAAATGGGCCGATACACAGCAAGTCGATATCGTTGCGCATAAAACAGGCAATTGCCTGTTCGGGCGTATCAACAATCGGCTCGTTTTCATTGAAGCTCGTGTTGAGCAACACCGGCGTGCCCGTCCGTTTCTCGAAGGCGCTGATCAGGTCGAAGTAAATGGGATTCTGTGTGTGCGCCACGGTGTGCAGGCGTCCCGTCGCATCTTCGTGACGAACGGCAGCCATTTCGCCCGTGCGTTCGTCGCGAATGCGCACGACGTGCATCATGAACGGACTTTGCACGGTTTGTTCGAAGTAGTCGCCAACGCGATGTTCAAGGATGGAAGGCGCAAATGGGCGAAACGATTCGCGACGCTTCACTTTTTCGTTGATCATGTCCTTCATGCCGGGCCAGCCCGGATGCGCCAGAATGGAACGATTGCCGAGAGCGCGCGGTCCCCACTCGCTCGAACCTTGGTACCACCCCACAACCTTTCCGTTCGAGAGTTCCAGCGACGCTCGGCCGATCAGGTCATCGTAGTTCAGTTTTTCCGCGGCGAGTCCTGCAGCGGCAAGGGCCGTCGCGATACTGGTGTCATCGTGCTTCGGCCCCCAATACACTTCCTGGATAGGCGCTGCCACCGCGCCACCGGCCTTGTGCCATGTTTCCTGCGCTGCCCCAACGGCTGTACCGTCGTCACCTGCAGCGCCGTGCACGTACATTCGCTTAAACGGCGTATCCCGAAGAATCCGTGCGTTGCAGACTCCGTTCAATGCGCAACCGCCCGCTGTAATAAGCTCGGGAGTTGGCATGACGCTGTGCAACCAACGCAGGCACGCGACCACCACGTTTTCAAAATGCAACTGACAGCTGGCGGCCAGATTTTTATCGCGCTCGGTCAGTGGCTCACCGCGTTTGCGCGCCGGCCCCAATTCACTGACAAGCGCTTCCGAATAGAGCGGCGGCACCATAATGCGCCCATCGGCATCCAGCAACTCTTCGTGTGAACGCTGCAGCAATCCCGAAAAGAACTTGTTATCCAGTCGATACTGGCCGCGTTGCTCGTACCGAAGCATGCGCTCCATCAACGGCATGTACGCGGGTTTTCCATAGGCGGCAAGACCCATGACCTTGTACTCTTCGCCGAATTCCTCGAAGCCAATGTACTGGCAGACGGACGTATAGAAGTAGCCGAGTGAGTGAGGCAGAAACACGCGCTCGATGATGTCGATGCTACTCGTGCATTTCGCGTACGCGCCCGACACAAAATCGCCGGACGAGTCGTACGAAAATCCTGCGGCTTCGGAATAGCCACTGCTCCAATAGCTGCTGGCCAGGTGCGCCCGATGATGTTCGACATGCGCCAGTTGGAACCGGCAGTCCGCCAGCGGGAAACCGCACTCGCGCGCAATACGTTCCGGCAGCGAGTCGAGCTGGCGCTCCCGTGACAGAAAGGTGAGTGCGGATCTGAGAACACGCGTGGAGTTTCTCAGTGCGTAGCTGGCTTTCGCCGCGACATTGGCCTTGGGATCGTGTCCGACGGCAACAATGTCGACATCACGAATGGTGACGCCACCGGCGCTCAATACATGTCGGATTGCCTGCGCCGGAAATCCCGCAAAGTGCTTGCGTCGCAGTCCCAGGCGTTCCTCGGCCACTGCGGAAACTACTTTTCCATCCTTCAAAAGACACGCCGCAGCGTCCGCGTGAAATGCGTTCAAGCCGAGGATGATCATCTATTCGGTGCGCAGGTGCTTATCGGTTGAAAGGGTGATGCGTAGACACATATTGGCGTACACCCCCTAGATTCGATCAATGTAGTTGCAGAGCCGCTCCGGAAAGAAGTCGTTCGAAACAACAGCGCTCGGCTCGCCTCCCGTAAGACCGTCACCTGCGCCCTGCCCGATGAGTGAAACTGATCCGTTGAAGTCGGCCACCAATGCAAGCGAAACCAGAAGCGGCATGCTGCGAACGGTCCGTAGTCTGGCACCAAGTGTTGCGTGGACGACGACGGGCACCGTGTTCAATCAAGGCAGTACACTCGTCAGCAATATCTGGATCGCAAACGAGCTCGGGAAGTCGTTGTTCGGTGAGTATGCGATTGTTCTGGCAACCGTCCAGGCGACGGTGGCAATGGCCGGCTTGGGGATTGGATATACGACGACACGCTATGTCGCCGAATGGCGGCACCGCGATGCCGTGCGCGCTGGCAAACTTCTCGGCTTGTTCAGTCGACTGTCCTGGTTTGCGGCAATCATCTCCGCCCTCTTGCTGGCGGCTTGGGCATCGACGATCGCCAATGGCGCGCTGGCGGCGCCGTCGGTCGGACAACCGCTGCTGATTGCCGCCACGGCAACGCTGTTCAACGCACGGAATGGTTTTCTGACCGGAGCGCTTCAGGGGCTCGAGGCGTTCCGGTTCATTGGTATCGGCGGCGTCATATCCGGCATTGGTTATTTGCTGCTCACAGCGGCGGGCGCGAAAATCGATGGCGTGCGTGGCGCGGCAGTCGGCCTCCTCGCGAGCTCCATGTTGCAATGCGCGGTACTCACCCTGGCGATGCATCGCGAACGTCGCAAACAACGCCTCGGCCGTGAATCGGCCAGCCTCAAAGCCGAACTTTCGCTGATCTTGCGTTTTTGTTTACCGGGTGCGCTCAGTCCGATCAGCACCGTACCCGTGTTATGGGCCGTGCAAGCTTTTCTGGTGCGATCACCAAACCGTTTTGCCGAGCTGGCAGTGTATGCGGTTGGACTTAATTTGCTGACCGTCGTGATGTTCCCGCCAAATATGCTTGGAGGCGTTGCGATGGTACACATCAACCGGGCGCTTGTTGTTGACGGCGAAGCGGGTTACCGATCGGCGGTGCGACTGAACGTGGCAGTGACGTTGGCGTTGGTCATGGTTTCGCTGCCGGTGGTTGCATTGCTGGGACCAACACTTCTCGATTTGTACGGGAAAGACTTTCGATCGGGATATGCGGCGATCGGTCTGTTGCTGCTGGCCGCGATTCCTGAATCGTTAACCATCGCACTCTCTCAAAGTCTGCAAACGCGCGAACGCATGTGGGAAGCGCTCCTGGGAGTGAACTTTCCGCGGGATATCACAATGATTGTGGTGGCGTGGAAATTTGTCCCGCTGTATGGTGCCTTCGGCGCGGCTGCGGCCTATCTTGCCGGTCGCACTATGGGGTTGATCACGACGTGCGTCATGCTACGACATGAGTTACGCAGTGCACGCCCGACCGGCACTCCGGTTAGCGCATGATAGTGTTTGGCCGTCCAGTTCAGCCCTGACATGCCGAGTCCAGTGCAAGCGCTGACCATATTGCTTTCCATAGCAGCAATCCTCCTGATTCTGTGGGGTGGACGTCGCGAGGCAGTCGCACCGATCATCACGATTGCCTGGGTCTTGCACTGCACTCTCTGGGTGCTGTCGGCGAACGTCATTCAGCTCTTTCTCGCGGAGCCCATCATCAACTCGGCAGGGCCGCTTTCACGGGAACAGCTGGCCTTATTGAGTGCAGCCTCAATGCTTGCGCTGGTGCTATGTCACATTGGATTTCGCCGACCGCTGGCGATCTCGGTTACCCGATTCTTTGATGAATTTGCACCTCCGCTCACGAAACTGTTTTGGCCCACGGCCTTTGCCACCATATCGCTCGGCTTGATCGAGCGCGCGCTCTCAGCCCAAGCTGGCAGTTCGTTCGCCGAAGGCGTCTCATTCGCCGTAAACAGCGATAGCTCGCAGCAAGCGCAATACGGGTTGCTCGGCACCGTCGAAACGATGCTCATTGGTTATGCGATCGCTGTTATCTCACTTGGTCGGCGAACGGGTGTAACGCGCAACACACAAATCATGGCCTGGTGTTCGATAACGTTGTTTTGTGGCTTCATGATTTCGCGCGGCAGTCGGGCGGCTGTATTTCTTCCCATCGTACTTGGCCTGGTTGCGTTATCGGCCATGCGGGGCCGGGCTCGCCGTCGAGCGAGCATTGCCGTGACTGCCGGTAGTTTGGCCCTCATCATAATCGGCGCACCGGTGTCTGCAATTATGGGCGCTGCGCGTGGTGGAACGGGCGGTATTTCGCTGCAACTCGTCCAGGATGCGTACGACGTGACCATCGGATCGCGTTCGATCGGCGAGCGAATTCAACTGCTGGCCGAGGAACTCAATCGCAAATTTGATGCAATCGGGACGGCAGTTGAGCTGTTAGCGATGGAACCGCCGGGGTCCGCTGGCGTTCAACCGATTTTGTCGGCCAGCCTCTCGCCTATCCCGCGCGTGCTCTATCTCACCAAACCGGTTCCGACCAGTCGGGATGGCACTAATTTGGGCACTCCATACCGCGTCGCGGCCAAGGCGTATGGCGACGTTGACGCAGGAATGATCGTGCCCGTTTCGGCAGTCGCTATCGCTGTGTGGGAATACGGCGGCGTCGGTGCACTGGTCTTCCTCATCATGAATCTTTTCAATCTGATACTGGTGAACTCGGTGTTCATGTCACGGAACGTGATTGCGCGTGCGCTGGCCGTCTCGATGCTTGCATTTTCTACCACCGAAATGTTCATTGCGCCGCCAAGTTTGCTCGTTGCAACAGACCTCCGTCTCATGATGTATCTCGTTGCCCTCGCGATCGCGTCGCTCGGCTTCCGAAGGTTGGGGTCAAAACAACAGTGGCACCGGGCAGCAAAGAACGAGATTGCTTCGGCTTCGCGTTTGGCCATCAAATCAGCTCAGGAATAGTCGCGCCGTGTGCGGAATAGTTGGAGTCGCATCGCCAGGCGCCTTCGTCAACCGGCCACCCCTTGCGGCAATGCGCGATTGCCTGCAACACCGCGGCCCCGACGACGCCGGTGAGTGGTGGTCGCAGGACGGCTGCGTTGGACTGGCCCATCGACGATTATCTATTCTGGAGCTATCGGCGCTTGGCCATCAGCCTATGCTGACCGACGACCGCGCATTCGCGATCGTGTTCAACGGCGAGATCTACAACTTCGCCGCACTCAAGCAGGAACTTGAATCGCTCGGTCATCGGTTTCGCAGCCATAGCGACACCGAAGTCATTCTCGAAGCGTATCGGGCGTGGGGTGCAGACTGTGTCACGCATTTGCGCGGAATGTTTGCGTTTGCGTTATACGACGTTGCGCACCAACGCCTGCTGCTTGCTCGCGATCGCGCAGGCGAAAAGCCGCTGTTTTACACGGTGTCTCGTGGACAGTTACGCTTTGCGTCCGAATTGAAAGCGTTGTTGGCCGATCCCGCTGTGCCACGTGTGATGGACGTGGCCGCGCTCGATTCGTATCTCACGTTTGGATATGTGCCGGGCGAACAATGCCTCGTTGCCGGCGTGCAAAAACTTGGAGCTGGTAGTATGGCCATCTTCGATTTGTGCTCTGGCGAACTGCAACGGTCAACGTATTGGCGCTTGCCGGCGCCTCCATCCGAAGTGAATCAAGATGCATCAGCGCTCATCGATCGTCTCGACGCGTTATTGGAAGCGTCGGTGCGGGAACAGATGGTGGCCGATGTGCCCGTTGGCGTACTGTTGTCGGGTGGCGTTGATTCCAGTCTCGTGACCGCGATGGCCGCGCGCATTTCGTCGGCCCCTGTGCGCACCTTCACGATCACGTTTCCCGGACAGGGGGAGTTCGACGAAGCGCCGTACGCCCGAATCATCGCGCGTCATTTTGGCACCGAACATCACGAACTGGAAGCAGCCCCGGCGAATGTCGATCTGCTCCCCGCATTGGTTCGACAATTCGACGAGCCCATTGCCGATTCGTCGATGATTCCAACCTACCTGGTCTCGACACTCATTCGGCCGCATTGCACCGTCGCACTTGGTGGTGACGGCGGTGACGAATTGTTTGGTGGTTACCTGTTGTACCAGAAGACGCTGCAACAGCAAAACCTGCGCGACAGAATACCCGGACTACTTCGGCGACCATTCAGCGCAGCGGCCGATCATTTACCCGTTGGATTTCGCGGTCGCATTTACGCGCAAAAACTCGGGTTGGATTGGCCAACGTCCGTTGCGCAATCCGGCATTCAATACGACCGCATTACGCGCATGCGGCTCAGTCCTTTGTTAGGGGCTGGCGCAGCAAACGCACCGGCGGAAGCCTTGCGATGGAACGCGGCGCGCGGAGTGCAGGACGAGGTGCAGCAGCTCACGCGGGCGGACTTTGCGTCGTACATGTGTGATGACATTCTGGTCAAGGTTGATCGCGCCAGCATGCTGGCCTCGCTTGAAGTGCGCGCTCCGTTTCTCGATCAGCGCATCATCGAGTTTGCGTTTGGAGCAGTACCGCGGCAACAGCGCCTGTTCAATGACGAACGGAAGGTTCTTCCACGGCGCCTCGCGAAACGATTGCTGCCGGCTGAACTCGATCTCAATCGCAAACGCGGTTTCTCCGTGCCGTTGGAAGATTGGATGCGTGGTGAATGGGGACACACTGTCGAGCGCGAGCTCGCAGGCGCGCCGTCGGCGCTCTTCGACCCAAATGTCGTGAAATCACTGTTTGCTGGCCAGCGCCGCGGCCGGAACAACGGCCAGCGACTGTTTGCGCTGGCAATGCTGGAACTCTGGCGCCGCGAATACAACATTGAGCTTCCGGATGCTGCCACTTTGAGCCGCGGCGCATGACCGGAACCCTCGCCAAACGTTGGAGATTGTGCGTCCACACCATGCGAGCTACTGCATGCGTGTAGCAATGCTCAACCTGACCGCCGGCGGACTGAGCGGTGGTTATCGCAAATATTTGCACCGTGTCGTTCCAATGCTTCGCGCCGAAGGCACGGTCAAGGAGTTGTTGGTGGCGTTACCGCCCGGTCATGAACAGCAACCGGGAATCGATGGCGATGTGTGGAGTTGGCGTCCGGGCGAGCATGTGCGCGGATATCCTGCGCTCCGCGATCGCGTGCGTGCATGGAAGCCCGATGTGGTTTTCATTCCGGCCGCTCGTTACATCGACTGTCATGCGCCAACGTTGATCATGGTGCAGAACATGTTGCCCATGCTGCCCGCAACGTTCCGCGACGGGTTTAGGTCGTGGTTAAAGTTGCGCGTAGACGCGAGGCTCGCGAAACAGTCCACATCGTCAGCCACCCGCATCATTGCGGTTTCGAACTACGTTCAGAATTACCTCGTGCAGCAGTGGGCTGTCCCCGCCAGGTCCGTCGGTGTTGTGTATCACGGTGTCGATGTGGCGACGCCGATTCATTCGCCGTCATCACACGCTTCGCTTCCGGTTGGGCCGTTTCTATTTACGGCAGGCTCATTGTATACCTATCGCGGGCTCGAAGATGCGATTCGCGCGCTGTCACTTACGAAAACACCAGTCAAGCTTGTGATTGCGGGCGAGGGCTCGGCCGGTTATCGCGCACAAATGGTGGCGTTGACGCAAAGTCTCGGGGTTTCGAACCGCGTCCTTTGGCTTGGACAGGTGGATGCAACGCTGATGACCGTTGCCTATCAACAGTGCGTGGCGTTTCTCATGACAAGCCGAGTGGAAGCGTGTCCCAACATTGCACTTGAGGCGATGGCAAGCGGCGCCCGGTGTATCAGTACATCGTGCGCACCCATGCCCGAGTTCTTTGCCCAGCAAGCGCTCTATTACTCGGCCGACGATTTTGTTGCACTTGCCGGCCACATCGACACGGTGATCAACACACCACTTGAGAACGCCGCGCAATACCGTCTTGACGTCCAACAGCGAGCCGGAACTTTCACGTGGGAGCATACTCTGCGGGGAGTTGTACGTGAACTGAACGCGACTCTGCAAGACGCTTCATGAGACATCGAACGACGTCGTTTCACAATAGATTGTTCTCAACTTTCGACAAACTTCTGGGCATTCGTCCATGACACAAACGAATTACGCGAATAACACCGGCTCGGCATCGCAAACTGGCGCTGACATGGCAGTGTTCCACTGCACGCTCTGCGGCAGTACTGAATTGAAAGAGGTGCCGCTCTACTCGACGTACCTTAATCTCTGGGGCAATACCGATGCGCGCATACGGCGGTGCAAGAAATGCGACATGATATTTCTTGAGCCCTATCCTGTAGCGCAGCTCGACAAAATGTACGCGGAGAATTACTTCGTTCTGGATGATTTGCACGGGGGGGCGGCCGATGGTGGCACGCCGTTAGCGTATGCAGACCTGGCGGCCGGACGCGTGCCGAAATTTCAGTCCACGATCGACTTGCTCAAGCAGTACGTGCCGGCACCGGCGCGGTTGATGGATGTGGGCGCAGCCACCGGTGAATTCGCAGACATCGCTCGGCGCGGCGGTTACGACGTCTCGGGAATTGAACTCTCCGACTATGCGTCTAAGCAAGCGCATGACCGATTTGGTTTCGATTTCTTTGTCGGTCCGCTCGAGGCGTATCCGAATGTGGCACCATTTGACATCATTCATCTCAGTCATGTGTTGGAGCATTTCGTTGACGTGCACGCATCGCTCGACAAGATGAACTCAATGTTGTCGGCCAACGGCGTGATTTACATTGAGGTTCCGTTCGCCTGGAATCTTTCCGAACGGGTGCATGCGCGCCTGGGCAGAGTCATTCCATTCAGTGTTTGGTCGGTGCACCACCGTTCAATGTTTCGACCCAAAACCCTGCGTGCGTTTTTTGCAAAACATGGCTTCAGGTGCCGTCATATGACTCTCACTCCTCCCAACCGATATCCGTCCAACTCTCTTGCCGATCGTGCCAAGAATTTGGCGTGGGATGGTCTCGAGCTGTTCGGCCAGGGGCTGTTGATCGAGGCTGTTTTTTCTCGATAACGACGCGCGGGCACTCCGATACTCCGCTCAGCTTTTGTACACGTACCCCAGGTGCGACCCGTAGTTGAATACCAGTTGCGCCTGATTTCGGTCGTTGAATGCACCGGCGTCGGTCGGCACGCCAAACCCTGCACCGACCAGCCCCGGCGCCGCCGAATTGAACTCTGATTGCCAGAAGTGCTTGTCGTAGAACAGCTGAACAACTTCCAGATCGCGCGCCTCGTGACACAGAAATACTCCGTTGGCCGCGAGTTTTGGCCACGCGTACGTCAGCACATCCCGCACGGAGGAAACCAGATCGGCGTCTTCGAAAATCGCGCAATACTTTTCGTGGGCAGGGCGCACTGACAAAGTTTCATTGAAGAAACCGACAACGAAACTTGTGATGCCAATCTCTCCGTGCTGCGTGATGTTCTGGCGAACTTCGTCAAGCGTTCCCTTGTACGCGCCTTTCTCATAGCCCACTGTTTTTCCGTCGTGAATATTGCTCACGGAATGTTCGGGCTCAGGCAGCCCTTCAAACGAATCGAACACCAGCAACTTTCGGTTGGTATGTTTGGCAGCGATCGACAGCGCCACGGACGATGCGCCCTTGAAGCAGCCGAATTCGGCAATCTCTCCCGGAGTGTCTTTGGGAAGTGCGAGAATTGCGTTCACGAGAAACAGCTGTTCGCCAAGAGTGGATGCAGATTGCTGACGAAGGGCCCGGTGTGCCCGGAAGACGCGGAGACCGATTGCAAGTCGCTCCGCACGGTGCACGTTGTATGCGCCACCATTTCCCTTGAGCACAAAGCGCTTGAGGCATACGAGTCGCGCGACGAATCGGCCTAATTTTCCCATAGCGCGTTTCGAAAGGTGATGTGAGCGTTGCTGGAGAGGGACACGACCATCGCCGTGTGTCAGACCGGGCGGCGAAACGCCGCACGTTTTGCATCAGCCCAGGCCAGCGCTTGGGGACCCAGCAGTCCAAATCCAAGAATCCCGACACTGACGGGTGCCAATCGCTCGTGGCTCCACAACATGCGCATGTACCGTAGGCCGGCCCGCCGGTCGCCGGACAAAAAGTAGAATTTTGCTGCCGTACGCAACAAATCGTTGTACGCACTGGGCGCCACTCGCGCCATTGCTTCGCCGTGCTTCGTGATGACGCGTGAAAGGCTGCGCGCGCAATCGGGTGCAACACGCAACCAGTGCGCGGGGTTGGGCACGTAACTGTTCTGGTCGGTCGCGTCGGTGTGATATAATCGCGCGACCTCAGGATGCGCCTCGATGCGATATCGCAGAGCAAAATCCAGGTAATACTCCGTTTCGTACGCGCGATCTTCGGGGAACCGTACATCGTTGAAGGTCGATCGCTGTATGCACGCGATCATCTCGCCACTACGGCTACGCGCAGCGCGATCGGCAAAACGCAAATACCCTTCGTAGTCCCACTCTTCGTTCACCACTGGTGGACGCGGTGATAACGTGCCGTTGTCCCAGCGGCACATGAAGCGGTGGCACGCAATGTACGGTTTCGCGGTAATCTTTTCGTGAAACAGCGCGAGTGTTCCCGGTGGGAACTCGTCGTCACTGTCCAAGGGCGCAATCCATTCGCCGGTGGAATGTTCGATCGCCAGGTTTCGCGCGGGACATACACCTCGCCGGCTTTCTTCGCACACTAGTCGTACGTTGGGATGCGCTTCCGCGTACGCGCGTACCACCTCACGCGTGCCGTCGGTCGATGCGCTGTCGACGACGACAATTTCAAAGTCGGTAAACGATTGACTCAGGGCACTGTCAATCGCGCGACGTATCAGGGTCGCGCGGTTGTACGTCGGAATGATGACGGAGAAAAACGGAGGCAACGGCGCCTAGAGTGAAAAACCCGCTTTCTTGCCGTCATCGTAAAACATCTTGACGGTTTCCAGCGAGTAGTCGTCGAGGTCCTTGCCCACGAGTGTGAGCTTTTTCAGAATGTCATTCGTGACCGTGATGATGTGGCATCCAATATCATTTGCCTGGAAGATGTTGAGCAGCTCACGCGGGCTGGCCCAGATCAATTCGGCGCCCGCTACGGCTTTCAACTTCTCCACGCATCGCGCCATCATTGGTACCGGATCGCGCCCGGTATCGGCAACGCGACCGGCAAACACCGAAATGCAGCAGGGCGCCCCACCCTTGACTGCATCAACCGTTTTCTGCACCTGGTCTTCCGTCATGATTGCCGTGACGTTGACTTTCACACCTTCATGCGACAAGCGACGCACCAGGTCGTAGGATGGCTCGCGACGCGTGTTTGTAATCGGAATTTTCACGTATACGTTTTCGCCCCACGTTGCGATTTCACGTGCCTGGCGTTCCATCTCCGGGAATTCATCAGAGAACACTTCGAATGAGATGTGCCGATCGGAAATGGCGTCGACAATCGAGATCGCAAAACTCCGATAGTCCGTAAGCCCGACCTTGTGCATCAACGTGGGGTTTGTGGTGAACCCTTTGATGTACGGTTTGGCATACATCTCCATGATGCCGACTTTTTCAGCGCCGTCGGCAAAAATCTTGATTTTGAGGTCTTCCACTCTGGTCATCGTGTGTCCGGGTGTTTGCTGAGAATCCAATTGGCGGCGTCGGTTAGTGAAGCGACTCTGGCAAAAGGTGCAACTGGCTGCTGTTCTTTGTATCCGTAGTCGATGAACACCGATTGGCAGCCAGCGCGCTGGCCTGCTTCGATATCGCGCCAGCGGTCACCCACCATAAAACTCCCGGTGAGGTCAAGTTGCAAGCGCTCGGCCGCAGCCAATAACGCGCCGGGTTTCGGTTTCCGGCATTCGCAATCATCGCCGTCGTGGTAACACGCAAGAATTTCGTCGAGGGGAAGTTCAAGCCGTAGTCTTTCGTGCATGGCCTCAATAACGTCAAGGCGCTGCGTGCCGCGAGCAACATCGGGCTGATTCGTCACCACCAGCAACTGATATCCAGCGTTGTGCAAACGCGTCAGTGCGTCTTTGACGCCATCCAGAATTTCCAGTGTATCAACCGAATCGGGTGGATACGGCTTTCCGCCACGCACGAAAGCACGGTTGATCACCCCGTCCCGATCGAGAAAAACCGCGCGACGCACTATTTCGTGCTCTCCCACTTCGTTTGTGCCGCCTTGAGTGCCGGATGTGAAACCATGAGGTGCCACACAACGCCCTGAAACGCTTCCGAATGCGGCGTAACATTCTGACTGTTCACCGTGGGAATAATTACGCACGCATCGGCGACCGTTGCGGTAAAGCCGCCATCGCGGCCCACGATGCCAGCGATCGTCGCGCCAACTTCCTTGGCATGTTGCAAGGCGAACACCAAATTGGGGCTCACGTTCTTTTCAAGGTTGCCGCCCCCCACTGACAAGACAAACACCATGTCTTCGCGACGAAGCCGGCTGCCTTTAAGCCATTCCACAAAAATGGTAGCCCAGCCTTCGTCATTCGCACGCGCGGTGAGTTCCGACACGTTGTCGGTCGGTGCATACGCTTCGATGCCGACGATCTTGCGAAAGTCGTTCACGGCATGCGAACAGTTGGCGGCACTGCCACCCACCCCGAGGAAGAACAAACGACCCCCGCGACTGCGCGTGGCCGCGATCAGCTCCACAACTTTTTCAATCTGCGAGTGATCAAGTTGCCGAACGATATCGATCGTCTCGTTCAGATGCTGCGCTGTATAACTCATCCGTGCTCCGTCTGGAGTATCAGGAAACGTTCGGTTTCTGCAATGCCAGCAGTGGATCCAATCTCGTAAAATCGATTGGGCACTTCATATCCTGCCAACTCCTGCTGCTCCAACAAAGTCTGATACACGGAAGCAAGATCGAAGGTCTGGTGGACGGAATGGTTCAGCAGCGCGCGAACGTGCATGGCACCCAACCCCCAATCAATGTGATGCATGTCCGGTGTGATGCGCTGCTTGTCATAGCGCAGGATGACCCCATCCCGAAAGAGTACGTTACTGCGGTCGTACAGGTTGTTGTTGCGAAACACGGTCATCAGCGCTTGCCGCCCGGACTTCTCAAAAGCACCCTGCACCGACGCAAAATCACACTGCAGGTAGGAGTCACCATACATCACCATGAACTCATCGGCCAACAGGGTGACCGCACGACGCAGTGCTCCACCCGTGCCCAGCAGCACCGGTCCATCGTGCGAATACTGCACATGCATGTTCCATCGGCTTCCATTCCCCACCGCCTCCTCAATCATTTCGCCGAGGAAACCGGTGCAGAATACAACATCATTTACCCCTTGGCTTTGCAACAGGTCGAGCTGGTGAAACACGAAGGGCTTCCCCGCGACCTCAATTAATGATTTCGGAATACGCTCCGTCAGCGGTCGCAATCGCGTGGCCAATCCGCCAGCGAGTATCGCAACCGGCAACATCATGAAAGCAGCACCTTGGTGCCCTCGAAATCAAAACGAAACCGCACTTCCTCGAGGCCCGCGTTCAGCATGGTGTCACGAAGCTTGCGCCGATCATCGGCATAAAACAGCAGGAACCCGCCACCGCCGGCGCCAACCAGTTTCCCGCCCACAGCGCCATGACGGCGTCCAAGTTCGTACCACTCATCGATGCGCGAGTTGCTCATGCCCACCGAGCGGCGTTTTTTATGCTCCCAGTGTTCGTGCATCAGCTCACCGAACTTGCGACAGTTGCCGGACTCGAGCGCTTCCTTGCTGCGATACCCCAGGTCCTTCACGTAGTGCAGGTTGGCCAACATATCGGGATCGAGCGCCTGCGATTTCACTTTCTGATCTTTCAATATGCTGCCGGCACTGCGAGAAAAACCGGTGAAGAACAGCAGCAGACTGTCTTCCAGTTCGTGCAATGTCTCCATGGAAATTGCGAGCGGTCGAGCGTCGACGCTGCCGTCTTCGCGGAAGTCAAAACAGCTGATCCCACCGTAGGCCGCTATGTACTGATCCTGCTTGCCGATCGGCTCATTGAGCTTTTCGATCTCCACATGACAAGCGAGCGCTGCCAATTCGGATGGATGTAGCAACAGACGCCGATGCGAATATAGCGCCTTCAGCAGCGCGGTGGTGAAACTGCCCGACGAGCCAAGTCCAGTGCCGGATGGAATGTCCGCGAGCGTCGTGATTTCAATTTGCGGCGTGCGCATATCCATGAGAGACAGGCATTCGCGAATGATCGGATGGCGGACATCTTCAATGCGTTCAACGTGCTCAAGCTCCGAGTACTTGAGATAGATGCCCGGAGTGAACGGTCGCATGACCGTGGCATACACGTATTTGTCGATGGCGGCCGCAATCAGAAAACCGCCGTGTTGCTCGTAGTAGGACGGCAGGTCGGTGCCGCCACCGCCCAACGTAATGCGAAGGGGACTGCGCGTAATGATCAACGACTCCTCCGGTAAATTTCTTCAACCACCACCAGCGCCGCGCGCGCATCACCAAGCGAAGCGGCTGGCGTGCGCCCCAATCGAATGTCTTCGAAGAACTCACTCACCTCCAACAACCACGACGCGTCGCCGCGCGGGTATTCCCAGCTGGTGGTTTCAGGCGGACCCATTTCCGGCAGCATGCGATACCACGTGAGTCTTTCCACGCCATAACTGCCCCCAAGCCCGTCGATACTGAGCTTGCCCGCACGCCCGTAAATCTCCAGCGAAAACAGATTTTTCCACTCGCTGCAACTCACGTGCAGAAACGCGGTCTGCGCGGCTGCGGTTTGCAGGGTCAGAAATGCGTTGTCATCAACCGGCATGTCCCAGTACGATGTCTGAGCATGTCCCTCAATGCGCGTGAACTCGCCCAGGAATCGCCGCGCCAGATCAATCAGGTGCACGCCTTGATCAATGAGCTCGCCTCCACCCGACAACGCCGCATCAGCGCGCCATTCTCGATCGTAGCCAACTCTGCCGCCGTGCCCATAACGACCGCGCACAAACATCATCGGTCCCAGCATTCCGCCGTCGACCATTTCCTGCGCCTTGAGCAAGGCCGGATGATACCGGTGATTGAAACCCACGCGCACCAGCTTGCCGCTGCGTTGTTGCGCCACGATGACAGCGTCAATTTCGTTGACCGAAATGGCGCCCGGTTTCTCCACGAGCACGTGTTTGCCGGCATCGAGCGCGGCAATCGCAATTGGCGCAAGCATGTTGTTGAGCGTGGAAATCATCACGACATCCACGTCGTTTCGCGACACGAGCTGCGTAAAGTCGTTCGTGGCAAACGCGCCGTACCGCGCGGCCAGCGCACTCGCGCGATCAAACACCACATCGGCGCATGCCATCAGCTGTGCGTCGCCCAGCAGACCCGCTCGCTTATTCCCAATCAGTCCGCAGCCAACAATGCCCACGCGGAGGGTCATTGGTCGCCCAACTTCCCAGCGCACTCACGTCGCTCGATGCCGCCCGACGTCACTGGTCGCCCCATGTAAGGCCGCGGTCGCGTGGCACGATACGACGGAGCGTGTAAACGTCACTCGTCAGGTCCGGTTTGTGTTCCTGCATTTCTTCCCATGGATCCCATACCGCACTCAATAACTTGCCCGTAATGCCATCACTTTCAGCAGAACCCAGATAGACGGCGAGCGCTGCGGCTTTGCTCATCGATGCTCCACCCTGTTCCTGTTGTTGCAGGGAACGTTCATAATAGGACTTGCCTACACGTTCCGGCCCCGCCAAAATGACCTCGTCCAGCATGCGCGTGTTCAGCGCTCCTGGCGCGATTGCATTCACGTCAATTCGTGCATCACGCGTTTCCTCGGCCAACGTTTCGGCAAAACGAACCACTGCGGCCTTTGACGCAGCGTAGGCACTTATTCCCGGCATCGGGCTGGTCGCACCACCGCCGGACAGTTGTACAATTTTTCCGTACTGTTGGCTGCGCATCTGCGACAGCACCGCACGCGCCATGAGCACACTGCCATACAGATTGATTTCGATGGCGCGCATCCAGAGCTGCCAATCGATGTTTTCAATGGTGCCCATCGGCCCGTAAACGCCAGCGTTGTTCACCAGTACATGCAGCTGTGAGAATAGCTCGAGCGCGCGCGCCACCACACGCTGCACATCGGCTTCGACAGACACATCGGCAGCAATACTCCCCACAATCTGGTCGCTTGACGCGAACGCCTGAAGTTCGTTTTGCGCCTCATGCAACTTGAGTTCATCGCGCGCGCATAACAGGACACTCGCGCCGGCGCGCACATAAGCGCGCGCGATTTCAAGTCCAAGTCCCTGGTTCGCGCCGGTGATAATCGCGGTGCGACCCTCAAGTGCCAGTGTCATGCAGCGGTTCCTTTAACGTTCACGCCAGCGGATCCATCACCCAGCGGTTCGCCTGCAGATAGTCCACAGTTTTCTCCACGCCTTGCCGGATGGAAAGCGATGGCGTCCAACCCAACGCCCGGATGCGACCACAATTCAAATGGATAAACGGGCTGTCACCAACCCACCCGCGCTCTCCGCCCGCATGTTCAATGGCCGGGTGAACACCGAGGCGTGCACAAATCCATCCAATGGAATCGTTTACCTGGCAGTACTCGTCGGTACCGAGATTGAGCACGTCTACGCCGACGGGTGGGTGGTCTAACACCATGACCACCGCGTTCGCGCAATCACCAACATACAAATACGATTTTCGTTGTTCTCCGTTGCCCAGTACGCGAAGGCGCGAGGGATCCCGACGCAGCGCACGCACGAAGTCGAACACGTGACCGTGGGTATACCGTTCGCCAAGTATGGACACAAATCGGAAAATTGTCGCCTGAAATCCATAACCCGTGCAGTACGCGCTGATCATGCCTTCGCACGCCAATTTCGATGCGCCGTACAAGGACGTTTGCAGAGGAAACGGGGCGTCCTCGGGAGTTGGGAAAACTTCAGGTTCGCCGTAGACGGAGCCGGTGGACGAGAAAATGAGGCGCTTGATGCCGTTGGCGCGCATGGCTTCGAGCACATTGAACGTCACTATCGTGTTCTGCTCGAGATCCCGGCCGGGGTGATCCAACCCGAAACGCACATCGGCGTTCGCGGCCAGGTGCACCACCGCTTCGCAGCCGGCCATGGCGCTACGCAGCGACTCGGTATCGAGCAAGTCGCCTTTCGTCATCGCAAACGTGGGCAATTTGCCTGCGTTCTCCAGGAATTCTCGGCGACCCGTGACAAAGTTGTCGAATCCCACGACCTCGTGTCCCTCCGACAGAAGGCGATCGACCACGTTGCTGCCGATGAATCCGGCAGCGCCG
The DNA here is from genome assembly GCA_040004335.1 of Gemmatimonas sp. GTDB lineage: Bacteria > Gemmatimonadota > Gemmatimonadetes > Gemmatimonadales > Gemmatimonadaceae > Gemmatimonas. The sequence goes on from JBDUBA010000453.1 coordinate 39,916, forward strand.
GTAACAAACAATTTCATGAACTACCGTGTGAGGGGCCGGCGGCAGTGCTCGCCGCGTGATCGCCGGGCAATGCGCCGGTCACGCTGCGAGCTCGGGGTTTGAACGAGTTAACGTAAATGCCGCGACTGGTGCGGAGAATGCCGGACAATCATTCGACCTGATTGGAAAGTGACAATCAGCACGGCAGGGGGGTCAACGCGCCACCGGACAACACCGGATGGCTGATCCCACGTACAACATCACGCATTGCAAAAGAGCCGACATCAGCAACGTTCACTGATGTCGGCCCCGTCGTTCCCGTCTCGTGCGCTCGATCGCGGCTACGACGCCTTGCTGCGAATGGGCGTTCTCGCGTTCGCGACGTCGGAGTTTAGCGAGCCTGCGAAGCGCGGCGACGGCGAGACTGCACACCGCCCAGAATCAACAAGCCGGCGGCCATCAAGCTCACAGTCATCGGTTCCGGCACCACGTTTACGCCCACTTCCTGTGCAACGAACGAGCCGGCGCTGAATTCCAGGTTGTCCGCAACGAAGCTCTGGTTCGAACCATCGGGAAACAGCTGGTCGCGAGTGCCGCCCGACGACGAGAAGACCACGTTGTCGACGCCGAACAAATTGAGTGCCAGGCTCTGTGCTGAACTCCAGTCAAGGCTGTAGTTCTGATTGTACAGCAGATTCCCCGCGGAGAAACCCTTGACGTTGAGGTTCAGTCCGTTCGTCCACGCTGCCGCAAAGTTGCCGCCAAGCAAATTGAACGTGCCGCCTGAGATACTCATGGCTTGGCCGCCGCCATTCAGCACCACATGAGTTCCGGACACCACGGTTGCGAGCCCTGATGGTGCTGAGCCAAGCACGATGAAGGGATCAACAACGAAGGCGTTGGACCAATCGTGTCCGGCGTACCCATTGGACAGAAAGCCAAAGTACGTTCCGGCATCTTCGAAGTTGACCTGCTGCGCCGATGCAGTCGAGGAAAGACCGACGAGGAGGCTGAGAGCGGCGATTGACAGTTTGATAGAACGCATGATGTGATTCCTTAGAAATCTGGGGGGTGGCAGGCGGAAACCGCTCTCGCCGCGAACTCTGACGCACCCATCTATATCAAGAATACGGCCGAGATCGCTGGGTTTGGTGCCAAATGGCCTGTCAAGGTGTATCGGAGCGACCTAACCCTCGTGGTTGCTTGAGGATAGGGATTTCGTAAAGAATCAGACGAGCTCGTCTATGCGCCAAGCATTCCCTCATGACAGCCCTGAAACCGTACTCAACTGTAGTTCCAAAGCGACAGATATGTTGATCTGCATCACCAATCCTTCAGTTTCGGGCCACACGGCGAGCGAACAGCGATCGCAGCACGAGACCGGGAATCATTTGAGGATTGTTAGAACGCGGACGGACGATCCGGCAGCCATTGCCTGCCTATTGGGCGTACCCTAAGCTTCCGCCCGTGACTCAACTGACTTGGCCTCGTGCCCGACTCTTTCTGCAGCTCCTCATTGTGGCGCCGCTTCCACTTCTGGCCCAGCCGGGCGGCCCACTTGCTCCGGGCGACCGCGTCACACTGCGATTGCCTGGCGAAACCGCTCCGCGCGAACTGTTGGAAGTCGATCATCAGGGCATTCTTACGCTGCCCAGGGTCGGACCTATCAACGCGACTCAGCTCGAATTGACTCCGCTGACCGATAGCATCCGGGCGCTCTACCGGCCCATGTTCAACAGCAGCGACGTGACTGTCTTGCTGCTGCGTCGCATCACGGTTCTTGGCGAAGTGAAACGGCCGGGCGTGCTTTATATGGACCCATCGTCCAGCGTCCGTGACGCCATTGCCTCGGCCGAAGGCGCGACGGAATTTGCTGACATCAGCCACGTCAATCTGATTCGGGGCAATGAAAAGCAGCGCGTGCTGTCGTGGGAGTTGGCGAGCGCACAAACGCTTCCGCTCCGCTCGGGCGATGCCATCATGATGGATCGTGAATCGTGGGCCCGCCGCAATGCCTCGTCGTTGCTGGGCGCGCTCGGTATTCTGGCATCCATAGCTGTGGCGCTCTCGCGGTGACCGCTCCCGTTCAGGATTTTGATCGCGAAGAAGTTGACCTGATTGGCCTGTTGCGCACGTTGATGCGGCGCTGGTGGTGGATCGGTCTCGGCACGGCGGTCGGTCTGGTTGGCGCGTTCGTTGTGTTGTGGCTGGTGCCCGCTCGATTCGAAGCCAACGCACGAGTGTTGATTCGCACAGCCTCCGATCCGACCGCGAGTATAAGAAACCGACTCGGCCCCATTGCTGAACTCGCACCCACGGCGTTGGGTGGCGGTAAGGCCGAGGAGTTGGACACCGAGCTTGAAATTCTGGGATCGCGCAGCGTCATCGGCGTCATGGTTGATTCTCTGCGCCTTCAGGTGTTGCCCATTGCGCCGGCACGTATTGCCCCGCAGTCGGTTGTCGATTCGTTGCAGTTACCCGGACGTTTCAAACCGCGCGTGGTGGACGTCGTGCCGGGCGTCAATCAATTGCCTGAGGGAAAGATCTGGGTGCGGGCTGGCGCCGTCTCGCCGCTCAAGGTGCGCATTTACGATCGCGACGAAACCATCGACAACGCCGCGGACGCTTTCGACATCAAGCAGCGAGCGGGCGACATGGTTGGTATCAAGTATCGCGCGCACGACTCCGTCTCCGTGGCCGAAGGTCCCAACCTCTTGGTGGCCACGTACCTCGCGCGGCGCCGCACGGTCGATCGCGGGCTCAACCAACGCCGACTGGACTTTCTGCTCGCCGCGGTCGATTCCGTGCAGTCCGATCTGCGCTCATCCGGGCAGAAATTGCGCAAGTCACAGGAAACGGCCGGGCTTCTTGATCCTGAGCTCACGGGCAAGGCGATCTTTGAGCAATTCGCATTGCTTGATGGATCGGTCTCGACGCTGCGTGCGGAAGAAACTTCGCTTGATACCATTCTCGCGATGTCGAACAAGCCCAATTTCGATGCGCGGCGCTTGGCAGGATTTCCCGCCCTGCTCAAGAGTCCGGCCGTGAATGAACTCGTTAGCCAGCTCTCCTCAATTCAGATACAGCGCGGGTCGCTGTTGAGCCGCATGACCACAGACGCCGTTGAGGTGCGCGCACTGTCGGCCGTGAGTGATTCACTGACCAGGCAATTACTTCCACTGGCGCAAACTTATCGCGAATCGTTGCGCCGACAACGCGAAGCGCTCGCATCGGATGTCGCGCGTGTGCGTTCGCGCATTGAGGCGTTGCCCGGACAAGCGCAGGCCCTGCAGACTGATCGTACCGCAGTGGAGCGTCTCACGCGCCTCGATCTTGGCATGGGCTCGCAGGTGCTCGAAGCGCGGTTGGCCGCGATCAGCGAAGGTGGCGATGTTCGCTTGCTCGATCCCGCCTTTTCGCCGCGCAAAGTTGCATTTCCGCGACCGATGATCACGGTGGCGGTGGGGATGATCGTTGGATTTGCGTTGAGCGCCGTGCTCGTGCTGTTAGTGGGAGCCCCAACTTCAGCGCGTCAACGGAGCTGAGGGTGCGGTTAACTCCGCGTGTCTTGCTCGCGGCCAGTGCGGTCACGTTGGCACTGGGCAACGTCGGACGTATTCCAGGTGCGGTCCTCGGCGGTCGCAGTGCGCCAATTGTGCTCAACGACTTGTTGCTCGTTCCGCTCTGGCTGTTTCTCATTGCATTTGTGCTGAAAGGCCAGCGTCGGTGGGTGCTCGACTCCACGGCGGCGTGGAGCCTGCTGTTTATGCTGGTCGCAGCCATTTCATCGCTGCTCGCGATACCGCGTTACGGCTTGGGAGTGGGCGCAACCTTTGGCATGCTGGCGTTTCTGATTCGCTGGCTGCTGTATTTCGGCTGGTTTCCGCTGGTTGTGGCACTGCTCGACGAACAAGCGGTTCGTGATGTCTGGCGGCGGTACGACACAGCAATTCTGGCGCTGGCAGCGTTTGGCATTTTCCAGAGCGCGTTTCTGCCAGGGTTTGCGCAAATGATTCACACGGGCGGCGAAGGAATTCCCACGTGGGATCCGCAAGGCCGTCGGTTGGTCAGTACGATGCTCGATCCGAATTTTGCGGGCATTGTGATAATTGTGGCGCTCCTGATGCGACTTGCGCGGGTAGCAGAAGGCATGCGAGATCGCATGGCTCCCATTGCGTTGTTGTCGGTGGCGGTGCTCCTGACCGTTTCGCGTTCGGCGCTGCTTGCGCTGGCCGCCGGTTTGTTTGTGATCGTGGCGGCGCGTGGACTTTCCATGCGACTGGTTCGACTGTTTCTCGTCGGCACCATCTGCAGTTTGCCGTTTATCACGATATTTCTGGCGTTCGCTTCGGGCTTCAACAAGCTGCGCGTGGATGCGTCGGCGTTGCAACGTCTCATTCCGTGGATTCGCGCGCTTGAGTTGATGAGCGATTATCCGCTGCTCGGTGTGGGGTTCAACGCAATCAACTGGGCGCAGAAGGAGCGCGGGTGGCATGTTATTGGTGGCGCCGACGTTTCGCTGGATGGCGGTCTGTTGTTTGTGGGCGCTATGACCGGCATTGTCGGCTTGCTGCTGTACGGTGCGATTCTTGGCAGCGTTGTACGGCGAGCGCGGGCAATCTGGCGCGACCAGAATGCCGAACCTGCGAATCGTGCATTCGCAACGGGCACGGCCGCTGTGACAGTTGCGGTGGTTGTGCATTCGTTCTTTGTCAACTCGTTGTTGCTGCCGTACGTGATGCAGCTGTTGTGGATTCTATGGGGCGGCGTCACGGTCATGCGGCGTGCATCGCTCAACGCCAACACCATGCGGCGCGCGTTTGTGCTACCGGCATTGGCAATCACTGCACTATCGGTTTCGGCGTGCAGTCCGTGTTCTGGCGTGAGCGAATGCAGCACCGCACCGCGTTTTGATGTCACCGGAACGATTGTACGAGCTCTCGATGGCAAAGGTGTTGCCAATGTGCTGCTGACGGCCACGCTTCCCAATGGCTCGACCGCTTCCGCCACCACAGATGGCGAAGGGCGGTGGCGCATCACGATCCGGGACGTGCCACAAGATCTCAAAAACACGACGATCAGAGTGGTGAATCCTGGCAGTCCCGGATACACGGTGCGTGACGTTGCATTCACGACCCGTACCACTACCGGAGACGCGCAGGATGTTGGCCGCTGGATGAGCGTCGCGACGGCGCGTTATGAGGCGGCGCTGTTGTATCAGGGAATACCGCTCTCGGACGCGACGGTGAAATTCGTGCCGGCGGCCGGCGTGAACGCTCACGACATTGCGGGAGACGGGTTGAGTAACGGAGCGGGAATTTTCGCGTTGGAAGTTGAGGGCGGCGAGTTAGGCACAGTCAGCGGAACATTGCTGATCAAGCATCCATATGTGCGCAGTTCAACTCTCTCGGGTTTTCTCCTGCCGTTGGGTTACGTGTATGAGCTGCCGCGATCGCAGGGCACCATCACGGTTGGGGGGATGGTATCCTATGGAGTTCTCTCGACATTCCGTGGCACTGACGAACGTCTGGCCGGAACGCCGGTGGAGTTTCAACGCACGGGCGGGGTTCGGACTCGAGATGACATCGCGCGAGCGATCACAAGCAAAGACGGGTTTTTTGTGATTGACCTCGCGACATTCGAGCAGGACATCGATCCACTCGTTGGCAAAGATGTTATTGGCGATCTCGTGTTCAGGATGCCCGGGCAATCGGAAACGCGGTATCGTGACATCCATCTGCCAGTTTATGATTCCACTTCGCTTCGCTTGCTTGGTTTGTTCGCGTACGGCGAGCGCTGGAACTGGACGGTCGAGTTGTTCAATCGCGGCTCGTTAACGCTCGCCCCCAACGTTGACGTGGAATTTCGACAGACCGGTGGTGTTCCGCTCACCCCATCGGTGATCAAAGGCAAAACCGGCAGCGATGGTCGTTTTGAAATTCGCGGTGCGGTGCGCGATACCGGCATTGTGAGCGGTGATTATATCGTTACGCTGCCCGGACGTGAGCCGCGAACCGTCGGCAATCTGAAACTGCGCACGAACAACGATGACAATCTGCACTTTGCCGGACAGGTCAGCGTTGGCGAACGATGGGCGTGGTCGGTGGAACTGTGGCGTCACAGCAATCTCGCGCCTGCGCCCAATGTTGATGTAGAATTTCGACAGACGGCAGGTCTCGCCATCACACCAACGTCAATTCACGCGCGTACCGACGCTTCGGGTCGTTTTGAATTGCGATCGCCCGTGAATGACACCGGCACGGTTCAAGGTGACATCATTGTGTCGCCCGTCGGTGAAGCACAGCGGATCATTCACAACGTGAAGTTACGAACGTTCGAGTCTGACGACATTCGTTTCGCCGGTGTTTATGGATTCGGTGCGGCGCTTCGCTATGTCGGCGAAGTACTGCTGGCCGATGGCACACCAGTAGTGGGCGCGACCGTCGACTGGACGCAAACCTCCGGAATTTCGGCAACCCCGGCAACCTTGCGCGTTACTACCGACGCAAACGGTCGGTTCCCTCTCACGTTGATTCCATCGCAGGACGGCGTTGCCGTTGGCACCATACGCGTAACGCCTCCAGCGCCGTGGGCGGCGGGCACCGTTTTCTCGTTCACCAATCTGGCGCTGCCCACGTTTGAAACTGGCGATCTGCGTCTCGCGGTGACATACAGAATTCCGCCACCGTGATCGTCAATTCGGAGTGAATACAACACGGGAATCTCGCGTTAGTGATCTCACCAACGATTCGCTGCTGCGCCGAAATGTAGGACTCAACTTTGCCGGTTGGTTGTTGCCCGCCTTGGCCGCACTGGTTGCTATTCCGCTGCTCGCCGGCAACCTCGGCGACGCGCGATACGGTTTGTTGGCGTTGGCGTGGTCGACCGTTGGTGCGTTCTCATTGATCGACTTTGGACTGGGACGCGCGCTAACGCGGTTGGTGGCGGAGCGCGTCGCCGATCATCGCGATGATGAGTTGCCGGTGTTGATCTGGTCAGCGAACTGGGTGGTTATTGCACTCAGCGGTTTCTTCGGCATTGCGTTGGCAATCGCAGCGCCCGCCATTTCGGCGTCGTTGCTCAAAGTGCCGCCTGAATTGGTCGATGAAGCCACCGGCGTGTTACGTCTGCTCGCGCTTGGACTGCCGTTTTTTGTGCATGGCGTTGTGTTGCGCGGCGTGATGGAAGCGGTGCAACGATTCGGGTTGATCGTCAAACTGCGCGTGCCGTTGGGATTGGCCACGTATGCGGGGCCGCTCATCGTGTTGTTTTTCAACCCCGACGCGCGAATTGCCGTTGGTATGGTCGTAGCCGGACGCATTGGCTACTGGGTAGCCAATGTGATTGCGCTTGAACATGTGCAGCGCGGTCTCGCGCGTCCGCAACGCGCAAACCGTGCGGTCATTCACGAACTGCTGCACGCGGGCGGATGGATTACCGTTTCCAATCTGGTCAGTCCGCTGCTGGTGCAAGGTGACAAGTTCCTGATGGCGGGCGCGCTGCCTATTGCAGCCACCGGTTATTATGTCACGGCGTCGGAGGTGGCAATCAAACTGGCGCTGTTTTCAGCGGCGTTGCAACCCGTGTTGTTCGCGGCGCTGGCTGCCGCTATTGGGCGCGATGACAAACGTGCGTCCGAATTGCTGGAGCGTGCTGCACGCACAACGTTGTTGGTCACGTTTGTACCAGGGCTGTTGCTCGGCACTTTAGGCAGTCTTGCCTTGCACTATTGGTTAGGGAATGCGTTTTCGCCAGAAACGGCGGTGGCGTTGCGTTGGCTGGTGCCGGCGGTGTACATGAATTGCCTGGCGCAAGTGCCATACGCTGCGTTACAAGGTGGCGCCGACGTGCGTGGTCCGGCCCTGTTGCAAATTGCCGAGTTGCCATTGTATGGCGTGACCTTGGTGTTATTCATGAAACAATACGGCGTCGCGGGCGTGGCGGCCGCGTGGTGTCTTCGCATGTTCGTCGACACCGTTGGCATGTGGTGGTTGGCCGCGCGATCGATGGACGGCGCCAAACCCGTTGCATTGCGCACCCTGCGATTGGGCGGCGCGCTGACGCTTATCCTGGCAGCGGCTTCGTGGTGGGGCGGGCCGCACGCGTAAGATTGGGCGTGTGCCCCATTGTTTTTCGGACGAACTGAATAACGCGGTCGACTCGCTTCGCGCCCAGAATTGACACCGACCAAAACCAGAAGTGAAACATGGGATACCGATCGAACTTCATCGCGCCCAGATTGCGATAGAATTTCCAGAACACGCGAAACGGTTCGTGTGCCTGATGCGCAATCGTGGGATACATGAAATTCGCGAAGTCGTGCCGAATGTGTTCCGAAATAGCGACGCCTCGTTCCCGCTCAACGGTTTCGGCAATGCTCATCAGCGAGCGAATCATGCGCAAGTCTGTTTCGGGCGGCTGAACACCGGGCGTGTATAATCCTTTCTCGGCTTTGGCCGTTCCAAATTCAGGGACGCCGCCTTTACGAAACAGCGCAAGAATATCCGGGATGTACGCCGCGGGGCGTTTAGTGAGAATGTTGGCCGCCAACCAGTGTTGGTAAAACAAGGTGCCATCCCATCGATCTGTCGCCACCGCTTCGGAATCATCGCGATGCAGCACGAGCCCGCTCATCGAGACGAGTCGTCGATAACACGCAACAATGGCGGGAACGCCGGCATCGAACGTGCACGCGTCGGCGTAATATCGATTTACCTGAAACACGTTCGACGGATCGTCACGGAAAAATGAATACGCGCGCAGAATCACTCCAACATCCGGTTCGGCCGCGAGTGTGCGTTGCACGGCGGCAAACGCTCCGGGAGTTACCAGATCGTCGTTGCCCATCACGAACAGATATTGGCCGCGTGCCTCGTGCACCATGCGACGAAAATTTCCGTCGTAACCCAATGTTTCGTCATTCTCGAGGTACCGCAAACGTCCGCCAAACGCCGCCTCGTTGGCCTTGACGACTTCGCGAATCTGCAAACGTTCGCGCGAGTTGTCCTCGACAATGAGGCACTCCCAATCGGTCATCGATTGCGACACTATGGAGTCGAGCAGCGGCGTCAGCAGTGCGGCGCGATTATACGCCGGAATCGCAACGGTCAGCAACGGACGTGTCATCAGCGTTGCGACAACGGCGTGACGGAAAAACTGATGCGAGGCATAACAACGTCCACTGTGCGAGTACTCGGTAAATAGGTTGCGTTCTGAAACTCGAAGTTGAGCCGTTTTCCATTGCTCACATCAAGCGCAAATTCCTGCCCGCGCCAGGCCAGCGCCGCGCGAATGCCAGGCTCCAGCGAAACGTCGTGTCGATTGGGATACGCCAGATACTCGCGAAACAGCGCATCTTCGTTGCGCCGCACGCGTTCGGCGTACAACCCTACACGCGACCGACCGCGTACCCAATCGATGGAGATGAATTGCGTTTGTCCGCCGGGTCCCACCCAATGTCCAATCGGGCGTCCTCGTTGCGTCCACCCTTGCGGCACATTCGTACCCGCATAAAAATCTTTCGGCGCGCGACCAATAACGTCTTCACTCTGCTCGAGGTTCGCCGCTTCCGCCAACACGACTAGTTGCTGCCCGCGCAATCCCGTCGAACCACGTGCGCCGATGATGTAACCGGTCGCGTCGTATGGCAACGTCAGAAACGAACGCGAACCAAATCCTTTGCGGTTGCGCGCCACCTCCACCCACGCGGATAACGCGTCGGACGGTCGCCCCAATTTCGCGAACATCGAAATCAGATCATCGGCCGCCGTGTCGGTCGACCTGAGCGCGTCAATCGATCGAGAAATTTCCGGGAGCGCGCGATCACTCGTGTGCATCACACCGCGCGCCGCACCGAGTGCCAGCAGCCCGGCACTGTCCGGAGACCATGTCAATCCAAACGCCGACATCGACCGATAGTTGTTGCTGGTATCGCGATCGAAATAGCGCGATTCCGTCACGGTTCCCAGAAAAAGCACGGCGTCAAACACGCCAATTCGCGTACGCATCGGGTTGGCCGAACGCAGGAACGCTCGCGGAATACCGCCGGCCGATGCGCCGAGTAACAGTGAACCGCGCAGACCCGGCCCCCATGCCTGTAGCGAAGTGGAAATTCCGCCGGCGACGCCAAATCCTGACAACCAGATTGCACTCGCCCCAGGCGTGATTCGCATTTCCGACCCCACACCAAACTGCGTCGGCAAATCGATAGACTGACTCGGCAGCGAATAGAAGGGCGATGCAAAGCTGCTTCTGGCGGTATCGCGCGCTGGCTCGTGATCGAACGCGGTGTTTTCTGTCGACACCAATTCCGGTGCGACCGCGACATGCAGGAACTTTCCATCAACCGTAAAGCCCGCGCGAAGCGCCACACTGACACCACGTCCCACCCATAACTCGCCATCATCGTGCGCTGCGGGTAACCCGCGCGAACCGAAAATGCGAAGGCGAGGAGTAAGCGGCTGCAGCACCCACGTTTTATGCAGCGTGTTGGTCGAGCACTGTACTACGTCAGCCAGAAGCGACGCGCTCATTTCGCGGCTCGCGTTGAGCGGCGGAACATCCCGACGTTCGAGGGTTCGAAGCTCGGTCGCACAAGTCGATTGGCCCCCAACTGCACGCACTGGCGCACTGGCAAGCGCGAGAAATCCGAAGGCCAGCCAGCGGCGCGTGAGCGGGAACATCGAACTATTATAACTGGAAAGCGCAGTGATCTCGCACCGCATCCCGTGTCCGAACGCATTCTGGTGGTCAAAATTGCTGCGCTTGGTGACGCCGTGATGGCGTCGACAATCGTGCCTGCAATTCGGCGGCGCTGGCCCAATGCGACCATCGGCTGGGTGGCGGGTCGTGGCATCGCGCCACTCGTTCGTCTTGTGGACGGCATTGACGAAGTCATCGAAGTGGATGACCGCGCGCTCCTCGGTGGAAATCGCGTGTCGGCCATCACTGCAATGCTGCGGGCCTGGAAAAGCATCGGAATTCGCTGGGACCGCGCGATCATAGCCCATACCGACGCGCGCTATGCTTGGCTTGCGCGGTTTTCGGGCGCGCGAACCGTTACGCGGTTCGCCGGAGAAAATGCGCGGCGCAAAGGACACTGGTATGGCACCGAATATCGGCGACTGGTCGAAGGCAACGAGTTGGCACTGAACGGCGTTTCCGAGGCCGACACTCTTCCGCCGTTCAAGTTGTCATTGTTGCCCGCGGCCCCGGTCGTTTCCGGGAGTGGACCCTTGGTGCTAGTGGCGCCCGGAGGCGCGCGCAACTTGCTGCGCGACGATCATCTGCGTCGATGGCCCATTTCGAATTGGGTAGCGACCGTGCGAAAGCTGATCGCACTTGGTTATCGAGTCGCCGCGATTGGTGGAAAGGGCGACGTCGAAGAATGTGCTCAGGTTGCAGCAGTTGGCGCGGTTAACCTGTGCGACCGCACCTCGTTGCCCGAGCTGCTTGCATTGCTTCAATCGGCTCAGCTCGTCATCACGCACGACTCGGGACCGTTACATCTGGCCATCGGCCTGAGACGCCCGGTCATCGCGCTCTTTGGCCCAACATCACCGCTGGAGTTTGTGCCAGATGGGGCAAACGTGACAGTCATTACACGTGCCCAGGAGATGTCGTGCGCGCCGTGTTACGACGGCGCGTGTTTCGCGCCGTGCGCGGCCAATCAATGCCTCGCGCGGGTGCCCAACGGAGACGTGGTGCGAGCGGCCCAAGCGATATTGGCCAGAGAATTTACCGCGCGATCACAGGTGCATGCATGAGTGGCCTCGCTCGCTCTTTGGTTTCGCTGATTTCGATGCTCACGATCGCGATGGCAGCATGGTCTTCGACAGGAACGGCACAGTCGCCAGGTTGGACAGGCGTCGCCGCGGGCAGTGATGACGAGCTGTATCTGCGCGCGCTGCAGTTGCTCGGCACGTTACCAACCACCAGTTGGACGTCGCGGCCACTCGCCAACACGGTGCTTGATTCGCTGCGACGTGTCATCGGTGCGGCACACCCGTGGGCCATTCGATTCGCGCCGGGAAATTCACCGAATTCAAAACACCTTCGCTGGCGCGGCGCATCCGTTGACGCAGGCCGGAATTCAGCGTTCGTGTGGGGCGGAAACGACGGCGCGCGTTGGCAGGGGCGCGGCACGAGTGGGACTGTCTCGACCGGAATGCTGCTGCGTTGGAAACCGCTCACGATTCGCGTGGAACCAACGCTGGTGTACGCACAGAACCTTGCGTTTCCGGTCCTGCCAACCGAATCAAACACGAGCGCTCAATTCACCGATCGTATGCGCCCAACCGCCATCGATCTTCCCGATCGTTTTGGCGATAAGCCACTGCAACGTCTCGACGCCGGCGAATCTGAAATCCGACTCGAAGGACACGGTTTCGCCTCCGCATTTTCCAATCGGGCGCTGTTCTTCGGACCGGCAATAAGAAACCCATTGATTCTGGGCAACAACGCGCCGGGGTTTGCGCATCTGTCGTTCGGGACAATTGACGGAGTGCGAACGCCGGTTGGCCGCTTCGCTGCGACCATCGTGTATGCGCGGTTAGCACAAAGCGGTTTCGCCCCCGACAAACGCGAAGGATCCCGATTGGCCGCTGGAACCGTTGTTTCGTGGCGACCTCCATCCGGCAAGGGATTTGAGATCGGTGCTATTCGTTTTTATCACCGCGATTGGCCCGCCAACGGCCTCAAACTGAGCGACGTGCAATTACCATTTGGTTCGCTCTTTGGCGATCGCGAAACAACCGTCAAGGCCCCGGTCGATAACCAGCTGCTTTCGCTCTTTGCGCGCGCGAACTCAACGCGCACTGGTTTCGAAGTGTTCGCCGAATTCGGCCGCAACGATCGCAGCTCCAGCCTTCGCGATCTCTGGGTTGAACCCGAGCACAACTCGGCATGGTCGGCCGGCGTGCTCAAAGTTTTTGGTCAGCGCGAGACCAGCAGATTCTGGACAACGCGCCTGGAATATCTGAACGGCCGCACCACCTCGCTCGAGCGTTTTCGAGCGCAGGGCACTTTTTACGAACACGCGACCCTCACGCAGGGACACACGAACGCTGGGCAGTCGCTCGGGTCACCCATGCTCGAGCGTACCGGTGGCTTTGAATTCGCCGTTGATCGATGGGCGCAACACGGTCGAACCGGCTTCATGATTCAGGAACGCGCCATGCCACTCACCCGCCTCGAAGGTGTGCCTGCGGATGCGGCTCGGGCGCAGTGGGCCGTCGAACTGAATGGGACACGCAATGCACAAGGCACCGGCTTCGGCTGGCGCGTGGGCGCCGTTCGCGATTTCAACCGCACACCGGGGCACGATGTGGTCAACTATTTTCTGGGCGGCACGCTGAACATCGGTGAACGGTGATTTACGTTGCTTTGCGCAGCCTATTGGTTTGCCAACGGTAAGGACGTTTGATATTCTGCGTCTGCAATACACGCCCGATGCCATAACGCAGTTCGACCAATCATTCCTGGAAACGGAGCATTCTGTGGCGGGTAAGTTGTTACGTCGTTTGATCCCATCGGTTCCCGTTCTGGCGCGAACGCCAGTCGCCAGCATGCTCGACATCGCCGATTATTTCGTCAAACGTCGTCATCCAGAATGGTCGACGTTGCCACCGGCATCATTGCGCATGCGCATTGGCGTTGGAAACTACATCCTCAACAATCACGCCGAATTCATCCAGCACGCCAATAATCTCGTCGCCGAGTTGAGCGGCAAGGGCTACCTCACGCCGCAATCTCAGGTACTGGAATTGGGCTGTGGCTGCGGCCGAAATGCGCGGGCGTTGAAGCAATTTCTGGGAGCAGAGGGGCGCTACACCGGGCAGGATGTCGACGCCGAAATGATTGCGTGGTGCAGCGCGAACCTCGCCGGCGAGCGTGCGCGGTTTGAACATGCGAATTTGCTCAGTCTTGTGTACAACCCGCATGGAAAGATCATCACGGACTACCGGTTTCCGGCTAACGACAGTTCTATCTCGCTTATCATCGCCGTGTCGGTATTCAGCCATCTGCTGTACGCCGATGCCAACCATTACATCCGCGAAAGCAGTCGGGTGCTCATGCCCGGCGGCTACCTGCACATGACACATTTCATCATGGACTACATTCGGCCGCGACTGGGGCAGCGGTGGTCGTTTGCGCACAAAGAGCTCAACTGCTATGTCGAAAATTTGCGATATCCCGAAGCAGCGGTCGCGTTTGATCTCTCCGTTATCAAAGACATGCTGACCGAACACGGACTCGCGCTGGAGACGATCTACAACGACGAACTGCATCAGCAAACGGTGATCGCCCGAAAGTTGTAGCGCTCGTACGTACCGAAAGTAGTCGCGCTATTTCTGCAGCATGGCGCGTTGATGCCGGCTCCACGCGCCCTCAACGTACGACAGCAATTCCGCCCGAAATCGCGCGCTCGAAAATCGCTCGGCATTCGCACGACAGGCCTCGATGCTTGGCGCCTCTGTCTGCTCAAATTTCCGAATGGCGGCGGCAATGCCTCCGGGGGTTGCTTCGCCAAAGTATGCGCCCGTGCGTTCGGGCCCATCGCTCACCACAGTTTCAAGAGCGCCACCAACGCCTAATGCAATCACAGGCGCGCCACAGGCCTGCGCCTCGACCGGCAGAATGCCGAAGTCTTCTTCGGCCGCAAAAATAAAAGCGCGCGCCTGCTGCAAGGTCTCACGCAATACTTCGCGCGGTTGCCATCCCATCAACGTGACGTTGGTACCGGCCAGTGTGGCAACTTTCTCTCGGTCAGGCCCATCGCCAATCACGATCAACTGTCGATCCGGCAGCTCGCGAAACGCCTCGACAATAGCGGGAATACGTTTGTAGCTGACAAACCGTGATGCGGCGACATACGAACTGCCCCGTGCTCCCGCTGGGGTATAAAAACTGGTGTCCACCGGCGGGTAGATCACAGTGCTGCTACGGCCGTAGGATCGCCGGATGCGATCGGCAATAAAGTCGGAGATCGCAACAAACTCTCCGACCCGGTCAGATGCGCTTAAATCCCACCGCTTGAGACGATCCAGCATTTGTCCCGCCAGCCAGCCCTTGATACCACGATCGAGGCCCGCTTCTTTCAGATATTGGTCGCGCAAATCCCACGCGTATCGCATGGGCGAACAACAATGACAGATATGCAGCGCACCCGGTCGGACACGTGCACCTTTGGCCACGGCATGCGAGTTCGAAATCACAATGTCGTAGGTGCTCAAGTCGAGCAACTCGATCGCCGCAGGCATCATCGGCAGCATCCATCGATAGTGGCGCGTGACCCCGGGCATGTTCTGCAGAAACGATGTGGTTGGATACCCAACGCCCAACATTGCGCGCTCGGCCTGCGACAACTTGTCGACCAGACAAAAAACATCCGCTTGTGGAAACTGCACCTTCATTTCACGCAGCACCTGTTCCGAGCCCGCGGGTACTACCAGCCATTCGTGCACGAGCGCAATGCGCACGTCTGGTGACAAAAGCGGCATGTCGTGGGGTATCATATATGGTGGCTACGCCTGCAGCCGTTGCGCCGGTGGAGTGAGAAGGAAAGCCCGCTTTGCTGCAAGTCGGAGTAGGTGCGGTGTGTCACAACGTGAGGTTAACAAACCAGAACTTTTGTGATATACCGGCTTGTAGGCGTTGGATCAGCCTTATACGTTCTAACACATTCATTGCCAAGGCAACTGCTAAGTTTGCGTTGTCCAAACCCTATGGATTCTCACGTGACCCTTACGAACAACCAAGCGGGCCACCGAATCAAAAGTAATCAGCCAACAGCGCACGTGCCTCATTCGAAATCGGGGCCAAATGGTATTCCGTTTCGCGCACTCGTGGTCGGTGCAATTGCAGATGTGCCACGCGCTCTCGAACATCCCGCGGTGGGATTGCGCTCGCGCTTTGATGTCGTTGGTGTTGTTCCGGTCGAACCCGACGACGACAACGTTCCGCGCACCATCATCTGTCAACTCATCGCCGAGTATAGGGCCGATACCATTCTTGTTGCGGGACCGATTCGACGCAGTGCGATGGACGAATTGGGCGAAATCGCCGTAACCGTGGCGTGCCGCCTTCTGGTCGTGATGCCGGCGCCCGTTCCAAGCCAGCACGATCCCGTCATTGTGTGGGAGGGCGAACACCCTCTCATCCAACTGGCCGTCGTGCGACCTCATGGCGTGCAAAATATTTTAAAGCGCGCGTTCGACATTGTGGCGGCCGCTGCGGCGCTGGTTGTTCTTGCCCCAATCGTGGTTGTTGCTGGAATTGCCGTGCAGTTAAGCAGCCCCGGCGGCATGTTTTTCGGGCACGAGCGCGTGGGTCGCGGCGGGAAACGATTCCGTTGCTGGAAACTTCGCACCATGGCCGTTGATGCCGAAGAACGCCTGCGCCGCGATCCGGCGCTGCACGAGTCCTATCGGAACAACAGCTACAAGCTCCCAGACCACATCGATCCGCGTGTCACACCGGTCGGTCGTTTCCTGCGCCAAACCAGCATCGACGAACTCCCGCAATTGTGGAATGTGTTGACGGGCGACATGTCCGTCGTTGGGCCCCGTCCGCTAATCGCCGAGGAGTTGCATCACTTTGCGGGTTCCGTCCTAACACTGCTCTCTGTACGTCCTGGGCTCACAGGTGCTTGGGCGGTCAACGGGCGGCATCGCCTCAAGTATCCGAAACGTGCGGCAGTGGAGCTCGAGTACGTGCAAAATTGTTCACTGCGCACGGACGTATTCATCATGCTTCGTACCGCCTCGGCAATCGTCGACTTCGGACCAGAGACCAACTAGCAGTCAGAAAAAAAATGTCCTGACAAAGGCGACCATGAATTCATGGTCGCCTTTTGTTTGCATCAGAGGACTACCCAATGTTGGATGTTGTACCGCCAGTTTTCGCGCGCTGGGTCACGAGGTACGCCACAAATCCTCCGAGTGCGACGATGGCAAATACAAACCATTGAACCGCGTACGATTTATGCGGCCCCTCGCTCAGGCTGGGCGGAGGCACGCGCGTGATTTTCGAAACGTCGTGCTGCACCGTGTCCCCCAACTGCAGCAGGACGAATGGCGCGACTGGCGTTCCAACTTCTTTCGCGAGAGTATCGCGATCGAGCCACCGAAATGCATACGGCAATGACGGCATGCGAACCTGTCCGGTGCCGGTCGGCGGAAACTCGGTTACGAGTCCCTCCACCTCCAGCGTGTCCCCTTCTGACGTTGAGGCACGCGCATAGGTGCGACCGTCCGGCGCCGGCATCCATCCGCGAATAACCAGGATCGAAGTATCGGGCCAACTGTCATCGACGGGTTTAATGGCGGTGACGATCTGCACACCAACCGAGCCGTTCTGCGATCGCGCCGATAGGACGGCCTCCCGCTGGTAGTCGGGCACCCCACGCAGTTTCACGCGGCGCCAGTGCAACTTCGACGTGTCCTGCATGCGTGTATCGGCCACTGACGCAAATCCGGCCGCAGTCTGCAACCTGATCAACGCATTCTTGGCCCGACGTTCTTCCAGCCGATGCAACTGCCAGAAACCCAGACGAATACATCCAGCTGCCGCCAATACAGCGACAGCTCCCATCACAACTTCGCTACGCTTCATGCCTCAGACGACTTGGCGCGCGTTTTGTGTTTGCTTCTTTTCGCGTCAACTGCAGTGACTGCTATAGGCGACTGATCCACAATCGGTGCGCGCGTGAGTTCAAGCGCCGACCAGCTATCGGCCGCCGTGCTGTCGATGAGTTGAATTGTTGGATCAGGCCGCAGAATCGTTGCCGACAGCGGTGGCAGCGACAGCACCATCGAATTCGTGAACCCGTGAAACGGGACCGCTTCAGTCTCGACTGACGTGACGTTCGAAAATCCGCTGCCACCAAATCGGACTTCGTCGCTGGAAAGCGCTACACGATACGAACCCGATGCGGCCGATCCAACGCGATAATTCTCGCGCGGCACCGGCGTGAGGTTCAGCACGATAATGGCATGATCACTGCCATCCCACCGCGCGTACGACAACACCGATTGCTCTTTGTCGCCCACATCAATCCACGAGAATCCTGCGGGTTCGATGTCCCGGCGCCAGAAGCATGGATTGGCTTGATACAGCGCGCCGAGTTCCCCCACAAAATCCATCAGTCCCTGACGGCGTGGGTCGTTGAGCAGGTGCCAGTCAAGACTGATGTCGTGATTCCACTCGCGATGCACGCCAATTTCTGCGCCCATAAAAAACAGCGACTTTCCGGGGCGCGTTATGGAATACGCGATGAGCGCGCGCAGATTGGCGAGCTTCTGCCAGGAATCGCCTGGCATTTTTTCGAGCAGTGATTTCTTGAGATGCACCACTTCGTCGTGCGACAACGGGTTGATGAAGTGTTCACTGTACTCGTACATCATCGCGAACGTCAGCTTGTCGTGCGCGCCTTTGCGAAAGAAGGGATCGACCCGAAAATAATCCAGCGTGTCGTGCATCCAACCCATGTTCCACTTGAAGGTGAAGCCCAACCCGCCTTCAACGATGGGATGCGTCACCCGTGGCCACGTCGTGCTCTCCTCGGCAATCATCGACACGCCGCGGTGCAGCTGATTCACGGTGTGGTTGAGTTGCTTGAGGAACGAGACTGCATCAAGGTTTTCGCGCCCGCCAAATTTGTTGCGCATCCATTGCCCCGCTTCCCGCCCGTAGTCGAGATACAGCATGGACGCGACCGCATCGACCCGCAAACCATCGATGTGAAATTCTTCAATCCAGAACAGCGCGTTGGCTAACAGGAAGTTGCGCACTTCGTGTCGGCTATAGTTGAAGATCAGCGTGCCCCACTCGGGATGTTCGCCCAATCGCGGATCTTCATGCTCGTAACACGCGGTTCCGTCAAAGCGACGCAACGCCCAATCGTCCTTGGGAAAATGCGCGGGCACCCAATCAAGTAACACACCAATGCCGGCGGCGTGCATCGTGTCGACGAAGAATCGGAAATCGTCGGGGGAGCCATGACGCGATGTTGGTGCGTAGTAACCGCTAACCTGATATCCCCACGATCCGCCGAAGGGATGTTCGAGTACCGGCAACAGTTCGATGTGCGTAAAACCGAGACGCTTGACGTGTTCAGCCAAACGCGGCGCGATTTCGCGGTACGACAGCGTGCGATTGTTTTCTTCCGGAACACGAGCCCACGATGCCAGGTGTACTTCGTACACCAACATCGGTTCGCGCACCGGATCGCCCTCGGCACGTCGCGCCAGCCACTCACCATCGTTCCACGTGTATGTGCCAGTGTCAACCACCACCGACGCGTGTCCTGACGATAGTTCCATTTGGAACGCCATCGGATCGGTTTTCACGCGCAGCGCGCCCGACAGCGCCTTGATTTCAAACTTGTACAGTGCGTTCGCGCCAACTCCCGGCACAAACAGTTCCCACACGCCACTCGTACCCAGCGCTCGCATCGGATGCACGCGCGTATCCCATGCATTGAATGAACCAATCAGTGAAACACGCGTCGCGTTCGGCGCCCACACGGCGAAGGCCGTACCGGATACGTCATCCATCACGCGAGGATGTGCGCCGAGTTTTTCCCAAAGCCGCAAGTGCCGGCCTTCACCAAATAGATGCAAATCGAGTTCGCCAACGGTTGGTAGAAATCGATACGGATCGTCGCGTTCGATGCTCGATCCATCAGGTTGCCCAATGCGCAAGCGATATCGCATTGGCATTGTACGACCCGGCAGAAACAGTGTGTGTAACCCGTTCTGGTGGTCGTCCATTGCCAGCGACGCGTCCGACCCCGCCAACACGACGCCGACATTGACGGCTGATGGAAACAGCGCGCGAATCACGACGCCGTTGACACCGTCCTGCTGCGCCAGGTGTGCGCCGAGAATGCCGTGCGGCGTGCGATGGGCACCGCGCAACAGGACGGCCAGCGCTTCTTCGCGCAGTTGCGCGTGAGGGAGGTCAACTACCGGTTGCTCGACCCTGGTGGTTACCGATTCAACGGACGGTGCTACCGCCTCGGCCAGCTCACCATTGGGAGTTGCGCTCGCGAGATTCGCGCGCTTCGGTGCTTTCTCCCGCTTCGGATTCTTCGCCGCTTTGTTCGCTTTTGCCAACTTTTTGGCGCCGTCGCGCTTGGTTTTGGCTCGCGCCTTGGCCGCCAGCACAGAGTCGGTCGCAGGTGCCGGCGGCGCGACTGGCTTCGCGGACTCTGTTGGCGTTGGGCGCCCCCCTTCGTCACGTGTCATGGGGGAAAGTTAGTCGATCTTCGGCACGACAGCGCGTTCGCGCTGTCAGTCGGGCAAACAGAAGCGGATGTAGCCCTCCGTCGGATTTTCGCGACTAATAATCTTTCCCGGATTGCCGAGCACGATGGAGTGTGTTGGCACGTCAAAGTTCACGTAGGCGCCCGGGGCAATCAGGACGTTCGATCCAATCGTGATTTTCCCCACAACAACAGCGTTCGTGCCAATCCAGACATAATCTCCAATAGTTGGCACGCCGGCATTCTCACCGCGCGACGTTTCGCCGATGGTGACACCGGGAGCAATGTTGCAGTTATTTCCAAGCCTTGCTTCTTTGTTTACCACGATGGTTCCAAAGTGTCCAATGTAAAACCCTTTGCCAATCTGCCCTTCAATCTGAAATCCAAACTTGTGACTGTAGTGGCGCTCCATGATTTTGTAAACGAAACCGTGCGGTGTACGCACGCTGTATCTGTTGGACAACCGTTTGAAGAAGAGATAACGAAACGCGCGTGAGCGGAGACCAAGCAGCAAGCGCACGATCGAATAGTCGTGTTGGTAATAGCGAAACAGATCTGCCCTAATTGTTTCGTTCATCGAGTTCTGGTTGGTTGCATGGGTCAAACGCACTACCTCGCTGCTTTCTATCGCAAGTAGTGCAGGACTTTCACGCGTGAATCCCTTGAAGAAGCGGTTGAATCGCGTTTGCTCCGACAATTGGAAACGAAACTCGCGTTTCGGCACGCGCGCAAGGCTTCTGTCCCAGTTTTGAA
Organism: Gemmatimonas sp.; assembly: GCA_040004335.1. Lineage (GTDB taxonomy): Bacteria > Gemmatimonadota > Gemmatimonadetes > Gemmatimonadales > Gemmatimonadaceae > Gemmatimonas. The sequence goes on from JBDUBA010000453.1 coordinate 60,914, forward strand.
ACCGTTTTGACGAACGTCCGTATCCAATGCACATGAGGCCAATCGGCGAACTGTTCCTGATTCTCTTCGCCGCCTCATTAGGAGTTAATCCTCCACATACAAGTAACTCACGAGGCCTTACCATGTCGTTTCTTCTCCCACTTTTGCTGGCCGGTGCGCTTGCCGCTCCCATCGCAACTTCAAACGTCTCCGTTGACGATAAACGTCCGCGCGCGAAAGGCGTCGTCATTGATACTACAGCACACCGACAACTCGCGTCTTCCCTGATTGTCAGAGCACGCGAAGCAGCAGCAACTGGTTCGTTGGAGGAAGCCCGCGCGGAGTTGCTGGTTGCCAACACAATGTTGCGCGAGTCGGGTGGTGTTGATGAAGCGTCCGTCTACGCGTTGGTGCACATCGACTACGCGCTCGATCGTTATGTCGAAGCGGGCGACATGTTGAACGAACTATCCGACGAAGCGCTCAAGAAAGGCGATGTGAAATTGTCCGGCAATGCCGCGGTTGATGCGGGCGTCTTGTACCACATGGCCGGCAAACACACGATGGTTGCGGCCGCCGTGCAGCGAGTACGTTCCTTGATGAAGGATCCACGCATGTCCGGGACCGATCGCGCAGCATTGAGGAAACGCGTCGACTGAGCCACCGAAGTGGTGCGACCGATTACCGTCCCCTGTTGCGCTTGTGCGTAGCAGGGGCTGGTTCGTTTGAAACGGCCCCAGGGGCAAGTTCGACCAGAACTTGCGACGCCAACGTTGCTCCAACAATTGCCTGACTCGATCCAAGCTTCAATGTGATGGGACCGTCAAATGGTGCGCGCGCAAGTACCGTCACATCGACACCAGGCTGCAAGGTTATGTCGGCCAGGTAGCGCAACAGCTCAGGATTTTTGTCGCTCACCCGCACCATTCGCGCACGGGCGCCAACGGGGACCTCGGCCAGCGTCTGCAGGAGTCGCTCGTCAACCACACCATCGGCCGTTGGAATTGGTGCACCGTGCGGATCCGCCGTGGGATGCCCCATCGCCGCCGACATGCACTCGATCAATTCGTCCGAGGCGGCGTGTTCCAGACGTTCGGCTTCGTCATGCACGCGATCCCAAGGGTATCCCAGCACTCGCGTGAGATAGGTCTCGAGAATGCGATGCCGCCGAATCGTGCTCAGCGCGGCACGTCGTCCATGTGCGGTAAGATGGACTCCGCGATATTTCACGTAGTCCAGTAGGCCCTGCGCTGCCAGCCGCCGAATCATTCCAGTGACGGACGCGGGCGCCACGCCGAGTGCCTGCGCTACATCAGTGGTCGCCGCAACACCGTCACGGGACGCGAGTTCGTAGATGGTCTTGAGATAGTCTTCCACCGCGCCAGTTAATACTTCGGGATCGGTGTGTCGCGCTGCGGCGGCCATTAGTGTTTCGGTCCCGGCGGCGCTCCTCGCACCATCAATACCGGTACCATCGTGCGATGTCGAACCGTATTGGCCGTGGTTCCGTAGATCACGTCCTGCAGGCCGCGATGACCGTGGGTGGCCATGGCAATGAGATCGCATTTTTCACGATCGGCTGCGGCCGTGATTTCCGTGGCAGGATCACCACCGGCGAGAATTGAATCGGCCACAAAACCCTCAGCGTGCAGCTTCTCACACAGTCCATCGAGATACGCGCGGTCCGCCTGTATCTCTTCCGATTCGCGGAGCGTCAGTGAATTGATGTGCCGCGCGGCCCACCCATCGGCAACGTGAATGAGCACGATCGACGAATTGCAAAGTCGGGCCAGCTGGCAAACATGCTTCAGAATGCCGGCGTCGTAGACGGAATTTTCGAGCGGCACGAGGATGCGTTGATACATCAGCCGGTCCATTGCGTGAAGGTCTGCACCAGCAACCACACGTTAAGCGATGCAATTACGCCCGCGACCGTGTACGCCGCCAGTTTGAGCGGCAGCGAATTTACGAAATCTCCCATTTTCAAACGGTCCGAAGTAAACCGGACCAGTGGAAACACTGCGAACGACAGCTGGAGTGACAAGACTACCTGGCTGAGGACGAGCAGTTTGGCGGTTCCGGACTCACCGTAGAAGATCGCGACGATTGCGGCCGGCACGATCGCGATGCCACGCGTAATCAGACGGCGTAACCATGGCCGAATGCGCAGATTAAGAAACCCTTCCATGACAATCTGTCCAGCGAGGGTGCCGGTGAGTGTTGAGTTCTGTCCCGATGCCAGCAGTGCCAGCGCAAACACAGTACTCGCTCCGGCCACGCCAAGGAGTGGGGTCAGGAGTTTGTGCGCGTCCTGAATTTCCGCAACGCCGGTGTTGCCCGTTGTATGAAACGTGGCGGCCGCGACGATCAGGATTGCTGCGTTGATGAAGAGCGCAAATGTCAACGCCACCGTTGAGTCAACAAAGGCAAACCGCACCGCTTCGCGGCGACCTTCGGTGTTTTCTGCATACTTGCGCGTCTGCACAATGGAGGAATGCAGATAGAGATTGTGCGGCATGACGGTCGCGCCCAGAATGCCGATGCCGATGTACAACATTTCCCGATTGCGCAGAATCTCCGTGGTCGGAATGAATCCTCGCGCCACCTCCGCAAGGTTGGGTCGAGAGATGATCAGTTCAAACAGAAAACATCCGCCCACAACCGCCACGAGTGCGATGACCAATGCCTCGAGCATGCGGAAACCCTTGTTCTGCAAATACAACACGATCAGCACGTCCAGCGCGGTCAGTCCAATGCCTACGGGCAGCGACAGACCAAACAAGAGATTGAGTGCGATTGCCGATCCAATGACTTCCGCCAGGTCGCATGCGGCAATCGCGATTTCACACATCACCCACAGCACGAACGACACGCGTCGCGAATAATGATCGCGGCAGGCCTGCGCGAGATCGCGTCCCGTGACGATGCCGAGTTTGCTGGCGAGCCCCTGAAGGAGCACGGCCATCAAATTCGACAGCAGAATCACCGAGAGCAGCGTGTAGCCGAACCGTGATCCACCGGCGAGGTCGGTGGCCCAGTTGCCGGGGTCCATGTAGCCGACGGCCACCAGATAGCCGGGGCCGGCGAAGGCGATCATTTTGCGGATCCAGGTGCCTTTGGACACGTCGACTGAGCGATAGACCTCGGACAGCGAGGGTGCCATGCGGGCGCGACGCCACCCTGGGTCGGGGTTGGGGGCGGAGGGGTCCGGGGTCGCGGAGTCGGGAATATTCAGTTTATGCACAAACGCATTTTAGCATAGACTAACTTTTTGGCAAGTGCGCGGTCACGGGTGTCGGGTCAACGGACCGGGTCAACGGACCGGGTCAACGGACCGGGTCAACGGACCGGGTCCACGGACCTCTTACGC
>JBDUBA010000186.1:0-7229 GCA_040004335.1 Gemmatimonas sp.
TGTGACTTGCCGAATTCTGTTGATTCCGAATTCGCGGTTTCTGTTCGCGAGGGTCCTCAGATTTTTGAATCTCACGTCACCAGTTCAATGACCATCACTACTGCACTCTGTTTCGAGGAGCTTGCGAACGAACTGCAAGTACGCTGGAGTTTCTGATCTGATATTCGTGCGTGCGAACCTATGGTCGCAGATCTATGGCAAAAACTTCATACCGCGCCTCATCTGGATCGAAGCTATGTCGAATCAGCTCGCGATTGCTAAGGAATGACCATCCCTGCCGTGGAAGAATTAATTGATCGAGAACTGCACCAGTCGTTACGTCAAACAATACCAAGACCGTCTCGATGTGTATTTCTGCTTCCGTAGGGGGTGCTTTACGGCTGGGAACACGTGCTGGTGGTCCTTGGGAAACAGCCCCCTTCGGATAGACAGAACCCGGTTTCGCTCGAAGAATCAACAGAAGTGCGGATGTTTCATCGAACCACCGCACATTGCGGACTACGCTCTGAATTGGCGCTTCAGTTGATCGAATGTTGAGGGCTCTTTCCCATGGTACAAACCATGGGAGCTTGACAGCAACATTGTGAAAATCGTCGCAAGAGCGTCGACTAATTGCTACAGTTGGTGAATTCGGTCGACCTACTAGAACCTTACCATTGTTCACATGTACTTCTTGCACGAGGTTGAGAGAGGGACGCTCCGAATTTCCTTCTCGCAATGGGAAAATCATTTCAGCGGGAAGTCCGCGCGTCACCTTGAAAATACCTGGAGCGAAATTGTCACCAAATACGTCCACCCCACTCATGTATACCGCGCCATCACAAAACCCGATACCATCGGGTCGAACTATTGACGGCGCCTCAGATTCGATTCCTCCGGCACTGTTAAACACTGTGACTCGCGACGGGTCCCGTGAAGAAACCAATGCACGGATTCCGCTTCCGCTGGCTACGATTACTGCGCCGGGAAAGCTTTGAGCTTCACGCGGTCCATGCCCGCTGCGCATGAACAAGGTTGAGCGATTCAACTCTTTGTCGACCAGGGCGACGACCGTATTGCTCGGAAGTGGCGCGACCAGAACACGTCCATCCTGAAGGCGTTCTGCCTGCAGGTTGGGCCAAGCAACGAATTCTACGATTGAATCGGCCAACGTAAGTGTTGGTCGAATGGAAAGCTCTCCGCTAGGACGCGTTTGGGCGCTGGAGGACCCTGAAAGCAGGCCCAACAGCGCCCAAGATAGCGTAAGCGTTCGAATAGGCGACAAACGACACGAAATTTCGACGAACGCCATTTGTTTCGGCCTATGCGCTGTGATTTCGAACGATCAAACGCTTCGAATCAATGCGAAGAACCGCAGCCCGTAGCGCTGCAGTCAGTTTGACGTGAGCCTTGACTGATCCATCACATCCATGAAACCGTATTTCGTCGGCGACAACTTCAGCCTTTGCCTGCTCAATAAAGATGCGCAGTTTGTTTTCGAGGTGCTCGATCGATCCGTGCGACAGCTCCGAGAGGACTTGTTCTTCATGGAAAGCGCCACCGCATTCGTAGTGCGCCTCATAACAGGTCCAATAGTCGTAGTAACCGTGACAACCTTCTCCCGCATTGCACAAACGAACGGTTTGCCCAAGATAATTGTAGTTTTCGTCGTCGTCTGGATCGCCGTCTACCAGTCGGAACGCAGTTTGGTACTGGCTACTGAAGGGAGTTGCAAGAAGTACCTCCGAAAGTGGTTCTGAGCTGGAAGGTAAGTCGTCTTGCTCGGCGTTGTTGCTTGTGTATTTGTGCTCCATCCACGTGTCGATCATGTGTATATCGACATACTGCCATGTCTTGCAAATCCCGCATGTAAATCCATCTGCACCGGAAGGAGGGCGCAAATAGTTCGTGGCTTCCGTCGCAGTCATTGCAACTGGGACTGAGGAAAGCGTTTCTGTTTCTGGGACATGTTGGGACGCCAGCGGAGCAACAATGGACAAAGCGATCAACCATCGGAGTGCAAGCATATTTCAAACCTCCAGTAAGGGATGGACACTGACAAACACAAAGCCCGGACGCTTTCACCCAGGGCGAGACTAACTTGAAGCAGGATATTGTTTTTGTCAAGCTGAAACCCTCGAAAGCTTTATCCCCGATGTTCGCTCATTGGGATCGCAAAGCTAGATCAGTTACCAAGTTCGATAGAGCAGATTCATCAATGTGAGTCTGCTCGCTCAGCCCTGCAGTCGTATGATCGGGGTTGTAGTTGATCGGCTTGTTCAGATAATCCGTATGGCCGCAACCGTGGCTTGGTCCACCGTTCACCTGGACAGTTACAGCGAACGGCGGCTGTTGTTCGCTGAGTTGTTCTCGTAACCGTACCACGAACACTCCCACTAGAACGGTGGGTCTTCTTGATGCTCAGGTAGCGTGCTGTTGTCAGTCTTGCTCCCGGGAAACGTTCGTGACACAATGAGTGTCTATATCGACACAGTTCATGTAGTGCTTCGCTGGAAATAGCTCAACTCTCTTTGATAAGGCAGTACCATGAACAGCATTCCGATCCGACCGCTGCGTCATGTAGTCCTCACCATAATCGCAGCAGCGCTCGCAGTCGGCGGTGTACTCGTTGCGTTTCCGGCTTTCGCGCAAGCCAACGGCACTCGGGAACTGAACAAAACGCAGCAGGCCGTACAGCTGTTATCTCGCGCTACTTTCGGCGCACGGCCAGGCGACGTTGACCGTGTCTCAGCAATTGGTGTTGACCGTTGGCTCGATCAACAATTGAAGCCAGACCCGAACGCCGAAGGTTCACTGCAAACGGCACTCGCAGGATTTCCGGCCTGGAACGGACCCACCAATGCGTTGGCCACTGCCAACAAAGTGGAGGGGCCGAACATGAAGGGGGGAGAATCGCGCATGATGGTGACAATGAACGCCGGTGTGGTCATGACGCAGAGCAGAACGCTTTCATACAGCAGTGCGACCAACAACTTCACCTCGGGAAAAATCGTTCGCGCCCAAGTGAGCGAACGCCAGCTTGAAGAAGTGATGACCGATTTCTGGCTCAATCACTTCTCGGTGTATTCCGGAAAGATGCCATCAACGTTCGCGCTCATCGAATGGGAGCGCGATGTCATTCGTCCGCGCGCGTTCGGAAAGTTTCGTGATTTGCTGGTGGCCGTCGCGCACAGCCCGGCCATGCTGTTTTATCTCGACAACATCTCAAGCCGGAGTGATTCGCTTCACCGAACACTCGCGGAATACATGGCCGGCACATTTCCGGCCGCTCGCAGCGATGCAAGCAAACGGCAGGGCATCAACGAAAACTATGCGCGCGAATTGCTCGAATTGCACACGCTTGGTGTAAACGGCGGTTACACCCAGCCGGACGTTGTTGATGTTGCGCGTGCACTCACTGGTTGGACATTGACACAGGCCGCTGGCGGTAGCGCGACTTCGCGATCGTTCGCGTTCAGCCCCGAGATGCACGATGCCGATTCCAAGCTGGTGCTCGGACATGCCATGGCGGCCAATCGCGGTGTCGAAGACGGCGACGAGGTGTTGGAAATAATTGCAACACATCCAGCAACCGCGCGCTTTATTGCGACCAAACTGGCGCGGCGTTTTATCAGCGATACGCCACCAGCCAGCATCATTGACCGCGCCGCCGAGACGTTCACACGGACTGACGGCGATATCGCGGCGGTGGTGCGTACCATCCTGACAAGCGACGAGTTTTATTCGCGTGCCGCATTTCGGACGAAAGTGAAGTCGCCGCTTGAACTCGTTGTGAGCATCAGTCGCGCACTTGACGCGCCGCCGGACACCAGCGTGGCCTCATCACGCATGGTTGCACAAATGGGCGAACCGCTGTTCGGATATCTGACACCGGAAGGATGGCCCGATGCCGCCGCTACCTGGATGAATTCCGGCACCATGTATACGCGCCTGAAGTTTGGTGCCGACGTTGCAAGTGGGCAGCTCAAATATCTTCCAACCGCCCAATGGAGTGGTTGGAAACTCGAGAACGCATCCATTGAAAAACAGGTGGATGGCGTGATCAACGCATTGCTGGGCGGTCACGCGGAACCTGAAACGCGCAAACTGATGCTGGCCACCACCGCGCCAGACAGCATCCCTCCGGGCGGAACGCGCGGCTCTGCCCGACTGCGCGAATTGATTGAAATTGCGCTCAACTCGCCAGACTTTCAAAAACGCTAGACGTTGAGGGCAGCTGTCATTTCCGAAGAGTGAAATTTTGGTCCGCGTCGTCCGATTCCGCACGGGGTGTCCAACGAGCAATCGTGCGATCTATGTGGTGTCAATTGCGCGCGTTATTTCCGAAGAGTAAAACTTGCGCCTGGTGCGTTGAGCGCCAGCGACGCCACACCGTTTCGCATGGCTGCAACAAAATTCTGCCGAACGTCTGCCGGTACCAGCGTCACAACACCGCCACCCTGCGTTGTTATCAATCCAGCGTGCACTGCCGCCGTACATACTGACGAATTGTCGCTGTAGCTGTCGTTGCCCCAAACCGCCTGCTCGTCGCCAATGGCAGCACATCGCACCCGTTGCAATCCACTCTTGCTGCGCACCCGCGCTCCGGTGGTCGACCAGCTGATTTCGAGTTCAGTGTTGTTGCCAATTTCATTTGGACGCTTGCCAGGCACACCGGAAATGATTCGAAAGCTGGATTCCCACGCGCCCCACTCGAGCGCGGCAACGCCGTTCTTCTGACGCGCCACATACGAATTCCGTCCGTCCAACATTTCGAATTGAACGGTTCCGCCACTCTGCGCAGTAAATGTCGCGAGTGAATGAACAGCGGCAGTGCAGATTGACGAGTCGTCCGTGTGCAGAGTTGACCCCCACACCGTTGCGGTTATTCCGCTCGCGGGACAGTACGCCGTCTTCACCTGACCGCGTTGTCCTCTCCAATCGGACGCCGTTGTATTCCATTGCAACAACAATTCACCCGACGGGCCGAGACTCGTGGCGCGCATTACGGGCGCAACGGCCGGTCCTCGAACCGGTTCGACCTCTTCTACGATTGGTGCTGCGACCGGTAACTCAAGCACCTTCTGTCCGCGCGGAACTGAAAAACTTCCATTCCAGCGTTCCCACGGCAGGCTGGCAACACCATTCCGCTTTTGCGCCGCGTAGTTGTCTCGTCCCACTTCGGTTTGCATCGTAATACCACCGCCGTGGGCGACTGTGATCACTCCAGCGTGCACTGCAGCTGCGCAGATGGACGAATCGTCAGTGTACACGTCGTTTCCCCAAACGGGTTGCACTTCACCTTTGCTCGGGCACAACAACACCCGCCGCGATCCGGTTTTGCCACGTAGATATTTCGCGGAGGTGGTCCAGGGGATTTCGAGGGGCGTGAGATCGTTCAGTTCGCTCTGCTTCTTCCCGGGTGCGCCCGCAATAATGCGATAACCGCCATCCCAGAACGTGCTCCAGACCTGCGTGGAAACGCCGCGGCGACGATCGCCATCGTATCCTTCCTGTCCGGGTTCCATCGCGAAGTACACTGTGCCGCCGCGCGCGAAATCAAACGTTGCGAGTGCGTGAACGGCCGCAGTGCAGATGGATGAGTCGTCGGTGTACACGCCGGTGCCCCAAACTGTGGCTGCTTTTCCCGCGGGTGGGCAGTACACGTTGAACGCCTTCCGATATTGGCCGCGATAATCGAAGGCATTGGTTTGCCAATCGATTTCCCGTTGCTCGCTGTCGACCTGCGCGATCACCGGCGCAAAGGGAAGCAGAGCGGCGACAAGCGATAACAATTGAATCAGGCGTTGCATGCGAACCCTCCCGCGAAGTGAGCCGCTTTGAATGTGCGACTTCAAGACACCGATTGCAATAAAGAAGTTTCGCTGCGGCGCCTTCTTTACGCGAACCTGCGCGCAATTGCCGAATCGACGCTGCCGCTATTTGAGAATGCTATACATGACCACCGACTCTACACCGTCGTCGTCCTTGCTGACTCCCAGGATGTAATTCGCGCCTATTTCCTGTAACGCAACGCCCGGCGGTACGGTAATGTTCGCCAGCGCTTTGCCATTTGGGTCCACTACGAGATACTCTGTCGGATCCTTGTCGGAGTATCGGAATCGCTGAACCCACAATGTTCCATCCATTGCTGTCAGCAACTGCGCGTACAGCGGTTCGTATTTCGGCCGGTATTTGAGATTGTAACGTTCGGTGACAGCCTCCACGCTCGCGGGAGTTTTCATTTTCGCGACGTCGTCCACCTTTGCTCTCGCAAAATTTGCCTCGTTGAACGAACGTTGCTCAATGGCCAGCCTGAATTTCCGTATGAGTGTGCCATTCGCGGCGAAGACACTCAGCTCTGGACTGTCCGTGCGGCCAACAATCATCTCGTTGCCGGATGCCGCCATCATGAGATTTCCGGCGAATTGATAAATACCCACAGACTGCGCGCGTTCGGCGTTCTTCGGGTTGACTGCGAGGTGCGACCACCCATTGAAATTTCCTATCCAGCGAACGGTGGGTGATGGTGAGATGGTCATCACACCCAGCCGCAGCGAATCCTGGAAAATTCCATTAGGGTGTTCCATGCTTGTATAGCGCGTTTCATGCACGAACATGTCGCCGTTGCGAAGCCGTTCAATGATGGTTACTGGACCAACCGTGGGTTGCAATACCGACGAGCCAACGAATCCTTTCCCGATCACGAAACGAGTCAGGCGATTGAGCTGCGAATCAGAAATGAACAGTGTATCGGCATAACGCGCGGAAGGGGTCATGTTGCGAAATTCGCCTGGACCCGCTCCTTCGCGGCCGTACGATTTAATGAATGCTCCGGTCGCGTTGAATTGGCGCAATTCGCGCGTACCCCAATTGAGGACCGTGACGCTGCCGTCGCTCGCACGCATTGTTGCTCTTACGTTCAGGAACTGAGTCTTTTCGCTAGCCTCGTCACCGATGGTGAGCGTTGGCTTGGCCGAGAGTTGCCACTTCGCTTGTGAGAAAACGGCCGTGGGCGTGGCGCAAATTGCGAACAACGCGAACAGTGGTGACAGCGTCTTTAAGCCAACTGTGCGATTAATCACGTCGGAATGGAAGATGAACTTTGTTTGATGTCGCGCCGTAAGTTTTTCCACGTCTACTCCGCACGCAAAGCAATTGCCGGATCAACGCGCGTTGCGCGCCACGCCGGTACGATGGAGGCCGCAAGCGCGACCAGGGTGAGCACAACCGCGGCATACAGGTACGGC
>JBDUBA010000091.1:0-7228 GCA_040004335.1 Gemmatimonas sp.
TCGGCGGGCACCATGACGGTTTTGAAATCTCGCGTGCGCCCCTGCAACATCTCGCCGTCGCGCGCTTGCTTTTCCAGCAGAATTTCCGTGCGCTCGCCGAGCCGAGTCAGATTGCGCTCACGCGACATACCGCGCACGGTCGCGAGGAGTCGATCGAAGCGCTCCGTGACTACTTTGCCGCTCACCGTCCACTCGGGTGGCATACGTGTGGCTGGCGTACCTTCGCGTGGCGAAAACTTGAACATGAACGCGTCGTCGAAACGCACTTCTCGACACGCGGTGATTGTTTCCTCAAACTCCGCGTCGGTTTCACCAGGGAATCCGACAATGATGTCAGTCGTGACTCCCAAACCCGGAATCGCCGAACGCAACTTGTCGACACACGCGAAATAGTCCTCGCGCGAATACCGGCGCAACATGCGCTTCAACATGGACGTCGATCCGCTCTGCATGGGCAGATGCACGTGTTCACACACGGTACTGACGGTGGCCATCGCTTCGATTACGCGATCGGAGAAGTCATTGGGATGCGGACTCGTGAATCGCACACGCTTCACTCCATCCACAGTCCCGACCGCACGCAACAGATCGGCAAAGTCGTACGACCCGTCGTTGTACGAATTCACGGTTTGGCCAAGGAGCACCACTTCGTAAATGCCCTGCTCCACCACTTTTTGTGTTTCGCGCACGACGTCGGCCAGCTGGCGACTGCGTTCATTGCCACGCGTCGTTGGAACGATGCAATACGTGCAACGATAGTTGCAACCACGTTGCACGGGTATCCACGCTTTTACTCCGTCAAAGCGGCGCGGAACCACGTCTTCGTAATGTTCGTTAATGTCGAAGTCGGTCGCGACAAATTTTTCTCCGCTCCGTGCCGCGTTAATCAACTCCGGTAACGCACGATATCCGTCTGGGCCGACCACGAGCGACACATGTTTCGCTTGCTTCAGCAACTTCGGTCCCAATCGTTGCGCCATACATCCGGTCACACCAATCAGACTGCCGGCGGTCATGAACTTCTTAAGTTCACCCAACCGCCCCAACACGCGCTGCTCGGCGTGTTCGCGAATGGCGCACGTGTTGACGAGGATGACATCGGCACCATCAGGCACATCGACGGCGCGATAACCGTGCGCTGCCAACTTGCCGTACATCAGTTCCGAATCGGACACATTCATCTGACATCCGTACGTCTCGATGTACACGGTTGGTTGCGCCGCAGTCATGGCTTCCGCGCCGGCATCCGTGGTTTCGTCGAGGTATGGGTCGACGGTCGAGGTCATGATAGTTACGGACGAATCTGAATGCCGATACCCAACATCCATGCGCCTTCCTTAGCGGACGATCCGCTGAGCGTGCGATTGGCGCGAGATACTGAAAAATCCAAAACGGCCTGATCACGTCCAGGATTGGTAATGGCAATGGCGGAACCAAGTGAAAACCGCCGTTCGCTAACGGTGCCGCCATTCAGTCCAAACGGCAGTGTGTTCCGGGCAGCACCTGCGCGCAGCAGAACCGGCGTGCCACGTATTTTGCCGGTGGAGACCTCTGCCCCTCCGCTGACATTTGTCGCATCGTGCGTTTCGAGCGCACTGGAACCAAGCGCTTGCATGTTGGACCATTTGTTCTGATCGACGTTCACCGCGAAGGTCGCGCCGGGAATGCCGCGATACATAACTCCCCCACTCAATCGATCGGGCACTCGGGCGCGAGTGAGCACCGAATCACCGTTGTCGGCTTCCATGCCGAAACCACGGCGATACGACGCAGCGGTGGAAAAACCCTTGGGAAGAAGGACGGTGCCACCAAACGACAGCGCCTTGCCGAAGTACTGAATCCCCGAAATTTCGAGGGAGTCTTGTCCGAAGCTGCTACTGTCTTCGAACTGACGCAACGAGCTGAGCTTGTTGGTTCCTGTGAACACGTGGCCCCCAATTCCGACCGAGAACCGGGAACTCACGCGATACCCGACCGCCAGGCGCAGGTCGGAAATAGAACCGCGCATGTCGATAATGTCGTTCGTGGCGAGCACCTGCGAATTGATGACGGCCTGGCCGGTGGACTTGGTCGTAAAATTGCGATCGAGAAACCCTGCGCTCGAAACCGAAACAACCAGACTCGGTGTTAACCGAACTGCGGCCATGATCAACGGTACCCGTTGAATCGTGTTCGATTCCTTGACCGACTTGTACGTGAGGGTGCGGAATTCTGGTTCGGCCGCGACGGCGAGCGCCGAACGATTCACCGTGAAAAGCGAAGAGGGATTACGCGGCGTCAGCAGATCGAACTCGGCGAGCGCTCCGGACGTGCCCGCGGCGCGTGTACTCAGACCATTTAACGGATATCCGAAACCAAGCGTGCTGATGTTGCCTTGCGCCGGCAGCGTGGCTGCGGTCAACGCGGATGTCACAGCGACTGACAGCAACGTGACGTAGTGTATTCGCTTCACGGCAAGGCGCGATCCACGCGAGGGAGATAGGTGATTCGAATACGGGGCCGCAATGCGATAGGCGCTTCGATCGAATAGAAACGCGCTTCGGCCGGTTCCGATCCTTCGTGCGATGAACGCAAGATCAGAGCGCGAGTGACAGTCGTGGGTAGTGCCGACCAATTACGAATCACTCCCAGCAAATTGAGCGACTTGGTGCCGCTGTCTGAGGGAACGACCAGCAGACTGTCGAGTGCAGGCGCAGCGAATAATCCGGGCGCCGCCAGCTCCATGATACGACGAATGTCGGTCACGAGCGTACTACTCACCCCGATCAACGGAACGACGGCAATGGTGTCTTTCGGATCGAGACCGCGCACCGGACGCTGCGTCAGAATTAACTCGGCACGCACGACTGTGGCCGAATCGAGAATACTGGCGGGCACATTGAACCGCAGGTATGAACGGCGTGACGGAAAACCGCCAACGGTTAACGATTGCGCGTCCGCATCGGGCGTACCCCTGACGAGCAGCGTTGAAACTGACGCGCCTAACAGTTCGTCCGCATCGACACCTATCGCGGTATTCGGTGACACCGTGAGAGGCAGATACGTCGTGTCACTGGACGGATCGAACGCCAGTAGCGGTGAGCCAAATCCTGAGTTCTGTTGCACGATCCGCACCTGCGCACTCGTTGCACCGACCAGCCGAATGCCAATGCGAAAACGCGAATGGTCAGCAAGTTTCTTTTCCAACACGGTTTTCGAAATCGGAATACGAACCGTGTCGCGCGCCGCCACCGTGGTAATTGGAATCGTCCCAAGCAGGCGATCCGGTCGAAACAGCGACTGAATCACAGCACTTGATGGACTGACATCCGTCGTGTCCACATCGTAGGCTTGCAGCTCAACCTGCGCCGCACCACGCGCGCCGGTTGAATCAATGACCACGCGAAGGAACGCGGAGTCGACGGTTGCGATGGTCACCGCTTCGCCGGAATTGTTCGGCGTAAATTCTGTGGGCAAGACATCGAACCGAATGACAGCGCGTGTTTCAAGCGTGTCGGGACGATTCGCCAACAGAATGCTGGTGCCCAGTCCAAACGTGGGGAATCCACTGATCGTGGTATCAAGTTCCACCGCGAAAAGTGTGGTGTCCTTGAACGTGTTTGGTTGTGTGGGGCAAAGGTCGGGGCAGGCGGCGCCGCCATCAATCTTGTCCGTACACGCGGCCACCAGGACCGTAACAACAATTGCGGTGAGGATACCGACTGAAGTCTTCAAAGAGCGCAAACGACGCAGAGAGGCAGGGTGACGCTCAGGCATTCTCGAGCGATGCAGGCATAAAAGGAGCCGGGAGCAGATCAGACAATGACCAGCGCGCGGTGCTGCCAGACGTGGTGAACGACACCACTTCCAGTGCGGGCGCGAATTCAACGAGCACCTGCCGACAAATTCCACAAGGTGGAGTTGGCTGCAGAGCACCGGTGACAATCACAACACGATGAAAACGGCGGGAACCAGCAGTGATCGCCGCGGCGATGGCGCCACGTTCCGCACAAATGCCCGCGGGGTACGCTGCGTTTTCGACGTTGCAGCCCACAAAGATAGTCCCTGACTCATCTTCGAGGGCGGCGCCAACGGGATAATGTGAATACGGGCAGTACGCCTGTTCGCGCGCTTTCTCAGCGGCCGCGCGCAACGTTGCCAGCGTTGGCTTGCCCTGTCCTTCGTTTTGATTGTTCATGCGGGGATGATCGACTTCAAAAACGACGTGCCGCGTCCGCGCCACTCAAGATCGAACCACTCGGCAACGGTGGCGCCGAGGTCGGAGAACGTGCTCCGCACCCCCAAACCAATTGGACGTACCCGCGGACCAGCCACCAATAACGGCACGCGCTCGCGGGCGTGATCGGTGCTGGGAGTGGTTGGATCGTTTCCATGGTCGGCGGTGATGAACAGCAGATCGTCCTCTTTGAGTGCAGCCAAAAGTTGCGGAAGCGCCTGATCGAACTCGATCAAGGCGCCAAGAAATCCAGGAGAATCGTTGCGGTGCCCGAATAGTTGGTCGAAATCTACCAAGTTGGCGAAGCAGAACCCACGAGGCACGGTCTCAAACCACTGGTGAATTGCGGCCAACCCTGCCCGATTGTTCTCCGTGTGGTGCGCCGAGAGGTTCCGCCCGGCAAACAGGTCGTCGACCTTACCCACGCCGTTGCGGGACACTCCAGCTGCGGCCAGCGCGTCGATGAGTGTTTCAGCAACGGGCACAACCGAAAAGTCACGGCGGTTCGCAGTTCGGGTGTACGCACCGGCCGATCCGACAAACGGCCGAGCGATCACGCGCGAAACGTTGTGTGGAGGCTGGAGCTGGGTGCGGGCGATTTCGCAGGCCCGGTAGAGCTCATTCAGCGGGATGACCTCCTCGTGCGCCGCAATCTGAAACACCGAATCGGCCGAGGTATAAACAATCCAACTGCCGGTTGCCCTCTGCTGCTCGGCAAATCGATTGATAATGTCGGTGCCACTGGCAACACAATTTCCGAGCACCCCGCGCCCTGTGGCCGCCGAGAATGCGTCAACGATCTCGCTGGGGAATCCATCGGGAAATGTTGGAAACGGCTGCGCGAGGTGAACGCCGGCAATTTCCCAATGGCCGGTCGTCGAATCTTTGCCGGCCGATTGCGGCTCCATACTTCCCCATGCACCAGTTGGGTGTGCAATGGATGCCACTCCGCTGAGCGGGGCAATGCGGCCCAGTCCCAATGCCTGCAGGTTAGGTAGAGGCAGCCCACCCATCTTTCGCGAGAGGTTTCCGAGCGTATCGCTGCCTGCATCGCCGTACTCGGCGGAATCATGCGCCTGACCGCAGCCGACCCCATCCAACACGAGAATGAGCGCGCGACGATTGGCGCTTGATCCGCTACCCACGTTGGTCACGCCTGAGCACTCAGGTACGAGAGGTGATGCAGTTTTTGCAAGCGATGTAATCCATGTGAGGATAGGAATGGGAACTACCCCACTACCCGGTCACGCGTGCCCTCATGCGCTGGCACCTGCGCTTTCGCACAAGCGTATTGGCACAAACGTTTTGCCGCAGGCTTCGACATAATCGGTCACCGCAACCAGCGGTCAGGGTTGCACCCGAAGTGAGATCAAAATCTGGTACTTTCTTGCTCCAACGGCCGCAATCCATCCAATGAAGTTTTCCGGCGGCATTTCAAAGCCCCGAAAGCCGTGTAACGCCAGCACTGCCGTGCCGCGGCCACCGCATCCTGAACCGAGGGCCGCCGTATATTGACCATCAGGAGTTCAAACGCGGGCGTAACCTGGTTTCGAGAGCGACATGTCCGTACAGAACAACAACTTGGCAGACGCCACGCAATCTGCGGTTGAAGGCAATTCAGCGGAAGGCAATTCACAGCCTCCCGAACCGCGCTCACTTGCCGACGCCGTGGTGCTGATGCGCGACCTGCGCTCCCGGTGCGAGTGGGACGCCGCGCAAACCCATCAATCGCTCCGTCCGTATCTGCTGGAAGAAGCGCACGAAGTGGACGACGCCATTGCAAGTGGTCACGATGCAACGTTGCGCGACGAACTCGGCGACCTGCTGCTGCAAGTATTGTTTCACGCCGCTGTGGCGGAAGATCGCGGCGCGTTTGATATCACGTCGGTCGCCGGCGCATTGATCGCGAAAATGCACGCGCGTCACCCACATCTCTATGGCGATGGCGTGAAGCGTTCGTGGGAAGGAATGAAGGCCTCAAAAGCCGCGCGCAGTTCGCTGGACGAAGGACTGCCACTGGGACTGCCCGCGCTGCACCGCTCACATCGATTACAGGATCGCGCAGCCGGCGTTGGGTTCGACTGGCCCGATACCGTCGGACCAATGCTCAAGGTGCGTGAAGAAGTTGAAGAAGTGGCAGAACTGTTGCCACCAACGACAAATACCGATGGACACACAACGTCGTTTGCGGTTGACGCTGACAAACTTGAAGGTGAACTGGGTGACCTGTTGTTTGCCGTCGTGAATTTGTGTCGCAAGAGCGGCGTACATGCGGGGCTCGCACTTGATCGCGCGAACCACAAGTTCACGGCTCGGTACGGAGCGATGGAAACACTGGCCAAGGCGCGCGGACTTGTGTTTGCGGAACTCAGTATGGTAGAGCAGGATGTTTTGTGGGACGCGGTGAAGGCGTCAGAAGCCGGACGATGATTGGGCGTGGACACATGGGTTGGTGTCGCTTCGCAGATCGTTAACTGACGACCTCACTTTGGACGTTTGCGGACTGGAACGGGCGTGGCAGACTAATGAATATTTGTGCGGGAATTGGTGACTGCTGGATTAATCAAGAAGCCCTTGGCTGCAAAAAAACTGCGCGCAACATCGGACGGTTGCGCGCAGTGATTTTTTCATCGGCTGATTACTACGGACGCAACCGGTGCATCAAACGCGGGAATGGGATTGCCTCGCGAATGTGTGGCAAGCCGCAAATCCAGGCGATAGTGCGTTCAAGGCCCAAGCCGAAACCCGAGTGCACAAAGGTGCCGTACTTCCGCAGGTCGAGATACCAACCGTACGCCTCGACCGGCAACTTTTCTTCGATAATGCGCGCGAGCAGACGTTCGTAGTTGTCTTCGCGCTGTGAGCCACCAATAATTTCGCCGTACCCTTCGGGCGCCAACAAATCGGCGCACAACACCGTGCGTGGATCGGCCGGATTTTCCTTCATGTAAAACGCTTTCGCTTCCTTCGGATAATTCGTCACGAACACCGGACGATCATACTCGGCCACAA
>JBDUBA010000030.1:0-2173 GCA_040004335.1 Gemmatimonas sp.
AAGGCTGGCAAGATTGATCCGGTGTTGGGGCGTGACTTCGAAGTGCGACAAGTGGTCGATATTCTCACCCGCCGCCGGCAGAACAATCCAATTCTTGTTGGCGAAGCGGGCGTTGGAAAAACGGCCGTTGTGGAAGGATTTGCACGTCGCATTGCCGAAGGCGATGTGCCACCTCCGCTGCGTAATGTGTCGTTGCGTTCTCTCGATCTCGCCATGTTGCAGGCTGGCGCGGGAGTGAAGGGTGAATTCGAGAATCGCCTCAAGGGGTTGATTGAAGAGGTAAAGAATTCACCCACCCCCATCATTCTGTTCATCGACGAAGCGCATACGATGATTGGCGCGGGTGGTGCGGCCGGGCAGAACGATGCCGCGAATTTGCTCAAGCCTGCACTCGCACGCGGCGAATTGCGCACGATTGCGGCCACGACCTGGAGCGAATACAAAAAGTTCTTCGAGAAAGATCCGGCGTTGTCGCGACGGTTCCAGCTGGTCAAAGTTGATGAACCCACCGAAGACTTGTGCATGCTGATGATGCGTGGCGTTGTACCCGCGCTCGAGAAACATCACAAGGTGCGCATTCTGGACAGTGGCGCCGATGCGGCGGTGCGTTTGTCGCACCGGTATTTGCCGGACCGCCAGTTGCCGGACAAAGCGGTGAGCGTGTTGGACACGGCGTGTGCGCGTCTCGCACTCGGACACAGCAGCACGCCGGCCGCCATCGAAGATGCGCGTCGCACGCTCGATGACCTGGCACTGCAGGAGCGCGTGCTCAACCGCGAGCAGGCATCGGGCGGTGATCACGGTGAACGATTGAGTTCCATCAGCAAGCAGCGCGACATTGTGACCACAACCCTGGCCGCGCTTGACAAACGTTGGAATTCGGAACGCGAGCTGGTTGAGAAGATTCGTGTTATTCGCGATGCACTCGAGCACAACGCGGGTGCGGTGCCCGCACTCACCGCGGCGACACCACCTGCGGTGCCGGGCGCAACGACGGATGCGGCGACGCCTCCGACCACGGAAGCGGCGTCCGCCGGAATGGCACAAGCAGCGGGCGCCGCAGCGCCGGGTGTGGTCGACGCCCCGAAGCTTCGCGCAGAACTCACTGCACTAAATGCCGAGTTGGCAGCGTTGCAAGGCGAAACGCCGCTCGTGCGCGGATTTGTTGATGCGTCCATCATTGGCGAAGTCATTTCGGGATGGACGGGTATTCCGGTTGGCAAGATGATGCGCGACGAACTGAGTACGATGCTGGAACTCGAAACACATCTGGGCGCGCGCGTGATTGGGCAGGATCATGCGTTGCTGGACATTGCGCGTCGCGTGCGGACGTCGAAAGCTGGCATTGAAGATCCGGATAAGCCGAAAGGCGTGTTCATGCTGGTCGGGCCCAGCGGTGTCGGCAAAACAGAAACGGCGCTGGCGTTGTCCGATTTGCTGTATGGTGGTGAACGCAACATCATCACCATCAACATGTCGGAGTTTCAGGAAGCGCATACTGTGTCAACGCTCAAGGGTTCGCCGCCGGGCTATGTGGGTTATGGGGAAGGTGGCGTGTTGACCGAAGCCGTGCGCCGACGTCCGTACAGTGTGGTGTTGCTGGACGAGGTCGAGAAAGCACACCCCGATGTGTTGGAGCTGTTCTTTCAGGTGTTCGACAAGGGTGTGATGGATGATGGCGAAGGCCGCACCATCAACTTCCGGAACACGGTGATCATTCTGACCACGAATGCCGGAACGGAAACCATCATGAAGTTGACGGCCGATCCGGAGACGATGCCATTTGCGGATGCCTTGGCGAAAGCGCTCAAGCCGGAACTCAACGCCGTGTTCAAGCCCGCATTTCTGGGCCGCATGGTGATTGTACCCTATTATCCAGTACGTGACGAGAATCTCAAGCAGATCGTGCGCCTCAAGGTCGGAAAAATCAAACGACGGTTGCGCGAGACACACGGCATTGAGCTTTTGTATGATGAGGCGCTGATCACGCAGATTGCGGCGCGTTGCACCGAAGTGGAAAGTGGCGCGCGCAACGTTGACAACATTCTGAGCAACACGGTGTTGCCGGAAATTTCCCGTATGTTGCTGGCATCGATGGCCGAAGGATTGCGTCCAACGGGTCTCCGCATCGATGTCGGAGCGGATGGCGATTTTATGTACGCACCTGTTGTAA
>JBDUBA010000310.1:0-7215 GCA_040004335.1 Gemmatimonas sp.
CAGAGCCGTCATTCTGACCGATCGGTTGCAATGAATTGCTAACGGGGTCAGAGCTGTCGCTGGTTTCGCTCGTCGCCGGCAACGATTTGCTACTGGGGTCAGAGCCGTCATTCTGACCGATCGGTTGCAATGAATTGCTAACGGGGTCAGAGCTATCGCTGGTTTCGCTCGTCGCCGGCAACGATCGGGTACTGGGCTTGGAGCCGCCGCTCGGTTCGGCATCAGTGGTTGCCACAACTTCGTCTGGCACAGGCACCCCGAGCGCCAAATGAATCCGCCGTGCGCTCGCAAGACTGAACCCCGGCACTTTGCTCACATCCTCGAGGGTCGCGTCTCGCACACCCTGCACACTGCCGAACGCCGACAGCAACACGCGCCGTTTGTTGGGCCCGACCCCGGGAATCTTGAGCAGCTCCGAAGTCAGCGTGCGTGCAGCGCGCTTCTTTCGTTGGAACGTGATCGCAAACCGATGCGCCTCATCGCGCGCCTGCTGTAACATGCGCAACGCCGGCGAGCGACGCGGCAGTCGAATTGACTCGGATCGACCCACGAGGAAAATCTCCTCTTCGCGTTTCGCGAGGCTGATCATTATCTGATTTTCGAGTCCGATTGCCACCAACGCTTCGCGCGCAGAACTCAGCTGGCCCTTGCCACCGTCAATGACCACGAGGTCGGGCAATGGCTTCTTCTCTTCAATCCGTCGATTGAAGAAACGGGTCACGACTTCTTTCATCGAGGCAAAATCATCAATACCTTCGACCGTGGCTACCTTGAACTTGCGATATTCCGCACGTTTGGGACGTCCATTTTCAAACCAAACGCCGCTGGCGACGGTGTCCGTGCCTTGTGCGTGCGAAATGTCGAAGCACACGAGTGAACGCGGCACTTTTGACAAACCAAGTTCGCGCTGCAGTTCGTACACAGGATCTCCCGCGCGTTCATCGGCTTCTTGCGACGCGAGCTTGAACTCTTCAAGGATGTGGCGCGCATTCTGATCGGCGAGGTCGACCAATGCGCGCCGTGGGCCACGTTGCGGAACACGGATGTGCGTCTTCTCCAGTGAAGATTCGAGCAGCGTCAAGTCCTCAAACTCGAACGGCACCAGGAGTTCGTTTGCGCGCCCTTCGATGGTGCGATACCACTGTGCGAGACACGCGCCCAACACCGCGCCGTCCTCTTCGCCTTCGGCGTGTTCGACCAATCGGTGGTCACGTGCCAGCAATTTTCCACCGCGAATTCGCATAATTGCAACACACGCGTCTTCACCGTCGCGCGCGTAACCAACGACGTCGCGGTCGCCGCCTTCCACTTCCATCACCACCGTTGGCTCTTCGAGATTCTCCAGGCGCTTAAGCGCGTCGCGCAACTCGCCGGCGTGTTCGAAGTCAAGACGCTCGGCCGCATCAATCATGCGAGCGCGCACCCGCTTGACAACGTCACTCGTACGGCCTTCGAGAAACCAGATCACTTCGTCGATCATTGCGCGATAGTCTTCGCGTGATTGCAATGCGACACACGGTGCCTGACAGCGCTTGATGAAGTAGTCGAGGCACGGACGTTCCGGAGCGTTGTTCGGCAAGTCGTAGTGGCAGGAGCGCACTGTAAATATGCGCTTCACCACATTGAGCGCGCGTCGCATCGCACCGACGTCGGTGTACGGTCCGAAATATCGGGCTCCATCATCAATGATTTGCCGAGTTACGGCGACGCGCGGGAATGGTTCGGCAACCGTGACTTTGATATACGGGTACGATTTGTCGTCGCGCAACGCGATGTTGAAGCGCGGATGATACTCCTTGATAAGTGTCGCTTCGAGAATCAACGCGTGGGCTTCACTTGGTACAACAATTGTTTCAACGTCGCGGATTTTGCGCAAGAGACCGCGTGTTTTCGGGCTGGCGTAGTGATCTTGCGCCCAATAGCTACGAACGCGGGAGCGCAGTTGTTTGGCCTTCCCCACATACAGCACAACTCCCTCGTCGTCCTTCCAGAGATAGACGCCGGGCGTGTTGGGCAACGTGGACAATTTCGACACGACGATGGCGGGGGCGCCGCGTGCGGTGAGCGCGTCGGCCGCAATGTCGTCGCCTTCTTCACTGGCGGGTGTCATCGCGCTGCGTTGATCACCCATCTGGCGGAAGCGGGCAACAGAAGCGTTTGCCGACGCGTCCGTCGCATGCGCGGCGGCAGTGTTCGACGCGTGCGCGGCGCCAGTGTTTGACGCCTCATCGCTCGATTCAAGGCGCTGATTGTCGTCGTTCAATTCGTGATCGCTCACCGGCACGTCGTTCACGATCCGGCACCGTGCTTGCGTACCGGACGACGCAGCCACCGCGCCGCTTCGGCGGAGCCCATGAACCAGGCGAACACCAGATACGCAATCGAAAAAAGTGCGAGCGTCGGTAGCGCGACGACGTACGTCGACCGATCTCGCAACAAGTATCGTGCGGGCACCGCCAGAACGCCGGCCAGGATGGTCGCAATTACAATCCGCCGCGTCCCATGCCACATGGTTGCGGTGTACAGCGCTCCAATCTTGTTGCGTAATCCGCGAATCTGCACCGCAAGATTCACGTACGAGCCCAACGCCGTTCCCAATGCAATACCGGCTGCGCCGTAAACAGAGTGCCGAAGTGGCCACGCCATCGCAATCGACACAATGGCCGACACCACGAGGCTTGAGAGCGACGCGCGCAATGGGGTCTTGTAGTCGCGGAGTGCGTAATGCGCCGACGACAGCAACTTGACCGAACCAAAACTGATTAGTCCAACAGCGAACGCCGCCAGCACCGCGTGAACAATCTGTTGTTCCCGCGGGCCAAATTTCCCGCCGCCGAACAACAGCCCAACAATCATGTCGCCATACACGATACACGCGATGGTGCTTGGCACTATGTAAAAGAGAATGCGCTGCCATCCACCACGAAGTCGTTCCAGCAACGCAGCGTGCAACACTGTCTTCTGATTACTGTTGGAGTCTTTCGATTCATCGGTACTGGCAGAATCTCGCGAAAACTCGGGAAGAGACGACGCTGCGACGCTGATTCCGAATATGGACACTGGCAATAATACAATGATGTTGGCATTCGTCAGGCTTGAGATTGAGCCCTTCGGGAGATGATTCGCGATCTGCAAATCGATCAACGACGAAAGCTGCACGACGCCAAGCGCAGTCACGACTGGCACAATGTTGGTCAGCGCCTCGGAAACGCCCGCAACCGCACGGTCGAACGTAACGCGGAACGGACGAACGAGTCGCAACACTTCCGGTAGTTGCGCGCCAACTTGCAATACAGATCCGAGCAGCGTTGCCCATGCCAACCACACGGCAAGCTGTGTTGTCGACGACGCCTTTGAACCCCACCAGCCCAACAGTGCGATCTGTGCGACGTTCCACATCGCCGCACTGGCATACGACCAGAAAAATCGGCGATGTGAATTTTGTACACCAAGGCACCATCCGCTGAGCACCATCAACGCGGTCATCGGAAACAAAATGCGCGTGAGGTGGATGGTGAGTTCGCGCTGTTCACCTTCGAACGCAGGCGTCAATATTGTTGTCAGCACCGATGCGCCAGCAATACCGACGAGCGTCAACCCAGACACCGCTACCATCAACAGCCCAAGGATTGCATTCGCCATCGCGTTGGCGCCGCGTTCATCACCCTTCGCCAACAAACGACTGTACACCGGAACGAACGATGCCGACAGCGAGCCTTCTCCAAGCAGACTGCGCATGATATTCGGTATCTTTGACGCTGCATTAAACGCGTCAGCTTCCATGCCCAGTCCGAAATACATCGAGAACAGTTTTCCGCGCACCAGTCCCGTCAGTCGGCTCAACAAAATCCCAAAGCCCACCACCGTCGCCGCACGCCCACTCCGATCCTTGCCCGCAGCTTGCGTAGCAATCACATCGGCCGCGCCAATCGCATTGCCGACTGCTGGCGCTCCAGCCATCTCAGTAACAACGGCCGCCGCAGCTTTTTCCGCAGCAACAACGTTGGGACGATCACCCGCATCCTTACTCACCGTGTATCCGCGTTATCCCCGGTCACCAGCGTCGCCGCATGCACACGTGCACGGTCCCGCATCGCCAGCAACAACTCCGGACCATACCGCGCCAGCGCCGGAATCAAATTCAGCACACGCTCGGGTGACTTCCCCATCGGCTTCACAGCCGCTCGTGTAATCGCAATGTCGCGCATCAACGCATCTTCCTGTCGCTTCGTACCCGCAACCAATCGTCGCTCAAGTCGCTCCAGCGTGTGCAAAATGTCGCGTCCTGCGCCGTCCATCACCGACGATGGCACAACCTCATTGGCATCCTTCACTGCACTCTTGAGCGCACGCAGCTGCGTTTCTGCGGCCAATCGGACCCGTTCCAAAGCGTCGGCAACTCCTTCATCAACGGCGCTCTTCGCCAAACGCGATTCAACCGCATGCGGATCATCAAAATCCGCAACAGTCACATCCAGCCGCTGCAACGCGCGCTCCGTTTGCGGTTCAAGAATATTCCCGGACCAACGCGGAACCGCCAACGGAATGTCGGCGCCGAGTACGTCGGCAATCGGCGAGATTTGCGCGAAATACGCGAATTCGCCAGGTCCCGCCAGATACGCGACCGTTGGCAGAATCGCTCGTTCAACAATTGGACGCAACAACACATTTGCGCCGAGCGTTGCCACTTCGGCTTCGCGCGCGGTCCGCGACGCCATCGACACTGGCACACGTTCGCGTACATTGCCGCGATCAGTGCGCGACGTTCGAAACACGAGACTCAACCCGTCCATTTCGTCGACCTGCGGCTGCAGGCCCGTTGTTTGGATCTCGGCGGAACGCGTTTTGAGCGCGTCTGCAATGGCAGGTGCACTGTTCAATGCGCGCCGTAACATCGGGTCGGCGACAGTTCGTACCGCTGCGTGCGCCGCATCCAACACCGCGATGCCAATTGGTTCAAGAATTCCGCGCAGGAGTTGGACGTACGATGCGCCAACCGTTGCATGCGCCACGTACGCGGATTCAACGAGATCAAGCACGTCACGGTGCGCAACTGAACCACAGGCCAGGCGTAATCGCGCGAGCGGCGCGTCGATGTCGCCAAGCGCAACTTCAGCCAGCGCAATACCTTCGGTTGCCGGACCGGCAAGACGCAACGTTTCGAGCCCGTTCGCACCAACGACATGCGTTACGGCCGACTCCACCCAATCGGCATCATCAGTCGCGGCCCAGAAAACTGGTGCAACAGGGATTCCCAATTGCGCTTCAAGTTCGTCGGCCAACGCAAGCGCGGCGAGCGCTTTACTCCAGGTGTACGTGGGCCCGCCAAATAATCCCGGCTGCTGACCAGTGGTAACCACGACGCCGTTCGTGGCGGCACGCGCCAAACGTTCGGCGGCCTTACCAGTTGCGTTGAGCGCCGGCGCGAGTGCCGCCAACCATTCGTTCGCTGCAAAACGCTGCTGCACGGCACGAGCGGAATTTTTCCATTCATCAACGTTGCGTGGACGTGCGGCAGTCCAGCGTTCTGGCGCGATACCGGCCTGCAACGCGCGGGACAACGCGCCGCCGCCCAGCGGCATCGATTGCACCGCCGGCATTGGCGATGACGGCAAGACTACGACGGTTGCTTCGGACATCGCCTCGAGTCGTTCACTTGTGGTACGGTTCTCCGCGATTAATGGACCCTGCACGGTACAACTGCTCGACGAGCACCAAGCGCGCCAGTTCATGAGGCAGCGTAAACGGTGCCAGTGAAAGACGCCGCTTTGCGCGCGAACGGATGACCTCACCCAATCCATACGCGCCCCCAACAAAAAACGCGACGCTTTGCGCGCGATCACGCATTCCGGCCAACCACGCGGCAAAGGTTTCGGATGTCAGAACATCGCCACCTGGATCGCACACCACGGCATAGGCGTCGGCCGGTGCGCGTTCGATCAACCGCGCCGCTTCTCGATCTTTGACCTGCTCGGACGAAACAGCGCGCGCCGACTCTTCCTTGACTTCGATAATATCGAGCGACCAGTACCGCGCCGCACGCGTTTCGTATTCGTGAATCACCTCCGCCAATGCCGCCTGGCGAGGTTTGCCGACACACAACAACGAAACGCGCACGGAAAAAGCTAAGCGGGATTACGCGTAGATGCCACGCAAACGATGCACGGTCGCCACGCGGTTGATCGACAACATGTATGCCGCCGTGCGCATGTTTACACGATGCTGTTTGGACAGCGTTAGCACTTCCTGAAAACTGCGCGTCATGATGTCCGTCAGACGTGAGTTGACTTCCACCTCGGACCAGAAATAGCCCATGCGATCCTGCACCCACTCGAAATACGAAACGGTGACACCGCCAGCGTTGGCCAGAATGTCGGGAATCACGAAGATGCCTTTTTCATCCAGAATTGGATCGGCAGCCGCCGTCGTGGGTCCGTTTGCGCCTTCGGAAATCAACTTGGCGCGAATGTTTGGCGCGTTCTTGGTGGTGATGACGTTTTCGAGCGCGGCCGGTACGAGAATATCAACTTCGGCGCACAACAATTCGTCGGTCGAAATTCGGTCGCCGTCCTTGAATCCGTCAAGTGTCTTGTGTTTCTGCACATACGCGATGGTTTTCTCGATATCGAAGCCCTTCGCGTTATGAAACGCGCCATCGCGATCACCGATGGAAACAATTTTGCAACCCTCCGCCGCCAGCAACTTCGCCGTAATTGATCCGACATTGCCGAACCCTTGCACCGCAACGGTCGCATTCTTCATCGGAATGCCAAGGTGCGCCATGGCTTCTTTCGTTACCAGCATCACACCGCGTCCGGTCGCTTCTTTGCGTCCAAGCGATCCGCCCATTTCAACGGGTTTGCCAGTCACGACCGCATTCTCGGTGCGACCGACGTGCATGGAATACGTATCCATTACCCACGCCATAACGCGTTCGTTCGTGTTCACGTCTGGCGCCGGCACGTCAGTATCGGGGCCGAGTAGATTGATGATGCCTTTGGTGTAGCGGCGTGTCACGCGCTCGAGCTCACCCACGCTCATCTTGAGCGGATCACACACGACACCACCTTTCGAGCCGCCAAACGGAAGGTTCACAACCGCGCATTTCCAGGTCATCCACGCGGCGAGTGCCTTCACTTCATCAAGCGTCACCTGCATGTCAAAACGAATGCCACCCTTTGCCGGCCCGCGCGATGTGTTGTACAGCACGCGATA
>JBDUBA010000172.1:0-23874 GCA_040004335.1 Gemmatimonas sp.
CACAATCCTAAGTACCGTGTCGCTGGGACTCGTGGCCGCACTTGCCGGTTGCGTGGACCTCGACGAAAAACTCATCACCGGTGTGAGTAGTGAATACTACTCAACGCCGGACGGCCTCAACTCGGCCGTCGTTGCGAGTTATGCGCAGTTGCGCAGTTTCTATGGTCGCGAACAGCTGTTGTCGTTGACGCAAGTTGGTACCGATACATGGATGGATGCCGATCAGGCCGCGTCGAACAATCGCGAATTCAGTGCGTACAACGCCGGCTTGAACAGTTCGCTGGCGCCACTCGCGAATACGTGGAATCCGGCCTATCAGATGATCAACACGCTGAACGCAGCGTTGGATCGTGGGCCGAGTACTTCGGGAATTACCGCGGCGACCAAGAACGCGTTGCTTGGCGAAGCGCATTTCCTGCGCGCGATGGAGTATTTCACGCTTGTGCAGCAGTTTGGGGATGTCACGCTGTCGATGCATGAAAACAAGGGCATCGTGGAAGAAGCCGTTCGCGATTCAGCGGCAAAGGTGTACCGCGCAATCATTTCCGATCTTGATAGCGCCATCACGTTGCTTCCGGTGACGCAAGTGCAGGTTGGTCGTGCAACGCGTGGCGCCGCTCTGGGTTTGCGTTCGAAAGTGTACCTGACACGTGCGTACAAGGACTACTCGCCCGGCAAGGCGGCAGACTTCACGGCTTCGCTTGCCGACGCGAAGACCGTCATTGCGTCTGGAACGTATTCGCTCACACCAAACTACGCTGATTTGTGGTGCGTGGCACGCGCGGCCGATCCAGGTCGTCAGGGATACTGCGAAAACACTGGCTACAACATGAACCAGTCGGAGTTCATGTTCACGGTGCAGTTCTCGTACGATCTAACGCACTATGATGGTGCCGACCAGTACAACTACCTCCATCTTGTGTATCTGAGCCAGTATGACAACGGTGCATTCGCTGTGGGTGTGGCGCGTGATTTGAACAACGGACGTCCGTTCCGTCGCCTCGCGCCAACGCAGTATGGACTCAAGGTGTTTGATAACCGTTGGGCCGGAACGCCAGGCGCCAGCGCAATCATGGACACGCGGTTTGACGGTTCGTATCAGACAGTGTGGCTCGCAACGGCCGGTGGCCAGCGTAACCCGACCACCAATTGCCCGTTCTGCACGAGCGGAGCAGTCGTCAACATCGGTGATACGACCGGCGTGTACCTGATCAACCCGGTAACGATTCCGTTCCGCCAGAGCAAAGCGTACACCATTCGTACGCTGTGCCCGGCGGGTGATGCCGATCCATCGGTGTACTGCGGTGATCGCACTGGCGCGTCCGACGGTTACATGAGCTGGGATCGGTATCCGCCGCTCAAGAAGTTCCAGGACAACCTGCGTGCCAATCTGACGGCGCAGGAAGGCGGCAAAGTGCAGGTGCTGATGCGTTTCGCCGAGATGTATCTCATTGCCGCGGAAGCCGACATTGGCTTGGGCAATACGGCTGAAGCTGCGCAGATGATCAACGTGTTGCGTGTTCGGGCCGCCACCGCTGCATTCAAAAGCGATCCAAAACAAATGGTCACCGCAGGCCAGATGAACATCGATTTCATCATGGACGAACGCGAGCGCGAAATGGCGGGTGAGTTTACGCGCTGGTACGATCTCGTTCGTCCGGGCGCGCAGTACTTTGTCGACCGTGTGAAGAAATACAATCCCCACGGATCGGCATTCGTGGCGCTCAAACATGCGCTGCGTCCGATTCCGCAGTCGCAGATTGATGGCGTGCTGAAGGGGCCGAAGTACCCGCAGAACCCGGGGTACTGAGTCTTAGAGGCGAACTAACCGCAGCAAGGCGAACGCGAGCCGCAGAAAGCCGAACGAGGTGCAGAAAGCCGAACGAGGTGCGACGAGCCGCAACGAGCCGAACAGCTGGTACTGCAACTAAAGGTGCCCGCGGCCAGCTTTTAAGCTTCCAGCTTCCAGACTTTTACAAGATTGGTGTGGGTGAAAGAACAAACGGCGCCCGAGCAACATGCCGGGCGCCGGTTTGATTCCAAATGATGCTGCTTAGCGATCGGGGCTAAATGCCGCCTTTTTCAGGACCGGTTGCCACGTAAATCACACCATCGGAATGACCGATGCCGAAACGCGCCTGCGCATCGATGCCGCTGATACGACGGATGGTGTAGATGGTTGCGACGGGAATCGTTTTCAGCACGTCGATTCCACCAGCGCGCACTCCATCGAGATACACCTGAATACCGGTCGCTTGTCGCGGCATGGGCGGCGCACTTGGCGACGCGGCTGATGCGGCCGCCGAGGTAGCGGTTGCGCCAGCTGCAGGATTGATGACGCTTCCCGACGCCGGATTGAGGTTGCGCACGCGCAACCAGTTGCTGTGAAGAGCCTCAATTGCGGCGTACGCGTTGGAAAATGTTCGCGACTGCAATTGCTGCTGAATGATCAAGTCCTGGGAGGCCTTGACGGTATGGATCTTGGTTGAGTCCTTCTCTTTCACTGCCTGTGCGCTTACTGAGACCACGCACGTTGCAGCAGCGCTCAGCGCCGCGCCAACCAGGGTCATGCGAACAGACAATTTCACGAATGCCTCCGTGTGAATGAAACGAACCTGTTCAGTATAGCACCAATCGTTTCGATCGGCCGTGACGCTTTCACTGTTGACACGATTATCGCTCGGCCTCAAGTTTAGCGCAATGGAACGTTCCAACATTCCAACGTTCTACACGAAGGCGCTCCGACGCAGTTCCCGCCACCAAGCAAGTCCCGCCGCCCCACCTCAGCAATTGCTCCCGGCGCCGGCCGCCAATACACGCCCCGCCCGCGCAGTGCTCGAATCCCGATCACACGGGATCACGGAGAATCTGGAACCGACATGTTGCGATACAAAGATGCCAGCCTGAGCGCTGAAGCACGCGTTGCCGATTTGCTCTCGCGCATGACGTTGGCCGAAAAGGCCGCGCAGATGAAATGTGCCTGGCAGGAGAAAGCAACGAAGCTCGTTGATGCCGCTGGCAACTTCGATCTCGAAAAAGCACGCGCTGCATTCAAGGACGGCAACGGTCTTGGACAAGTGGGACGTCCGAGCGATGCCGGCAGTGATCCCGCAACCCCTGCCAACGGCAAAGGCGCGCGCGGTCAGGCCGAGCTCACGAACGCAATTCAGAAATTTTTCATCGAAGAAAGCCGGCTTGGTATTCCGGTGGTGTTTCACGAGGAGTGCCTGCACGGACAAGCGGCGAAAGAGGGCACCAGTTTTCCGCAACCGATTGGATTGGCGGCGTCGTTTAATCCAGCGCTGGTTGAGGCGTTATACGCTATGACGGCGGAAGAGGCGCGCGTGCGCGGTACGCACCAGGCACTCACGCCCGTGGTTGATGTTGCGCGCGATCCGCGCTGGGGCCGCGTGGAAGAAACGTTTGGCGAAGACCCGTACCTGATTTCGCAAATGGGCATCGCGGCTGTGCGCGGGTTTCAGGGCGACGCAACGTTTCAGAACAAGTCGCGCGTCATGGCAACACTGAAACACTTTGTGGCGCACGGACAGCCGGAAGGGGGACAAAATTGCGCACCGGTAAATGTCTCGATGCGCGATCTGCGCGAAGTGTTTCTACCACCGTTCAAGGCCGCGCTGCAGGAAGGCGGCGCCGTCAGCATTATGGCGTCGTACAACGAAGTGGATGGTGTTCCGTCGCATGCGAATCGATGGTTGCTGCGCGACGTGTTGCGCAGTGAGTGGGGATTCAAAGGGTTCGTGGTGTCCGACTACTACTCCATTTGGGAACTGCACGACCGTCCGGATACACACGGGCACTTCGTGGCGGCTAACAAGATGGAAGCATGTCTGCTAGCCGTGCGCGCCGGAGTTAACATCGAACTACCCGAGCCCGATTGCTATTTGCATCTCGAAGAACTGGTGCAAACGGGTGTATTGAAAGAATCCGACATCGACGATCTCGTTGGGCCCATGCTGTTCTGGAAGTTCAAGATGGGATTGTTTGATGATCCGTACGTCGATCCGGAAGTTGCAGCGCAAATCGTTGGACGGCAGGCAAACACCGATCTGGCAATGCAGGCGGCACGCGAAACAATCACGCTGCTCAAGAACGATGGCAACGTATTGCCGCTCGCACCTGGTGCACACAAAACTATTGCCGTCATTGGGCCAAACGCGGATCGCAGCTTGCTTGGCGGTTACAGCGGTGTGCCGGCACGTAATGTGTCGGTGCTCGCGGGAATCAAAGCTCGTGTGGGGAATGCGGCCAACGTTGTCCATGCCGAAGGTTGCAAGATCACCATTGGTGGATCGTGGCAGCAGGATGAAGTCGTCGCCAGCGATCCGGTCGAAGACCGTCGCCTGATTGCCGAGGCCGTCGAAGTTGCCAAAAAGGCTGATGTCATCATCCTCGCCATTGGTGACAACGAGCAAACTTCACGCGAAGCATGGTCGCTCAAACACATGGGTGATCGCACCAATCTCGATTTGATTGGCCGCCAGAACGAACTCGTGAAGGCGATGTTGGACACTGGCAAACCTGTTATTGCGTTGCTGTTCAACGGGCGCCCGCTGTCGGCGCAGTTTGTCGCCGAAAAAGTACCGGCCATCGTTGAGTGCTGGTACCTCGGCCAGGAATGCGGTCACGCTGTGGCCGAGGTGTTGTTTGGTGACTTGAATCCTGGTGGGAAGATGCCGATCAGTGTGCCGCGCACCGTTGGTCACTTGCCGGCGTTCTACAATCACAAACCGTCAGCGCGTCGCGGCTATCTGTTCGATGACGTGACGCCGTTGTATGCGTTTGGTTTTGGTTTGGGCTATACCACATTTGCCATCAGCAACGTGCGTTTGACAAAAGACACGATCAAGCGCAGCGACAGCACAACGGTGGCACTCGACGTCACAAACACCGGCAAACGTCGCGGTACGGAAACGGTGCAGCTTTATGTGCGTGACGTGACCAGTACGGTTACTCGCCCTGTGAAGGAGCTGAAGGGATTCAACAAGGTTGACCTCGCGCCTGGCGAAACGCGCACCATTGAACTGCCAATTACACCTGATCGTTTGGCGTTCCATGACATCAACATGGACTTCGTGGTCGAGCCAGGTGATTTCAGGATCATGGTTGGTACTTCGTCGCGTGATGCGGATTTGCAAAGCGTGATGCTGCACGTGTTATAACCCGATTTTCACGACGTCCTACTCAAAGGAACGCATGGCCAACGGCAACGAAAAACTGTCCGTCGTAGAAAAAGCGGGATACAGCCTCGGCGACGCGGCGGCGAATTTCGTCTTTATGACGATGATTCTGTTTCAGCTCAATTTTTACACTGACACTCTGGGCATCGGTGCTGCAGCGGCCGGCACGATGCTGCTGGTTGGGCGACTGTGGGATGCGTTCTTCGATCCGATGATGGGTGTGCTGGCCGATCGCACGAATACGCGGTGGGGCAAGTTCAGGCCGTGGGTGTTATGGACCGCGATTCCGTGGGGTGTGGTGATGGTATTGGCGTACACCGTGCCAGACTTTGCGCCCACTGGGCGATTGGTGTGGGCATGTCTGACCAATATCCTGTTGATGACGCTGTACTCCATGAACAACACGCCGTATTCGGCGCTTGGCGGCGTGATGACCGGTGATTCGAAAGAACGCACATCACTGTCGTCCTATCGGTTTGTTGCAGCCATGCTGGCCCAGCTTATTGTTGGCGGATTTACGTTGCCGTTAGTTGCGAAATTTGGACAAGGCAACAACGCCAAGGGTTGGCAGATGACGATGGGGCTGTGGGCCGTCGTGTGCGTGGTGTTCTTTGTGATCACGTTCCTGACGACGAAGGAGCGTATTGTCCCCGAAGCCAGGCAGAAGACCGACGCCAAAGGTGATTTCAAGAGTTTGCTCGATAACGGGCCGTGGATCGCGATGTTTGTGTTAACGCTTTCGCACTTTGTGTTTGTTGCCATGCAGGGCGGCACCACGTTCTACTACTTCCAGTATTATGTGGACAAGGACGCGTTGTTCACCTTCCTGCAGAAGTATGGAATGGCGATGACCGATACCAGTGGTGTCTGGAATTCACTGCTGGACAAACTTGGACTCGTGTTGAATGCCGATCGCAGCAACCTCTCGTCGGTTGGCTTCAGCTTGTTTAACATCTCCGGCAAGATTGTCACGGTGTGCGGCGTGATCGCGTCGGTGTATCTGTCCACCAAGTTTGGCAAACGTGCCGTCGCAATCATCGGGTTTTCGCTCGCAACCATTTTGATGGCCGGATTTATCCTGCTGCCATCAAACGCAATTGGTGCAACCTTCCTGCTGGAATGGGCGCGTTCGCTGGCCTACGCGCCAACAATTCCCCTTATCTGGGCAATGTTTGCAGACGTGGCCGATTACGCTGAGTGGAAAACGGGGAGACGTATTACCGGACTGGTTTTCGCGACGATTCTGTTTGCGCTCAAGACCGGGTTGAGCCTCGGTGGCGCCATCGCCGGGTGGGTGCTGTCAGGCTACGGCTATGTGGCAAACGTTGCGCAGAGCGAACATGCGTTGCTGGGCATTCGTATGACCATCAGTGTGTATCCCGCACTGTTTCTGGTGGTGGTAGTGTTGTGTTTGTTCTCCTACAAAATCACGAAGCCGCTGAATCTGCAGATTCAAAACGAGCTGGCCGAGCGGCGCAGACAATCCACCGCACAAGTGGCATAAGACCATCATGCGCAAACTACATGTATCGGGCACCGTCGTCGTCCTGTTGCTATTGACGATTGCGAGCTGCACACGCCGCAGCGGGCAGCCCATGTCACAGAACAACAGTGCTCCGATGCAGCCAGCGTCACTCAAGGTCCTGTTCGCCAAGGACTTCATGATTGGCGCTGCACTCAATCCGAATCAGTACGAAGAGCGCGACGCAGCAGGCGCGGCGCTGATCAAGGCGCAATTCAACACGATTTCGCCAGAGAACGTGTTGAAGTGGGAAAAGGTGCATCCCACCAAAGGGGTGTACGATTTTGGTCCGGCCGACAAATACGTGGACTTTGGCGTGAAGAACGGCATGTTCGTCGTCGGGCACACGTTGGTGTGGCACAGTCAGGTTCCACGCTGGGTGTTTCAGGACGACAAAGGCGCGCTGGTAAGTCGAGATACGCTGTTGGGTCGTATGCGTGATCACATCTCCACGGTGGTTGGCCGCTACAAAGGCCGCATCAAAGGATGGGACGTCGTGAACGAAGCGCTCAACGAAGACGGCACGATGCGAAAGTCGCCGTGGCAGTCCATCATCGGCGACGACTTTGTCGCGAAGGCGTTTGAGTACGCACACGAGGCCGATCCAAACGCGCAGTTGTATTACAACGACTATTCCCTTGAGAATCCGGCGAAACGCGCCGGGGCAGTGCGGTTGATCAAGGAGTTGCAGAGCAAGGGGCTCAAGATTCACGCCATTGGTTCGCAGGCGCACATGAAGATGGATTGGCCAACTGTGGGATTGGAAGATTCCACTATTGCGATCTTTGCGGCGACTGGTGTGAAAGTGAACATCACCGAGTTGGACATTGATGTATTGCCGTCGAACACGGCCAACCGAACCTCGGATGTTTCACTTCGCATTGAAGCGAACAAGGCGCTCAATCCATGGCCGGACGTATTGCCCGACTCTATGCAGACCAAACTCGCGAAACGGTACGGCGACATGTTTGCGGTGTTCAAGAAACACGGCGCCGACATTGATCGCGTGACGTTCTGGGGCGTTGCCGATGGCGATTCGTGGCTGAACGGTTGGCCAATTCCCGGTCGAACGAGTTATCCACTGGTGTTTGACCGTCAACACAAAGCGAAGCCCGCGTTTGATGCCATAGTGCGTGTGGCGCGAGGGACAATTCAATGATTCAGGTTCCCAATGGTGAAGGTGATCGACTGCCGGCCATTGGGGAAAGTGGCGCGACGGTTTGGTGCTGGGCAACAATCTGTGCGCGAAGCACACGCGACAACGCGATAGCGGCATTCCGCATCAATTGACGTTGAGGATCAAGCCATGACCGTTCGCTCCATCGCGCAAAATGCGCTGCTATTCAGTGCACTGTTTGCGGCTGTTTCGGCGCATGCAGGCGACGCAACAGTCGCGAGCAATCGCGTACCTGCGGTGGCTGATCGTTTTGTGCTGAGTACAGGCGCTGCCTCGACGGCCATTTATGTCGCCAACAACGAATATCCCGGCGCGACACGCGCAGCGCGTGACCTCGCGGCTGACATCGGCCGAGTGACAAACAAGGCTTCGGTGGTTACGGTGGTGGCCGCGGGAAAGGTGTTGGTCAAACAAGCGGTCATCATCGGCACGATTGGCCACAGCGCGTTGATTGATGATCTCGTGCAGCGCCACAAAATCGACGTGCGCGAAGTTGCCGGGAAATGGGAGTCGTACGTCTCGCAGACGGTTGACAATCCCATGCCCGGTGTCGATCGCGCGCTGGTGATTGCGGGCAGCGACAAGCGCGGCACCATTTACGGCACGTACAATGTGTCGGCACAAATTGGCGTTTCGCCCTGGTACTACTGGGCCGATGTGCCGACGGTGAAGCAAACATCGGTCTCGGTTCCCGCCGAACGAAAAGTGCAGGGCGAACCGGCCGTCAAATACCGCGGCATCTTTATCAACGACGAGGCACCGGCATTTTCCGGTTGGACGCGCGAAAAGTTTGGCGGCGTAAATCACTTGATGTACACGAAGATGTTCGAGCTCATTCTGCGAATGCGCGGCAACTATCTGTGGCCGGCGATGTGGGGGAATGCGTTTGCCGACGACGATTCACTCAACGTCATTCTGGCCGACGAGTATGGTATCGTTATGGGAACGTCGCATCACGAGCCACTCACACGAGCGCAGCAGGAGTGGAAACGGTATGGCAAGGGCGAGTGGGACTACGAAAAGAATGACTCCACCCTTCGCGATTTCTGGCGCGCGGGCATCCAACGTATGGGCACGCGTGAGAACATCGTAACGGTTGGCATGCGAGGCGACGGCGACGCGCCGATGACGCAGGGCACAGCCATCTCGTTGCTCGAGCGCATCGTTGCTGATCAGCGGAAGATGATCGCAGATGTCACGAAGAAACCCGCAAATCAAACACCGCAATTATGGGCGTTGTACAAAGAAGTGCAGGACTATTACGACAAGGGGATGCGTGTTCCTGATGACATCACGCTGCTGTTCGCGGATGACAATTGGGGTAACATTCGCCGGTTGAACGATCTCAAGGAACGCAATCGCGCGGGCGGGTTTGGTGTGTATTATCATTTCGATTACGTCGGCGGGCCACGCAACTACAAATGGCTCAATACGAATCCAATTGCACGCGTGTGGGAGCAGCTGCACCTCGCGCACGAATACGGCGCCAATCGCATCTGGATTGTGAACGTGGGCGATCTCAAGCCCATGGAATTTCCAATTCAGTTCTTCATGGATTACGCCTGGAATCCGGACGCACTGCCCGCGGAGAAGTTGCCCGAGTACACCGTGTCGTGGGCACGCCAGCAATTCGGCAATCAGCACGCGGCGGACATTGCTGACATCGTTACGACGTATCTCAAGTACAACGGCCGCCGGAAGCCCGAGTTGCTTGAGCCTGAAACGTATAGCCTGAACAACTTCCGCGAAGCCGAACGTGTGGCGGAGGACTACAACGCGTTGTTGCAGCGGGCCACGACGTTGGCTGCGCAGTTGGCGCCGCAATACAAGGATGCGTTTTATCAACTGGTGCTGCATCCGGTACAGGCCAGCGCCAACGTGAATGATTTGTATGTGACCGTAGGTCGGAACCGACAATACGCTGCGCAAGGTCGCGCCAGCACGAACGATCTTGCGGACAAGGCGCGCAAGCTGTTCGACAAGGATGCCGCAATTTCGAAATACTACAATACCGAGTTGGCCGGTGGCAAATGGAGCCACATGATGGACCAGACGCATATTGGATACACGTATTGGCAGGAGCCGCCACGCAATGTGATGCCGCGAGTGGATGTCATTCAGCTGCCCACCAGCGCGGACATGGGAGTGGCCGTTGTTGAAGTTGATCGCGCGCCGGCGGCGCCGATTGGGCGTGGTGGGCCACCACCAGTATTGGTTCCAGGTGCAGGTCGTGGCGGACCTGCGTTACCACCCTTCGACGTGTATTCGCAGCAAACCTATCATGTCGACGTCTACAACAAGGGCCAGGCGCCGTTCACATACTCGGCTTCGGCAAACACGCCTTGGTTGAAGTTGTCGCCAGCAACGGGCACTGTTACAAAAGAAACGCGTGTTGCGGTCAGCGTTGATTGGACGCAATTGCCAAGTGGCACGCAGACTGTTCCGATCACGTTTGCGGGACCGAACAATGTCAAGACTGCAATTCAGGCAGTCGTAAACAATCCCGCTTCGCCTCGTCGAGACGAAGTGGATGGATTCATGCAGTCCAACGGATATGTGTCTATGGAAGCGGAGCATTATGCGCGCGCCGTTGGCGGCACCGTTGCGAAAGATTCAGTGCGGTGGCAACGTATTCCCGATTTAGGACGCACCCTGTCTGGCATGACGGCGACACCCGTGACCATGCCAAGCGTGGTGCCCAATGCAACGTCGCCGCACCTTGAATACAAAGTGTTTCTGCGAGACAGCGGCACAGTGAAGGTGCACACTTATCTGTCACCGGCGCACAATTTTCTTGGCACGGCCACCGGTCCCCGGTATGCGATTTCGTTTGACGACGATGCGCCGGTCACGGTGCAAGTTATTCCCGACACGTCGAACGGTGCGTGGGAAAAATCGGTCGCGGACAACATTCGCATTCTGATGACACGTCATGAGATCAAGAAACCGGGCGCACACACTGTGAAGTTCTGGTTGGTCGATCCAGGTATCGTGCTTCAGAAGATTGTAGTTGAAACAACCAATCTTCCGCAAAGTTATCTGGGTCCGCCGGAGAGTTTTTACCGCACGTCCGCCAAAGGAGCCACGCGATGAATCGTGTAATGCAGACGGCGCTCACCACGCTAGTGACGGCAGTCGCTGCGTGTGCCGGTGTCGGTTTT
This sequence comes from Gemmatimonas sp., assembly GCA_040004335.1. GTDB lineage: Bacteria > Gemmatimonadota > Gemmatimonadetes > Gemmatimonadales > Gemmatimonadaceae > Gemmatimonas. Next base: position 11,059 of record JBDUBA010000172.1, read on the forward strand.
GGAAATCAACCGACCGCGACAAACAATCCGCGATTTGACTGGTTCGCATATGAGGGGCACGACTCTGTCTACGCGACGATCAAGCCCGCGGCCAACGAATACGTCAACCCCATCCTGTCCGGGTTCTATCCCGATCCCAGCATTACGCGGGTTGGCAACGACTACTATCTCGTCAATTCGACCTTCGTGTACTTCCCCGGCATTCCCGTACACCATAGCACAGACCTGGTGAACTGGACGCAAATTGGCAACGTCATTTCGCGCCCGTCGCAACTTAAATTTGACACGTTGGGAATTTCGCGCGGCGTATTCGCACCGTCAATTTCGCATCACGACAGCACATTCTATGTGTTGAACACGTGCGTCGATTGCGGCGGCAATTTCCTTTCGACCGCAACCAATCCTGCCGGTCCATGGTCCGAACCAATCTGGTTGAAGGAGATTGACGGAATCGACCCGTCGTTGTTTTTCGATGATGATGGCCGAGCGTACATCATGAACAACGGGCCGCCAATTGGAACGCCGCAGTACAGCGGACATCGCGCCATCTGGATTCAGGAGTTCGACACGAAGACCAACAAGCTGATTGGTCCGCGCACGATGCTCGTGAACGGTGGCGTCGACTTTTCGAAGAAGCCAATCTGGATTGAAGGACCACACATCCTTAAGAAAGATGGGCACTACTACATGACCGCGGCCGAAGGTGGAACGGCCGAGGGTCATTCGCAGGTCGTGTTGCGGAGCGAGACAGTACTCGGCCCATATGTACCGTTCAAAGGCAATCCTATTCTGACGCAACGGAATCTCGGTGCGCGCGAATTTCCGATAACGTCGGCCGGTCACGCCGAACTTGTGCAAACACAGAACGGGGAGTGGTGGAGCATTTTTCTCGCCACGCGTCCCTACGAAGGAGACATGTACAACACCGGACGTGAAACGTATCTGTTGCCAGTCGAGTGGGTGGATGGATGGCCCATCATTCTCAAAGCTGGTGAGAAAGTGCCGTACTTGCATGCGAAACCAAATCTGCCGGCCGGTGCAGCACCTGCGGTTCCAACTCACGGTGACTTCTCGTTGCGCGACGAATTTGCCGACACCGCACTGGCGCCGTATTGGAACATGATTCGCACGCCAACGGAGCAGTGGTATGATTTTCGTTCAGCGCCAGGGTGGCTCACACTCAAGGCGCGCAATGCTGACATCACCAAGTTTCGTCAACCCTCGTTCATTGGACGTCGCCAGCAGCACTTGAACGCAACTGCGTCGACTGTCATGCGGTACAAGCCAGCCAAAGCCGGTGACAAAGCGGGACTGCTTGCGTTTCAGAACGATCTCTTCAACTATTTTCTCGCGGTGACGCTCGACAGCAGTGGGCAGGCGGTGGTACGCCTCGAGCAGAAGAATGGGAAAGAAACACCTGGCAACGCCGCAATCCTCGCGAGTAAGGCCCTGGGTAAAGCTTTCAGTGGCACCATTTACCTGCGAATTGTCGCGCGCAGCGGGTTGTACGATTTCTATTTCAGCGACAAGCCAGATTCGTGGACGCTACTTAAGAACAATGTTGACGGCAAAATTCTGAGCACAAAAATCTCACAAGGATTTGTGGGTGTCATGTTTGGGTTGTACGCGTACTCGGCCGGGAAGTGATTTTGGACATGTCAAGCAGGTTACAAGACGCGCGAAAAACGGACGCAGCAAGCGTTACGGTTGCGCGGTTGTCGCTGGGAACGGCCGACGACACGCCCGTCGTTACGTTGAAGAACTCGCAGGGAATGATCGTACGATTCATTGGGCGCGGCGGGATCATTCTGTCGATGCTCGTCCCCGATCGCGAAGGAACGCTGGCCGATGTAGTTTTGGGATTTGATGATACCGCGCGGCATGTCGACGATCGGTTCTACATCGGTGCGCTGATTGGGCGGAATGCCAATCGCATTGCCAACGCCACCTTCTCGCTCGACGGTCGGCGCTACGAATTGTCGCGGAACGACGGCCCCAATCATCTGCACGGCGGAGCGCACGGATTCAATGCCCACGAGTGGGCGGTTCACCCATTCGAGCGTGCAGATGAAGTTGGTGCGCAGCTTGAATTCGAAAGTCCGGCGGGTGATCAGGGATATCCCGGAACCCTTCGCGCAAGCGTAGTGTACACGCTCACCAATGCGAATGAGTTTCGGGTTGAGTACGGGGCGACCGTTGACGCAGCGACGCCGGTGAACATGGCGCAGCACACCTATTTCAATCTCAACCCTTGCTGCGCGCGCAACATTCTGGATCACGAACTCACGGTATTCGCCTCACAGATTACGCCAGTCAATTCGGGGCTCATTCCTACGGGCAAGTTGCAGCCGGTTGTGGGAACACCCTTCGACTTTCGCTCAGGGCGGCGCATTGGTGCGCATATTTACGACGACGATGACCAGTTGCGAATTGGACGGGGATACGATCACAATTTCGTGCTGGATGCTGGGGCGAACAACAGCGGACAGTCCCCTGTTTTGGCTGCTCGTCTCTACGATCCCGCCAGCGGAAGAATTCTGGAAGTACGCACCACCAAACCCGGCATCCAGATCTACACCGGCAACGAACTCGATCAAATTGCAGGCGGGAAGGGCGGTGCGTATGCGCTTCACGCAGGTGTTGCACTGGAAACGCAGCATTTTCCGGACTCGCCCAATCAACCCACCTTCCCAACAACAATTGTACGTCCGGGTGAAGCATACTTTTCAGAAACGATGTATCGGTTTCTTGCTGACGGCGATACTCATTCACGCGGGGTAACAGGATGAAGTCGATTCGCATCACTGCATACATCGTTCTGGCCATGCAAGCTACCTCGACGCTTGGTGCCCAGCAGCGCGCTGCTGCTACACCAGCGCCAGCGTTTCGAAATGAAGCCCTCGGTTTCGAAGCCCGCGCAATCGATATCGTGAAGCGATTGACGCTGGACGAAAAAGTGCAGCAGATGAAAGACGTAGCACCAGCGATTGACCGGCTGGGTATTCCAGCCTACCAGTGGTGGAACGAGGCGCTGCACGGCGTGGCCCGGTCGGGATTGGCCACGGTGTTTCCTCAGGCGATTGGTCTGGCCGCCAGCTTTGATGACGCGGTGATGTTTCGAACGGCCACTGTCATTTCCGACGAAGCGCGCGCGAAGTATCACGACTACATCCGGAACGAAAGTCACCTGCGATACCAGGGGCTGACGTTCTGGTCGCCAAACATCAACCTGTTTCGCGATCCGCGATGGGGGCGAGGGCAAGAGACGTATGGAGAAGACCCGTTCCTGACCGGGCAACTGGCCACACAGTTTGTGCGCGGTCTGCAAGGTGATGACCCCAAATATTTCAAGACCATAGCGACGGTCAAACATTACGCCGTGCACAGCGGTCCTGAACCCGAGCGGCATGAGTTCAATGCCGTGATCAGCGAACGCGATCTGCGCGAGAGTTATCTCCCGCATTTTGAACAAGGGATTACCAAAGCCAAAGCGTATTCCATTATGTGTGCGTACAATCGCATTGACGGATTTGCCGCATGTGGCAGTGATCCGTTGCTCAAGGATATTTTGCGAGGTGAATGGGGCTTCAAAGGGTACGTCGTTTCGGATTGTGGTGCGATTGACGACATATATCTGCGACACAAAGTTGCGCAAACGGCGGCCGCCGCCGCTGCGTTGGCCGTCAAGAGCGGAACCGATCTCGATTGCGGGCGCGTGTATCCAAACCTTGTTCAGGCGGTCAAGGAAGGGCTGATCACCGAAGCGCTCATTGATACTTCGCTCAAACGGTTGTTTCTCGCGCGCATGAAACTTGGCATGTTCGATTCCGCGTTCAAAGTGAAATGGGCAAAAACGCCATACAGCGTGCTCAACTCAACGGCGAATCAGACACTGGCGCGCGAAGTGGCGCGCAAATCGATGGTGCTGCTCAAGAACAGTGGATCCCTGTTACCGCTCAAGAAAAGCATCGGTACGATCGCAGTCATCGGACCGAACGCAAACGAAACGAGCATGCTGTTGGGCAATTACAACGGCCAACCGTCCGATCCGGTGACCCCGTTGCGTGGCATTCGTGAGGCCGTGTCACCAGCCACGAAAGTGCTGTACGCGCGTGGCTCCGATCTCGCCGACGGATTTCCAGTGCTCGATGGATCGCCAAACGGTGTCTTGTTCACTCCCGAAGGACAACCGGGAATTAAAGTAGAATATTTCTCGAATCGGGCGATGACGGGCACTGCGTTGTTTAGTGCGACCGATACAAGCGTCAACGGAAACTGGCAGGCAGGTGCTCCGCGCGCGGGCATGAATGCAGATGATTTTGGCGTGCGCTGGACCGGAACGTTTCGTCCGAAAGCAACTGGCACGTATCGGTTTGGTTTGGTGGGCACGATGAAGTTCCGCCTGGTGCTCGATGATAGCGTGCGTATTCAATCCGTGTATCAACAAACCGGTGAATTCCCCGATCCACGCTCGGTGCTGAGTACGGCGCTGCAACTCATCGCTGGCCGCAGTTACACCCTCCGCGTGGAAGGCGAGGAATCGTATGGCGACGCCCGGCTGCAATTGCAATGGTCGCCACCAAGCGAGACGCTCGAAGCGGACGCTGTTGCCGTCGCCGAACAGGCCGATGTGGTCGTGATGATGCTTGGGCTGTCCGCACGTCTCGAAGGCGAAGAAATGCCAGTGCAGATTGAAGGATTTAAAGGCGGTGATCGCACGCTCATCGATCTGCCAGCCGTACAGGAAAAGTTGCTGGAGCGGATCGTTGCGGTTGGCAAACCAACCGTCCTCGTACTGCTCAACGGCAGTGCGCTGGCCGTCAATTGGGCGAACACAAACGTGCCCGCCATTCTGGAAGCGTGGTATCCGGGGCAGGCCGGTGGCAGCGCAATTGCCGACGTGTTGTTTGGAGACTATAACCCTGGCGGGCGACTGCCGATCACGTTCTACAAGTCGCTCGCCGATCTTCCGCCATTCGAGAACTACGACATGGCCGGACGCACCTACCGTTTCTTCAAAGGCGCGCCCCTGTACCCATTTGGTCACGGGCTGAGCTACACCACGTTCAAGTATGGCGCGCTCACAACCAGCGCTGCCACACTGCGTTCCGCCGCGCCAATTGTAGCTTCTGTCACAGTTACGAATACCGGCCCGCGAACTGGTGATGAAGTCGTACAGCTGTACGCGACGCACATGGGATCGCAGGTCGATCGCCCCACGCGCGACCTGCGCGGCTATCAACGCATCACGCTCACTCCCGGTGAAAGCCGGGTAGTGCATTTCACCATCAATGCCAAGTCGCTTGCGTACTGGAACGCCGCGACGCACGCTTGGGTAGTGGAGAACGAACCCGTTCGCCTCGATGCGGGCGCATCCTCCAGCGATATTCGTTCCAGCAAGACGATTTCGCTACGCGCGCGCTGATCATATGTAGGCACACCCTGGCCACTCCCGGAACGCCCTGTGAACGACATCCTGCAACAACCGCTCACGGTGCAAGTGCTGGTGCTGCTTGTGCTGAGTGGCGTGGTGGCCTGTGTGGCGTGGACAGTCACGCACGAAGAAGTATTTCGTGAACCGCGCGAATACTGCGTCGAACGAAGCAAGACGGCGTCGTCGTTGCTGGTGCGGAAATGTTTCTATCTGTTCACGTGCGAATATTGTTTCAGTCACTACGTGTCTGCGGGCATCATCCTGGGCACGGGGTATCGCCTGCTACTGCCCGATTGGCGCGGGGCAATTGTCGCCTGGTTCACACTGGTCTGGATTGCAAACTTTCAAATGAGCGCATTCGCTCGAATTCGACTCGAAGTCAAGCTAGAGCGTATTGAAATTGACGAAAAGACTGACGAGAACGGTGAGGCGAAGAATGCAGGCGGAACATCCGCGGCCCCCGCAAAGAAAGAGCCGCGCCTGTAACCGCTACAGCTCGAGCCCCATTTGTTTTTCGAGTTCTTCAAAACGATTGCGGCTGACCTTGAGGCGCACCCCGCTCCTGAGCTGCACGCCGTAGTCGCCGCCCGGGTTTCGCAGCAGGGTCTCAATCAGATCCAGCCGCACGATGGCGGAGCGATGGATGCGAAAGAACTTGGATGGGTCGAGGCGTTCCTCAAGCGTTTGCATTCGCTCGCGCAACACGTATCGCTTGTCGCCAACATGGAGCTCGGCGTACGGGCCACTGGCGGTAATGTATTCGACTTGTTTCACCGGCACCACGCGTACCTGTCCGCGCATTTCGACCGCGATACGTTCCAGATACCCATGCTTGACCGCATCGGTGCTGTGGCCGCCATCCGTTCCAGCGGATCCGGGCGTTGGTTGGTTCGTCGTTGCTGTTGGAGCCGGTGCACCCTCTCGTGAACTCTGCAGTAACGAAAACAGCTGTCCCGAAACCCGCTCGACTTCCTGTAGCTCAACCTGACGGCGCGCTCGTTGAAACGCCTGCGCGAAGCGCTCATCGTCGAACGGTTTGACGAGATAATCGATGGCCGCAAGCTCGAAAGCGGACAACGCGTGTTGATCGTATGCCGTAACGAAAACCGTTACGGGCATCGCGACGGCACCAACGATGCGTACCACGTCCAACCCGCTCTTGCCCGGCATCTGTACATCAAGAAATACAATATCGGGATGCAGTGATTGAATCGCAGCGATGGCTGCATCACCGTTCTCGGCGGTGCCTACCACCTCAACGTTCTTTTCGGCAGCCAGCAAGTCTTCCACGCGCTGGCGGCCCAGCTTTTCATCGTCGACGACCAGCACGCGAAGGATGCGGACAGTCATACGCTTCTCATTTCGCCAGTCGTGCGCATGTCGGCCATGGTGTGAAACGGCAACATGACTTCGGCAATCACTCCGCCGCCGTCGGCGGCTCGCAGTGAGAACTGTTGATCGTCGCCATACAGTTGTTCCAGTCGTTCGCGTGTGTTGCGCAATCCCACACCCGAGTCTGAAAGTCCGTTGCCGTTCGCGAGATTGCTGCTGGAGCTGCCACCGTTCCGTAATCCAGGTCCGAAATCGCGCACGCGCAAAACGAGTTGTTCTCCTTGCCGCGTGGCGGAAATGGCCAGGCGCCCGCTTCCGTCCGACTCGTTCACACCGTATTTAAGCGCGTTTTCCACCAGCGTCTGCAGAATGAGATTGGGCACGAGCGCATCAGCGACATCTGCGTCGCTGTGCTGCTCAATCTTCAAACGCCCTTGAAATCGTATCTGCATGATTTCCATGTAGCGATCGAGGAAGGCGAACTCGCGAGAGAGTGGCACTTCCGACTCACTTCCTTCCTCGAGCGAGTATCGCAACAATTCACTCAAGCGGGCGATCATGCGACGTACACCTTTGGGGTCACGCTCAACCAGGGCCGAAATTGCATTCAGCGTGTTGAAAAGAAAGTGCGGATTGAGCTGCGATCGCAGTGCCGAGAGGCGTGCTTCGACAAGTTGTGCCTGGAGTTTGACGGATTGCGTTTGCAGAAGCGTCGCTTCCTCTCGGCGCAGTTGGTAGCGCAGAAAATAGTCGCGCGCGAAACCAGCAGCCAATACCGCAATGAACACGATCAGGTCGTCGATCCACCACAGGCGCGTGATGCCTGAAAGGAAGTTCGGATCGAACCGCGGCTGACCGGGTGGCGGTTCGCGTGGCGCGTACAACACATCAAACCGCATGAAGTCGGTGAACATGCTGACCACGTTGGCAATCACGATCCCGGCAACCGCAAACAACAGGATGCGCCACATCCAGTTCCCGCGTTCGAGCGTAAAGCGACTGCACATCCAGAACACGAGCGGCGTAATGAGTGCCCACAAATAACACTGAACGAAGGCGAGGGCGATTGGTGCGGCCGGCAGAAGTGGCTGCAGCCCTCGGCCGCGCGGATCGATGATGCCGTTGGCCGCGGTGAGCATGGCAATCAGCGTCCAGAACGTCAGAATCTGCAGCAACTGGCGCCGTTCGAAGGCGGATGCCGGCGTATTATCGGAGGCGGTCGGCGGAAGTACGGAATGAGTCACGTGTGAAGCTTGGGGCTCGTGCGGCATGGACGCAAAGGTCGGGGGCACCAGTGACACCCTGAGCGTTACGAACGGCACTTGGTCCCGGTCGAGGTGCCGGAACATTGAAAATCAAAAATCAAAGGAGTCAAAATTGCCGGCTGCGCTGAAACGTAAAAGTGCCAGGTGGATTGAAACGCATAAACGCGGTGCATGCAAAATCACCGTCGTTGAGTGTGTTGAGAGCGAGGCGGTCGTGTGTGGTGGAAAGCCACGGACGGGATGCTCTGAACTGAGGCGGGAGTCAATGCATCAACGCCCATGTCGCGAATCCGACCGTTCAAGACACCAGCGTGCGGTCCGTGACAACGGGGTTAGCACTGCGCAATTCGGAGCGTATCCCATGTGAGGGCGAAACACTACCCGCGTCAGTTTCGCTTCCACAACGAAGCACTGAGGTATCCAGTCATGAAAAAAACGCGCGTGTCACTTATCGCAGTCGCGATGTTGGCCGCTGCTGGTGGGCTGATCTTCTATCGTATGTCGGATGCCAAGGAAGTTCCAACGTTTCGGTACGCGACGGCCAGCAAGGGGGATATCACATCCACCGTGTCGTCCACCGGCACCTTGAACGCCGTTACCACCGTGCAGGTCGGCACCCAGGTGTCTGGCCAGCTGGCGGCCTTGTATGTCGACTTCAACGATCGTGTGAAAAAGGGCCAGTTGCTGGCGCGTATTGATTCAACGTTGGCGTATCAATCGGTACAGGATGCCGAGGCCAGCGTTGAACGCGTGCAGGCGCAACTCGTGCAAGCGCAGAATGATTACGATCGCAACAAGAAGTTGTTTGATGACGGCATGTTGGCCGGCAGTGAGTTCAGCGGCTTTGAACTGGCGGTCACGGTTGGGAAGGCCAATCTGAAATCTGCGCAAGTGTCGCTCGATAAGGCGCGTCAGAATCTCGCGTTCACCAACATCTACGCTCCAATTGATGGGGTGATTGTGCAGCGTTTGGTTGACGTGGGGCAAACGGTCGCCGCCAGCTTGTCGGCGCCGCAGCTGTTTCTGATTGCGAACTCGCTTACGCAGATGCAGATCCTCGCGACCGTTGACGAGAGTGACATTGGCATCATCAAAGAAGGGCAACCGGTGCGTTTCACCGTGCAGTCATATACCAGTCGCACATTCACCGGCACCGTCAAACAGGTGCGCTTGCAATCAACCACCCTTAACAACGTTGTGAATTACACGGTTGTAATTGAAGTCTCGAACACCGATGGAAAATTGTTGCCTGGCATGACGGCCACCGTTGCATTTCAAACCGGTGAAGCGAAGGATGCCATCCTGGTTCCGAACGCTGCGCTTCGATTCAAGGGCACTGAAGCGATGATTGCCGACGCAACCGCGAAGAAGGCTGCCATTTCCGGTGACAGTGCAAAGATGCAGGCGGTAAACGTTGGTGATTCGGCGCGGGGAGCGGTGCCGGCCGTGGGCACGCCAGTCGCGAGCACGGCAGCTGTGGCTTCAACTCCAGCTGGCCGTGGTGCTGGCGGCGGACTCGCGGGCGGACCCGGTGGTGGTCTCGCACGTGGCAAGGCCGGCTCACGCGCGGCCGGTACGAGTGGCACGGTCTGGTACGTTGGTGCAGATGGACAACCCGCGATGGCGCGGGTTCACACCGGACTCACCGATGGCCAGCAAACGGTTGTGATGTCGCGCGACATCAAAGAAGGCACGAAGCTCATTGTGGGTTTGACAGTTGCGGCAACTTCGGCCGCCGCGAGCAGCACCAGCACGAATCCGTTGCAGCCGCAGACTCAGCGCGGCGGACGCGGTGGTCCTGGAGGGTTCTAACATGAATACCACTCTTCAGGCACCCATTGCGGCAGTAAAGTCTGGCGCTTCAACATCGTACAATTCGGTGACGGACTCGCTGCTTCCGAAAGCGGTGATCCAGCTGCACGAAGTACAAAAGGTGTATCGCTCGGGCGCGAACGAAGTACAGGCGTTACGGCACGTCGATTTGACGATTCGGAAAGGCGAGTTGGTGGCGATCATGGGAGCGTCGGGTTCGGGCAAATCAACACTCATGAACATCCTGGGCTGTCTCGACGTGCCAACCAGGGGAAGTTATTTGCTCGACGGCATTCGTGTTGATGGGTTGTCGCGTGACGCGTTGGCCGATCTTCGCAATCAGAAACTCGGATTCATTTTTCAGGGCTTTAATCTGCTGGCGCGTACCAGCGCCGTGGACAACGTGGAACTGCCGTTGCTGTACGATCGTTCCGGTATCAAGCGTGACAGTCGCGCTCTGGCCATGCATGCACTGCAACGAGTGGGGTTGGCTGATCGATACGAGCATCAACCAAGTGAGTTGTCGGGCGGTCAGCAGCAGCGCGTTGCCATTGCGCGGGCATTGGTGACGGAACCAACGCTGCTGCTGGCCGACGAACCAACGGGCAATCTGGATTCGCGCACGTCCGTTGAAGTGATGGCGCTGTTTCAGGAGTTGAACGAAGCCGGCATTACGATAGTGGTGGTAACACACGAACCCGACATTGCGAGTTATGCAACGCGTGTGGTCGAAGTGCGTGACGGTCGAATTTTGCGCGATCATCCGGTAGAAAATCGTCGCAACGCGGCGGCCGATCTTGTGGTCCTCGATGCATCGGCCCGTCCGGACGAACCCGAATACTCCAGCGAGAGTTTGGTGGAGGTTTCATGAAACAGTCCACGTTACTTCGGCTTGCCGGGCAGAGCATCGTGAAGAACAAGATGCGCACCGGTCTGACCATGTTGGGCATCGTAATTGGAGTGGCCGCCGTCATTGTGATGGTGGCGGTCGGGCAGGGAGCACAATCGACGATCAGGAAGCAGATCAACAGTTTAGGCACGAACCTCATCATGATTACGCCGGGCACGACGTCGCAAGGCGGCGTGAGCCAAGGTGCGCAGACGTTCAATCGATTGTCGGTGGCCGATGCGGAAAAGATCAAGGCGGAAGCGACCACACTGGCCGGAGTTTCGCCGGTCATCAACACGCGCACGCAGGTCATTGGTGGTTCGGGAAACTGGCGCGCACCGGTTGCTGGTGTTTCCACCGATTACACCACCATTCGTGATTGGGATGTGACCAGTGGTGAAGTATTCACCGACCTTGATCAGACTTCGGCGCGAAAAGTGGTGCTGTTGGGAAGCACGGTGGCGCGCAATCTGTTTCCAGACGAGGACCCCGTGGGATCGCAAGTGCAGCTCGGCTCCGTGCCGTTCACGGTCATTGGCGTGTTGGCCACCAAAGGACAAACGGCCAGCGGCAGTGATCAGGACGATGTGGTGCTGGTCCCGTATACAACGGCGCAAGCGCGGCTAAGCGGGTTTGCGTTTCTTGGACAAATCATCGCGAGCACCACCAACGCGAGTGACTTGCCCGCGGCACAGGATGAAATCACCGCCATCATGCACGAATCGCACAACCTGGGCGATGGTGTACCGGACGACTTTACCGTACGCAATCAGAATGATCTGGCCGCAACCGCGACGAGCACCACGCAGGTGATGTCATGGTTGCTTGCGGCGATCGCGTCGGTGTCGTTGGTGGTCGGTGGCATCGGCATCATGAACATCATGTTGGTGTCGGTCACCGAACGCACGCGTGAAATCGGTATTCGCATGGCCATTGGCGCGCGCGGATCGGACGTGCTCACGCAGTTCCTGGTGGAGAGCATCGTGATGAGTTTGTTGGGCGGCATCATTGGAGTGGCAATCGGGTTGGGCGGAGCGATGGCGCTCGCGCACTTCACCGGGTGGACGACGGCCACCCCGCCAATTGCCGTTGCGGTTGCGGTCGGCTTTTCCGCCGCGGTTGGTGTCTTTTTCGGTTACTACCCGGCGCGGAAGGCGGCCGCGCTCAACCCCATTCAAGCGCTGAGGTACGAATAAGTAAACTGGACTTCTGGCGGGTCAGGTGTCGGGGAGTTCGCAGGGGTCCGCGGACTCCCTTCTTTTTGTACCGGATTTCTTGGACTGGACTTCCTGCACTGGATTCGGGCGTTTGGTTGCCGGGCGTGCCGCAGCGGGTAAAGCGGATTTTATGACGCGCAACCCAAACGACTGATGAAGCGCCACGAACCGAGGGAAACGCTTCAACACACCGATGGCGAGATTCCACACGCAGCTATCAAGAAAAAAGTATGTCGGCATCCCCGTTTCGAACCTCACGCCGACACCGAAGCTGTCCGCAAAGTCCGTTCAGAGTCCCAAAAGTCCTAAGGCAGTTATGCAGTTGCAGTTGCAGTTGCAGTTGCAGTCAATCAACGCATCGGGCACCCCTGATCCGGCGGTAAGCTGGTAGCTCAGAAGCTGGCCGCTGGCGTCTTTGGTCGCCGCCGTTGTGCGAGCCCGTGCACCGCAAGCTAAAGGTTCCAGCTGCCAGCTGAACCGAAGCTGCCAGCTGTCAGCTCCCCTGCTCAGGTCCATTGACCCGGTCCGTTGACCCGCGGTCCGTTGCCCCGGTCCGTTGCCCCGGTCCGTTGCCCCGGTCCGTGGACCCGGTCCGTTGACCCGGTCCGTGTACCCGGTCCGTTGCCCCGGTCCGTTGACCCGGTCCGTTGCCCCGGTCCGTTGACCCGGTCCACAATACAAATGCCAGCCGACCCTTACCTTTCTGCAACCCGCTCCGCACTAATTACGTAGTGCGCGGAACCGGGCGGTGATTTCACCGCCCGCTGTTCGTTTCACTCCTGCTACCACGCCCCCTCGGAGGCACACGCAATGGCGCTCGGCGATTTCCTGCGCAAGCAGTTCATCGATGTCATCCAATGGACCGAA